>JBCBVC010000001.1:0-88028 GCA_039817845.1 Cyanobacteria bacterium J06642_2
GGCTATGACCCCGTTGAGATGTTTGTCGATCCGGAGTCATAGCCTGGCTTGCGGTGAATGTCGACTGTGCGAGCGAAGTCAGGCGCTTTGCGATCGTCCAGCCAATAGTAGTAGGTGAACCACGCATCTGGCTCAGAGATGGCCACTAGCTCTCCCGAGCGATCGCAATCGAGGTGATAGTCCCGTTTGCCTTGCTCGTCCAACACGATGTCGATGCCGTCAGTAGCCTCCAACAGAGCTTTGACTTTGGGCAGCACTTCAGGATTGTTGATATAAACATGAGCGATTTGGTGGTCGGCGACAGCAAACGCTTCGCTAGCACCGGGGTCGAGCAGTTCTAGCCCCAGTTCCTCGCGCACCGCAATGAATCCCCGTTCCCGCAACAGGCGATTGATATGAATGGGACGATTGACGCGGGTAATGCCGTATTCTGAGAGCACCACGACCTGGGCACCGCCTGCTTCATAAAACTCGATGAGATTGCCGCAGACTTCGTCGATTTCTTGCAGATCGGTCGCGATCGCTTCGGGGTCGGGGCCGAACTTTTGCAGACAGTAATCGAGATGAGGTAGATATACGAGCGTTAGCGTCGGGTCGAAACGCTGCTCCGTCCACTTGGCTGAATCGGCGATCCATTGGCTGGAGGCAACTGACGTGTTCGGTCCCCAGAAGTTAAACAGGGGAAAGGGGCCTAACTCGGTTTGAAGTTGAGGTCGTAAGTCTGCGGGTTCGGTGTAAATATCGGGGAGTTTGCGTCCGTCGGCGGGATACATGGGCCGAGGGGTAACGGCATAATCCACCGAAGAGTGCATATTGTACCACCAAAACAGATTAGCGCAGGTAAAGGTGGGGTCGAGCTCGCGAGCTACGTCCCATAGTTTCGGAGTTTGCACTAGCGAATTTGCCTGTCGCCACAGTTTGACTTCGCATACATCGCGGAAATACCAACCGTTTGCGACGATGCCGTGTTCGGAAGGCCACTTACCCGTTAGATAGGTGCTTTGCGCCGAACAGGTCACGGCAGGAATGACTGGAGAAATATGGGCTGTTTGACCTTTGGCTGCCCAATGTGCCAACCGAGGGGTGTGAGCGCCTATCAAGTTGGAAGTCAGGCCCACAACGTTCAGAACGACGGTTTTTTTCACGGTTCAATGCCGAACGACGACGAACTCAGAACAGCAATTAGGCGGCGAGACTTTGCTCGTGAGAGAGTGCCTCCAGAACCCATTCGTACTCTCTTTGAATGGACAGTTGAATGTCCTGCTTCATAGCAGCTGGAAGGACGTCCCAGGTATAGGTTTCAATTTCAAGATGGTGGCAAGAAAAACGATCGCCTAGCAGCTCGATGACGCCCGAGATGTGATCTTGGGTTGACTGCAAAATTTGATAGTCCTGTAAAAAGATGGGGACGTGGAAGTGAATCCGCCATTCCACCGCATCGCCGCTCAAGAGGTTGGGTAAGGCGGCATCGAGATCGACGTAGCGCGAAAGCGTGTCATCCGGTTGCCGCGCAATCGCCTGGTGGAGGTAGGTAGACTCGGCAAAGGGTCGTAGCCGCTCCACTACAGTTTGTCGAGCTGCAATGTCCGTTGGCATGTCAACGCGCAAGGCCGAGCTAATTTGCACCTTACCGATGCGGATGTCAGCAGCTTGCAAATGCGCGATCGCCTCGGCCGGCTCTTCGTACTCGAGCGCAAAGTGACAGGTATCATAGCAAACGTTCACGTGGCGAAGGAGCAGCGCTTCTGCCTGTTGACGAGAGCACCCTAGCTGCTCGGCTAACCACATTCCCCCGACCGGCAACAACCAAGATTGGAAAAATTCGACGGTTTCAGATGCGTTCTCGATCGCCCCATTGGGCTCGGGTTCCAGGTCGACGTGGAGCCACGTACCGCTGTCTCGCTCGATGCGAGCCATCTCTAACGCCAGTCGAGCCAAGTTGAGGCTGCTACTGCGAAAAGCCGTATCGGCATCCTCCGACCGAGACCACCACGGTTTGTAGGACAGTGGCACGGTGGAAATGCCGCCATCCATGCCTGCGGGCAGCAGTGCCGCCAATATCTCGGTCAACCTGAGGGTGTATTCCAGGCGTTCGACCTCCGTCCAGTCCGGAGCGTAGACGCGATCTTTGACGACTTGGTGGTGAAAACTGCCGTACGGAAAGCCGTTGAGCGTGAAAACATAGAGGTTTTCGCGGTCGAGCCACTGCCGGAACTGCACGAGGCGATCGCCCTGTAACAACTCAGCTGCTGCTATATTTGCCAAACGCAGCCCCACGCCAAAAGGAACGTCGGGAGCCAACCGAGCTTTGAGCGCGGGCAGATGCCTTTGCAGATTGGCAAACACGTCCTCCCACGTCTCTCCAGGATGAATGTTGGTGCAGTAGGTGAGATGTAGCTCTGGATAACGACCTTCGAGCTTCACGAAGCCTGCCTCGTCAATAGCGACGACCGATCCCACTGGCTTACCATAGCAATCGCTTTGCGGTACAGGTCGAGATCGACCTCGTGGACTTCCACTCCAGTACCAATGCCTTGCAGCAGCATGAGCGTCAGTTGCCCCCCTAGGTGTTCGCGGAACTCGTTCAGGCCGCGAAAAATGCAGCCGGGATGTTCGAGTGAATCACTCCCTTCTGCTAGTTCCGGCACGTAAAGCACGAAGCCCAATCTCTGCAGCGTTCCGAGGATGGCCCCCCAATCGCGCCAGGTCAGCCATCCCAGCAAATAGGAGTAGGTCGCATCCAAGGCAATCCCGATCGCTACAGCTTCGCCATGTCTGAGAGCGTAATCGGTCAGTTGTTCTAGCTTGTGGGCGGACCAGTGGCCAAAATCGAGGGGGCGAGACGAGCCCAACTCGAACGGGTCGCCACTGGTGGCAATGTGGTTGAGATGCAACTGCGCGCAGCGAACGATCAGTTGTTGCATCGCAGCCATGTCGCGATTGGCAAGCGCTTCCGCCAGGGTCGAGATCTCGGCAAAAAAGTCGGGGTCTTTAATCAGAGCCACTTTAACGGCTTCGGCAATACCCGAACGCCAGTCGCGATCGTCGAGAGTGTGCAAAAACTCGAAATCGTTGAGCACTGCATAAGGCGGTTTGAACGTGCCGAGAAAATTCTTTTTGCCAAAGGCATTAATCCCGTTTTTCACGCCGATACCAGCGTCGTTCTGAGCCAGCACAGTTGTAGGCACGCGAATGATGCGAATGCCCCGGTGTGCTGTCGCAGCGGCATAACCCGCCATATCCAGCATGGAGCCCCCACCGATCGCGATGAGATAGGAGTGACGGCACAAACCAGCGGAGTCAATCGCGGCATGCAATCGATCGATTAAAGACGGATCGATTTTAACGGCTTCGCCACCCGGAACCACTAGGGGAGGCGCCACGAGAGTCAGACGTTCGTCGTGATGACGAGCGTAGGCCGCGATGCGATCGTTTAATTGAGGATGGTGTTCCAGGACACCTGCATCAATGACAAAGGCAATTTTCTTGGGTCCTAGCTCTCCTGGAGGCAAAACGACATTCGCCAACAAGGGGTTGTCCAGTTGGAAGAGACCTGTCGTGAAATGGACGTCGTAGTTAAACGTGACGGAAAATCGCTGTTGAATGGGGGGGATATTTAAATTCTGCATGGTTCTAAGTCTCTAAATATGGGGGATCGGAGATGACATCTGTAATGCGCGATTCGCCCGGCAGGGCACTACGTCACGGCAAAGAGTCGAGCTAAGCCCATCGAGAGGGGCAACAGGCAAAGGAGAGCGAGACCGTACGCGCTACCAGCAAAACCCGAAGCGATCGCCGCATCTAAAATGGCCAGCGACAAAATTCCAGCCTTGACTGCTGACCGAATGACTTCAGGCTCGGGGGACTGGCTGGCTTTCCAGAAGGGTGGGATGACTCGCCATGCCAGCAAACCCACGAAAGGAAGCGCGCCGAGCAGCGTGAAGCTCGAAAGCCGGGCGAGCAAGAGGGGGCTGGCAAGAACGACTGCGATGAATCCCAACGCAACCCATCCGGTGGTGCGATTGCCACCGTTCACTTCTCCCTGACTGATCGCCGTGATCGCTGCAATGTAAAGGATAGGAATGAGAGCCAAGTACCAGCTATGTTCGACAGCTAGGGGAAGGGCACTGGCTCCTAGGAGCCAGTTCATGCCTCGGCACAGTCCCATGTTGACGGGGCCGAGCCAGGTGTCGTGTTTGCTGAAGCTGTCGTAGAGGAGGCTCGCCAAGGCGATCGCGATTGCTAACCCCAAGCTGGTGACGTTGACCTGAGCGGCTGCCGCTACCCCCCCGATGGCGAGGAGTCCTCCGAAAACAGAAGCTTGGAAGCGGGTAACTTTGCCGCTAGGGATAGGTCGTTCCGGTCGCTCTTTGGCATCCAACTCCGCATCGAACACGTCATTAAACACCACACCTCCGGCGTACAACCCCGTCGTGGCTAGCAGCAGCCAGCCCAATGGCTGTAGCTGTAGCAAGCTTTCGACAGAAGGATGCAGCCATTCCGGCGAGAGCGCGACGACTCCTAACCCGGCAATGGCATAGCCGACTAGAATGTCCGCCCACGCGGTTACCACGTTGGCAGGCCTGGCCATCTGCAAGTAGGGCCAGATGGAAAAAGGACGTGCAGTCGTAACGTTCATTTCACCTACTTCCCCGTTACTTGATGAGTAAGGGCTCGCTGCCTGCTTCCACAACCGGTTCCTGGCCGCGAAGCACCGAGTTACCGTCAAACAGTTCTCGCTGATCGATCGCCGGTGGATTGAGCCAGTCCTGGGCATCTATCTGGCCGCTCTGGCTGTAGGCCGCCAAAGCATTTTCATAGCAGGTGGCGCGGATATGCTCTTTAGGGATGCCCCGCTCCAACATCAACAGGGCTGTTTTGGGCACCGCCAGGGGATCGCTCACGCCCCAATCGGCGCTGCTGTCCACAATGATGCGCTCGCATCCGTAATGACGCACCACTTCCACCATGCGGGCATTGCCCATCTTGGTCTTAGGGTAGATGGTGAAGGCAGCCCAGAATCCCCGATCCAGAACTTCCTGTACGGTCTCTTCGTTGTTGTGGTCCACGATGACCTGAGAAGGAGCGAGACCATGCTCTAAACAAACATCCATGCTGCGGGATGTCCCAGCCTTTTTGTTGCGGTGGGGGGTGTGGATCATGACGGGCAAATTGAGCTCCTTGGCCAGATCCAGTTGCAGGCGAAAGTACTTGTCTTCCGCCTCGGTCATGTCGTCATAGCCAATTTCCCCAATGGCCACCACGCCCTCTTTGCAGGCGTAGAGGGGCAGCAGTTCCATTACCTCTTCTGCCAGGGCTGGGTTGTTGGCTTCCTTGGAGTTCAAGCCGATGGTGCAATAGTGGCGAATGCCAAATTGCTGAGCCCGAAATCGCTCCCAACCCACCAGGCTGCTGAAGTAGTCCTGGAAGCTCCCCACGGTGGTGCGGGGCTGGCCCATCCAGAAGGCGGGTTCAATGACAGCAACGATGCCGGCATCCCGCATAGCGGTGTAGTCGTCGGTTGTCCGGGAGGACATATGAATGTGTGGGTCAATGCACATCATGCGTTCTGCGGTCATGGCGGTGTCCTGAAAAACTGCGGTCAAATGAAATGAAGTGGGTCGTGTATCGAGCGACATTCGGACGGAAATTTCGACTATCCCCGAGGCTCAACCAGATAGGTCTCGGCATGGCTAGCCCAGGTGAGCTGACCCTCGCGAATGCGATCGCGTAGGTCAGGACGAGAGTCCAGAAGCTGGCTCGCTTCAGGAATGGGGGCTTGCGAAAGCGCTAGAGCCGCCGCCTCTTGTTGAACGGACTCGGGATGACGCAACACTCGAGCTAAATCGTCAACAAAGTCAGCAGTCATAAATGGCCCCACCGATCGCCATAATTCGGGACTGACCTCGCGTGAAGCCGCCCAACGTTCGTGGGCGTAGTCCCTCAAGATGGCAGCCAATGCCAGGTTTGCTCGCCGATCCAGCCCCTGAATTTGGTGGAGCGGGCTATCTACGAAAAGCGCTTTGAGTACCAGCTGATTCCAAGCCAATTCGTCAAACTGCTCGGCAGGATAGGGGTTGCGCAAGGCGATCGCGTTGAACACCGGCGTCATGTTAGTGCGAGGACCTTCCCGAGCTCGCGGCGACAAGGCTTCGGGATGGGGCAGCAAAGCAATACTTTCGTACAGCGTGATTAATTCGCTTACATCAGCTGAAATAAATAGCTGCTCCAGAGTACTGACGTACTGCTTTACATCAGCACTAGGAATCGCGAGTAGAAGCAACACTCGGCCCGCGCGCTCGGCGCTCCAATGCCCTGGGCTCCAGCCCGCGCGCAACTGTTCAGCTGCACGTACGTCTTCAACCGATAAATTCAAGTCTGCTTTACCCAAATACCGAGGTACGGCACTAAAGGCAGAAAACAAAACTCGATTGGGAGCACCGTTGGCGACTTGCTGCTGCTTGTCACGCAACCAAGCCAGTCCATCCACACTGGATGTTCGAACCAGCCAACTGTCAATAAGACGGCTCAACCTTTGAATGTCTGGTGCAATGGCGGAAGTTATAAGCATGGCGATCTGAGAACTTTATGCTGAGTTGTTGCCACCGAAAGCAGTGTGCCTATGAGCCTTAAAGACGCACCCACGCTCGTTGTGACCGGAGAACTGACGCTAGACTTTTCCTCACAACAAAAAAGTGATGCTCTTCAACAAACGAAGAACCCGTCAATTCACTTACCTTGTCAAGGAATCACAGAAGTATTATGCGGATCCGTACATAATGTAACGGCATCCTTACGAATAGATACGCCTAAACACGCGATTGCTCCGTATTAAGCGTACACCTATGGTGTCATAAAAGTCATGATATAGCAAGAGATTATACGGATAAAAATCACAAGTGCTATGTGAAGGAGGAATTAAGTAGATTGTGACCAAAATTGTTCTGGTGCTGTCGGTTTTCTTCTCTCGGCCAGCGTTCTGTTCGAGTTGACTGATGTGCTGCCTTTTTGGGGGAGAATTTCTCTGGATAAGATGAAGGTGCTGCACGCAGGAGTGTCCTGATGAGCGAATCCAAGCCAACTGACGACTTAGGTGCCATGTTCGATCGCGCTCGCCGCATTGCCGTCGGCGCCGCCGCCAGCGTCGTGGAATCGATCCAAGACGAACAGAAGCGCAATGAGAATTCAGGCTTACTCTCGATGGACTTTAATGACTTGGCCGAGCGGTTGGCTGAGAAGGGCAAGACCACCGAAGTGGAAGCGCGTAAGTATGTTGACGACATGATGAAGTCGTCTCCGGCCAGCGAAAGTACTGTGGACGTACCTGCCTGGGAGGAAAAAGAGTCCGGTTCGGGCTTTACGGCGTCTCCCATGACTTCGGTGAATATGGCCGACTCGGCTGCAGAAATTCAAGAGTTGACCCAAATCGTGCAAGACTTGCGGCGCGAGCTCGAACAGATGCGGGAAGCGCGAGGGAATGCTTGAAGCGCGATCGCCCATTCACATTGACCTAGTCACGCTGTTTCCTGATTTTTTCCTCTCTCCGTTGCGTAGTGGCTTGCTGGGAAAAGCTCTCGATGCTGACATTGCCACGGTGAGCTGTACGAATCCGCGCGATTTTGCTGCGGACAAGCATCGACGCGTGGATGACGAATGTTATGGGGGCGGTGTTGGCATGTTGCTCAAGCCCGAGCCACTGTTTGCCGCAGTGGAATCGCTGCCGCATCTACCCCCCCGTGAAATTATCCTGATGACTCCGCAGGGCCAGCCTCTCCAGCAATCTATGCTGAAAGAGTTTGCTCAACTGGCTCAGGTCGTGATCATTTGCGGTCACTATGAGGGCGTGGACGAGCGCGTCCGTCATCACTTAGCTACTCGTGAGGTATCGCTGGGAGACTTCGTGTTGACTTGTGGCGAGATTCCCGCACTGGCGCTCCTCAACGGCATCATCCGCTTGCGACCGGGAACCGTGGGTAAAGTAGCCTCACTTAAATCTGAAAGCTTTGAGGCGGGTCTGCTGGACTTCCCACAATACACTCGCCCGATGGATTTTCGCGGTTGGGAGGTACCCGAAGTGTTGCGATCTGGTAATCACGCCGCGATCGCCCGCTGGCGCAGAAACCAACAGCTCGCGCGCACGCAACAGCGCCGACCCGACTTGTTGGAAAGCGTTACACTTGATGGAGAAGATCGTCTCTTTTTGGATCGACTTGAGGAGCATAGTCATGATCGCTCGCCGACTTTCTCTCGTAATCGCCCTGTCGATGGTGGCTAGCTTAGTAACCATTGCTCCTGCTGGCGCTCAAGCTCGCCGTGAGAGCGTTAACGATGCTACGCTCAATTCTCGCGATCGCCCGGTGGATATTTTTGATTCCAGCTCGGGTTTAAACATGAACCAGCTGATCCAAGCCGCGCGGGAATGGGACAACCCCAGAGCTGGTGACGGTATTAAAGACGAGTCAATTGATGCTGAGGTCGAGCGCTTTCGGCAAACTCGCAGCACGCGTTTTGGCCCGGAGATTTTTGGCAGTGGCGACAGTGCCACAGACGCTGTGGTTGAGCCGATTGTGGAGTAACATCCTTCGGAATTTAAACAATTCGGAAGATTGTACCGGAGGGCCAAAGCTGGCCTCACCTTTGCCGATGGCTGAGAGTCAGTATTTGAGAGGTTAAATGTCGGCAATCTACTCTTTGACATCTTTAGCGGTTACCGACTCGGGCCATACCAAGTCGGTCTAGGATGGTGTGTGCTGAATTCTCAACAGCTCATGTCTGTCCAAACCTTGACTCCTCCCTCCGTTCGGCCCGAGCGTGCTGCTGGTGGTCTGACTATTGCTGGTCGGCGATTTCGGTCTCGCTTGATGGTAGGTACGGGCAAGTATCGCTCCCATTCAGACATGCAAAAAGCGATCGCGGCCAGCGGGGCCGAGATTGTTACGGTTGCGATTCGTCGCGTCCAGCTGCAAGCGGAAGGACATGTCGGCTTGATGGATGCCTTGGACTGGTCCAACTACTGGTTACTGCCCAACACAGCGGGTTGTAAAACCGCAGAAGAGGCCGTTCGAGTAGCGCGGTTGGGCCGAGAAATGGCGCAAAACGTACTCGGTCAAACTGACAACAACTGCGTCAAGCTAGAAGTGATCTCAGACGCGAAATATTTGCTGCCCGATCCTATTGGCACGTTTGAGGCGGCGAAACAATTAGTCGCTGAAGGTTTTGCCGTCCTACCCTACATCAATGCCGATCCCCAGCTCGCCCTGCGCTTGCAAGATATTGGTTGTGCCACAGTCATGCCCATTGGGTCTCCCATTGGTTCCGGTCAAGGATTGAAGTGCGCTGACAGCGTCAGCATCATCATTGAGCAAGCTCGGGTACCTGTCGTTGTTGATGCTGGTATTGGCGTGCCGTCTGAAGCTGCTCAAGCCATGGAACTAGGAGCTGATGCGCTGCTGATCAATACGGCGATCGCTCGTGCAACCGACCCTGAAGCGATGGGGCGAGCCATGGGATTAGCCATGGAAGCGGGTCGATTAGCCTATCAAGCCGGTCGCATTCCTGTAAAAGCCTATGCCAGTGCGAGTTCGCCACTAACCGGATTGGTCACTGAGCCTGTAGAACCGGAACAACCGCTAACCGCGAAGTAAAACTGGACCCAAGAAGACAACCCCTCGATCGGGTGTGCGTCCTGCACTCCTAGCCATTTGTGAGGGAATAAATATAACCAACCAAAGCTTGAGAAGAAATTTTTATACCTTAGAGAAGCGATCGCGATCGCTGCACTTAGATGTTTAACAAATAAGAATAAGTCAAGCTAAAGCTGATGAGAACTAAGCAATCTGAATAGATGTGACCCTGCATAATCCTTTGCTCGAAGAGCGATATTTTATGCAGGGGGTCATGTTTATTCTTTTTAAGTAATTCACTGCTATATCGAGCAGTAGGGTTTAGGTTGCCAACTCAAATAACTTGAGTTGCGAGCATTGTTTCGCATCAGTTTGGCACGTTTGAAACATGTATGTAGATTAGAGGTCGCCCATAATGATGTCCAGAGAACAGCAAGCCCAAAATGTTCGAGCAAACGCGAATCAATTTGCTGCTAGTCGTCCTCGCCCCGTACATCTCAATAACACCGAGGAATTCGATTATCGCCGAGGAAATAACCGTCCCTCTCATATCGCTAACTTTACGAAAGGATTACCTCACGATAAGTATGGTTTACTTCAAGACGATCGGGATTATCAACAATTTGTAGTCGCGATCGACTCTGGCGATCCGCGCGATTTCACTCCTATTCGCTTGGGACCTGGTCCTTTTACTCCTGAGGGTTCCTATGCCAATTTCACTCCTGAGGGTAAGCCTATTCACGATTGGGCTGCCGCTAGCAACCAGGAAAGTTCCACTCCCGTTCGGGCCTGGGAAAGCCAAGGCGCTGGGTCTACGTTCGATTTAGAAGGCCCTGACGCTCAAGCCCTAACTATGCCACCTGCTCCGAGACTGGATAGTCAGGAACTCTGGGCAGAAATGGCGGAAGTCTATTGGATGGCTATTTTACGAGATGTTTCGTTCTCAAATTATTTCTCTGCTCCGATGCCCGACGTGCTAGTCAAAGATGCTCAGGTTTCGCTAGCTCGATTTGCCTGGTTTGATGAAGCGCGCACGGATGAATTGACAGAAAGCGATCTCGCTCCCGAAGCTCTCCAGCGACGTCGGGCGATCGCCAACAACGGAGTTGACGTGCCGTTAAATCAATTGTTTCGAGGCGTAACCCGAGGTGATGATGTTGGACCGTATATTTCTCAATTTTTGCTGATCGGAAATACAGGAGTTAATAGCAATGATTCCTGTCGCGAACTATCCGAAGGACTGATTACTTATGGTTCAATTCGCATCGATCAAAAGGTTCGACTCGCGAAACCAGAGATCGACTATATGACGCAATGGGACGAGTGGCTCGATGTTCAAAATGGAGCCGACGTGCGCGGCCAGGAAGTCTACTGTAATGGCGTCAGTCATGAAGAAGAGCTGGCGGCGAAGGCAAAAGATGAAATTTGTGTCTGCACAGATAAGTATCGTTTCATCACGACGCCACGAGACTTAGCAACTTACGTGCATTACGATGCGCTGTACGAAGCCTATCTCAATGCTTGTCTCATTTTGTTAGGTATGGGTGCGCCTTTTGACCCGGGTATTCCCTTTCAAGACAAAGACTTTCGGGACAAGCAGCAGGGATTCGCGCAGTTTGGCGGACCACACATTTTATCCCTGGTTACAGAGGTGGCTACGCGAGCTTTGAAAGCAGTTCGATACCAAAAATTCAACGTACACCGTCGCCTGCGCCCTGAAGCTGTAGGGGGACTCGTAGAACAGTTCGACGTACTCAACAAAAAGCAGGGCGATCCATCTTTTGATGCAGCTGATGCCGAAGCACTCGCATCCCTGGATGTTGCTGAGGAGTTGTTACAGCAGCTCGAAGCCGATTACAAACCCAGCGTTTCCCTAGCCAGCCAAATTCGGCCGAAAGCACAAAACAGCTTGTTGCTACCGATGGCTTTCCCCGAAGGCTCGCCGATGCATCCCTCTTATGGAGCCGGACATGCGACGGTGGCTGGAGCGTGCGTCACTATTTTGAAGGCATTTTTCGACCACGGTTGGCAACTTAAAGATAAGGATGGTAACCCCATTGCTTTCGAGTCAGATGAAGCCACTAATGGTCAGCACCTGAAATCGGTCGCGAGCTCTCTTACCGAACCTCTGACGGTAGAAGGAGAGCTGAATAAATTAGCCTCAAATATCTCTATTGGGCGCGATTGGGCTGGCGTACATTACTTCTCGGATTACATCGAGTCGTTGCGGCTAGGCGAACAGATTGCTATCGGCATTTTGCAAGAGCAAAAGCTCACCTACGGCGAAAACTTCTCTATGACTGTACCTCTGTATGACGGTGGCACGATGAGAATCTAAGCCAAAGCACGATCTAAGCTCTAATTATCTAGCTAAAGACTAGGCGCGCGATCCATTTGAGTATCGTTGCGCCTAGCTATTTGTTGAAGACTTAACGGCGCTTGATCGAGCATCATTTTGGTTTAAGCGTTTCAGCCTGATTACGCTTATGGGTCTATGACGAAGCATCATTGATGATTCACTTACGTTAGTACCGAACTCCTCTTGTCCGCTCCCAGGTTAGGCTCCCAGGTTAAAGACTTTCGTGGTCTGCTATCCATTGGATTCATTACTTACTACCAACGTGACCAGAGTCCGTGACTCCGTTACGTGAGGACGGTGGGACAGATTCCACCGGGAAAGAAGGCTTTCCACTCACTTGGGAGAATTGTTTTAATCCTCTAACACTTAGTTTTCTATATCGCGCTACCCCACAAACCCCAGAACTCACGTTGTTCCCTCATCAGCCTCGCTCGCTGTACTCAGGCTTAGCGGTTTATTGCTTGCAGAATCGCTTGCGATAATCACTAGGCGCAACCCTAACAACGCGGTGGAATGAACGCCTCATCGAATCGGCGCTGCCAAACCCGCAATTCTTTGCAATGGCATCAAGCGATTGGTCTGTCTCTTCAAGACTCCTGCGTGCCGCTTCGACCCGCAGTTTCTCAACGAAGGCAGCAGGTGTCTGTCCGACTTCGTTACGAAAAACTCGCGAGAAGTTCCGAAGGCTCATATGAGCTCGTTCGGACATTACTTCGACGGAAAGATTGCTGGATAGGTTGTTTGCGGCCCACGCAATCAGTTCGTTGATGGAGTCTCGTTCGACGTGTTGTGATTCCAACGTGGTACTGAATTGAGACTGCCCACCGGGACGCCGCATAAACACGACGAGATTTCGAGCACAATCGAGTGCCATCGCTCGCCCCAAGTCTTCTTCTACAAGGGCTAGCGTAAGGTCGATGCCAGCCGTAACACCTGCTGATGTATAGACGTTTCGATCCTTAACGAAGATTGCATCGCTTTGGACATCAACTTTGGGAAAGCGAGCAGACAATTCATCAGTCCCTCGCCAATGAGTCGTTGCCTTCTTTCCGTCTAAGAGCCCGGCTGCAGCTAGAAAAAACGCTCCTGCACAGATTGATACGACGCGGCGAGACCGTCTCGCTAAGCGTTGTAGCACCTTTGATGAGCGATCTGTCGGTTCTGCTATCCAACCCAAGTCGGCTGCTGGAACAATCAGCGTATCGATAGCACCGCGGCAAGAAGTAGCTGCTCGGTGGCTCACCATTGAAATCCCTCCGCCGGAGACGATCGTCGCGGAGCCATCGCCACTAATCAGCTCCAATTCGTAGGGCGGTATCTTGTTACAACTTAGTGTATTCGCCAGTGAGAGCACCTCCCAAGGTCCTGTCAGGTCAAGAAGTGCCACTTGCGGGAACGCAATAAACACAACACGGCGAGACTTTCCCTTCGGATCATCTATGTGGCGTTTTTTCATCTAGTTCTCTTTACTCCTTAGCCTGGCCGAATCTGTCGGAATATTGTCATTTACGCCAGACGAGTGTCAAGTCAAACTGTGGTTGTGTTGGGTATCGGACTCAGCGCTTTGAGTAAATGACATCACAGAGGAGAAAAGATGGATACAAGCAGCAAAGTGCAGAAGGCCGGAATGAAATTGCCTTCCATGCACAAGGGACGGAGGCCGGAGGTTGCCATGCTCCTGCACCCCGGCGTGACTCTTCTTGACCTGCTCGGACCTCATGCGGTCCTCGCAACATCGTGCAACGTGCATCTGGTCTGGAAGAATACCGATCTGCTTGAGACTGATACCGGCATCATCATGAAGGCAACGTCGACCTTCGAGGATTGCCCCAAAGACCTGGATGTTCTGTTCGCTCCGGGGGGCGATCTCAGCATCATGCGAGACGACGAAACGCTTCGCTTCCTCGCCGATCGAGGATCGCGAGCGAAGTGGGTCACGAGCGTCTGCGGGGGATCAATTCTGCTAGGAGCAGCAGGACTTATGCAGGGATATAAGGCGACCTCGCATTGGTCAGCTCGGGAAGCACTTGCTCTCTTTGGAGCGACGCCCGTGGAAGCGAGAGTCGTAACTGACCGCAACCGAATCTCAGGCGGCGGAGTGACGGCGGGGATCGACTTCGGTCTCGTATTGCTCGCGGAGTTGCTAGGCGAAGATGTTGCCAAGATGACACAGCTAGCCTTGGAATACGACCCCGCTCCGCCCTTTGACTCTGGCACGCCGCAGAAGGCTGGCCCGCAAATTGTGGCGAAGATGCAAGAGAGCTTTGGAGCTATGGAAGAGGTGATGGGACCGATGTTTGCTGCCGCGGCGAAAGACATGGGCAAGTATATGCCAGTGGCTAAGTAGTAAGTAGTTGAAGGGCCTGCAATTCCAGCTCTTCTAAGCGAAGTTGTCAGGACACATTCAGCGATGGTAAGCAAACGCAAATTAAGATGGGGGTGGGTGGGACTAGGGTTGGGATTTCTCGCGATCGCGCTGACGTTTGTTCGTCCCTACTGGTTACTGGCGATTGTGGCGCACCAATCGCCCGACGTCACATTTTTCATTGAGACCGATCGCCCCATCATTGTGTTGACCATAGATGACGCTCCCGATCCCGATACGACTCCAGTTATTCTCGATGTCCTGTCGCGATACGATGCGAAAGCTACATTTTTCCTCATCGGCGAGCAAGTCAAAGCGCGTGAAGTTTTGGTCGAACGCATCGTTGCCGAAGGGCACGAACTAGGCAACCACACGATGCGGGACGAGCCGAGTTATCAGTTGTCTCCACCGGAATTAGAGTCTTCGATGGCGGCAACGCATCGCATTCTCAGCGCATTCGACGACATCTACTGGTTTCGTCCCGGTTCCGGCTGGTATTCAAAAACGATTCTGACGAAGGCTCACCAATACGAGTATCGAGTTGCGCTCGGGTCGATCTTTCCCTTCGATACTCACATCCATTCCGTTGACTTTGCCACCCAATACATTCTCGGAAATGCTCGCCCTGGAGTGATCGTCGTTCTCCACGACGGAGGGAAGCGCGGGGGCCGAACGGCCCAAACGTTGCAGAGAGTTCTGCCCGCTTTATCTGAACGCGGCTATGAAATCACGTCTTTATCTGTTGCAATTGCGGGATCCCGCGAGTCTCAAGCGCGATTGCTGCACTAACATCTGTTCGAGCCTATAGATGCGTTCGAGCCAAGGAGCCATTGTGCAGAAGATGAGATGGACGGAGTGGCTGTTGCTATGCGTTCTCTCCGTATTGTGGGGCGGATCGTTTTTCTTCAACGCCATCGCGGTCCGGGAGTTATCTCCGCTGACGCTCCTGTGGGGCCGTACCACCTTGGCTGCAATGGCACTCCTAGTGTGGGTCTATGTCAGTGGAAAGCAAATGCCGAGGTCGCCCCAGATCTGGAGATCGTTCATTGTCATGGGTGTATTCAACAATGCCATTCCGTTCAGTCTCATTGCATGGGGCCAAACCTCAATTGATAGCGGACTCGCTGCCATCCTGAATGCAACCACTCCCGTATTCGGCGTGATTCTGGCCCACTTTTGCACTCGCGACGAGCGGTTAACGCGATCGCGAGCACTTGGCGTCAGTCTCAGCTTACTAGGGGTTGTGGTGCTGATGGGATCGTCAGTGCTACGGGGACTGGACGTAAGAAATTTAGGTCAGTTAGCCGTCCTGACCGCTGCATGTTCTTATGCAATTGCCAGCTTGTACGGTCGCCGCTTTCAACCGTTTCCACCTGCTGTCACTGCTGCAGGTATGCTGACCTGCACGGCAACATTTTCACTGCCTTTAGTGATGTTTCTCGATCGCCCCTGGACGCTGAACCCCGCTCTCGCTACTTTGGGTGCAGTAGCTGGGTTAGCTCTTATTGGCACTGCACTCTCTTACCTAATCTTTTTTCGTCTCCTGGCCACTGCGGGAGCAACCAATGCCATGTTGGTCACGTTCCTAATTCCTGTCAGCGCGTTATTTTTAGGAGCGATTCTGCTTGAAGAACGCATCCAGATAACTGAGCTGGCCGGTATGGCCCTAATTTTTGCCGGATTAGCAGCGATTGACGGACGCATTTTCACCGCGATCGCCAGACAACCATCTATCGAGACCGAATCATGACCGCACGACAGTTCGTACTCTCCGACCAAGCGATGTGGCGAGCGATTTTAACCCGAGATAGTTCACTAGACGGCTCCTTCCTCTATGGCGTTTGTTCCACAGGCATCTACTGTCGGCCAACTTGTCCCAGCCGCCGTCCTCGACGCGATCGCGTTAGTTTTTTTGCTTCTCCTGAAGTAGCTGAGCGAGCGGGATTCCGTGCCTGTAAACGCTGCGCTCCCCACGAGCGAGACTCCAGCATTCCTGCAGAAGACATTGACATTGCCTCCTGGCACGTGACATCTCAATCAAGATAAGCCGGAAGCTTACGACGCTGAGACTATTTAACCGTTCAACTCATACAACAAGATGAACTCGTCTCATCTTTCATCTCAGAACGAATATCAAGATTTAAAATATTGACGTAGCAAGGAATGGCTCAGAAGCCATTCCTTGAAATCTTTGATATCAACTGTGGCGTGATGAGAGTTGGTTTTATACCAAAAATAATGCTGTTTCTTCAGTCCGCTGATCGTCCGAAAGTGATTATTGAGTCCGTCATAGTTGAGTTCGATCACGACTGTCTCGGGCCTCATCCAAAAGCCATTGATCAAACCCGCACCGTGTTGAGCAATAACGACAGCAGCTTTATCAAAGCTATAGATTTGTTCCTCAAACGACATTTTCTCAAGCCGAACATTACAAAGCTCAAGAGGCTCTTGAACCATAGGTTCAATGAGAGCCCTTAGGTCGGCATGATTGACAATCGATCTTCTCGATGCACCGCTGCCTTTGATTTGAGTTTGCGAGAAAAAGTAGTTGTCCGGAGGCAGTCGTTCAATCAATAATAATTTATTGGGCTGGCCGCTTAAATCTACTTCGAGCTTAGAACAGACATATGCCTTAAATCTCTCCAGAACTTCTGTTGTCGTAGATACGCATTTAGGATTCATACCAATGAGCTCAATTGCATTCAGACTGCTTCGGTCTACGTTGCTATCTGTATCTAGGATCTGAATGTTTTGCGGAAATAGCTGCGAGAGTCGCTCTGCAAACAAGCCAACTTCCTCAGCCTCGATCGCGAGCTCAATATTAGGTGCGCGATCGCACAAGTGTTGTAAAGGCAACACGAGATCGGCAATAAAGTGGTAGTAGTGATCGACTTTCCCGCCACATCCTATTGGAGGAACGGGCTTGAGCAATACCTGTTCTCCCTGCTGTACAGATTGAATAATCTGCTTTTGGTTCTGAGTCACAGCATTCCAATTTTTCTGCCTCTGAATGGGCGTCAAATTCAGTAAATTTACCCAAGCTAATTTAAACTCTCTTAGAAGTGACTTAGATTCTGCTAGAAGTGCCACAACTCCACCTACTCGCCAATCAAAACTGTGAGAACAATCTCAACCTAGTATTGCATTGAGTCGGCTTCAAAAGTATTTGTATCTAGAACTTTAAATGCGATCGCTCGATAACCTAGTCCCAAATTCTTACGGTATGGCGACAAGTTGATGCTTTCGGGCAAACTCAAACACGTGGTAAGAAACCATAAGATTTTATGCGAAATCTATATTTCTACTGCACTTTAAATTGCTTCCTGGAATCAGCGAGTGAGATCTTGCAGGCAGATTAGAGCGCTTGAAGCCGTAGATGTTACTTTTAAAGCCTATAGCTTGATGAAATTAAGTCATCTCATCTCTAAACGCGCATTACGAAGGCTTACATTCCCTTGAGGAGATCGCCTTTTCGGCACTAAGGTGGCTGGAGATCGAGTCGCTGTTCCAACCGAGTCAGAATCTGGCGGCGATCGCGCGTTTTCATCTTCAGGACATCGCTTTATGAAACTCGCTTACTGGATGTACGCTGGCCCTGCTCACATCGGCACGCTACGAGTGGCTAGCTCGTTCAAGAACGTGCACAGCGTCATGCATGCTCCCATTGGAGATGATTACTTCAATGTGATGCGCTCCATGCTAGAGCGCGATCGCAACTTTACTCCCGTTACTACCAGCGTGGTCGATCGCCACGTTTTGGCTCGCGGTTCAGGCGAGAAAGTAGTTGACAATATCACGCGCAAGGACGGCGAGGAAACTCCCGATCTCATCGTCCTCACTCCCACCTGCACTTCCAGCATCTTGCAGGAGGATTTGAATAATTTTGTGTCGCGAGCGCAGCTTTCCTGCCGAGGCGATGTTTTGCTTGCAGACGTGAACCACTACCGCGTTAACGAGCTGCAAGCTGCCGATCGTACGCTGCAGCAGATCGTGCAGTTTTACATTGAGAAGGCTCGCAAAACCAAGACATTGACTGAGGGCAAATCTGAAGTGCCGTCGTGCAATATTCTCGGCATGTCTTCCCTCGGGTTCCACAACCAACACGACCTGCGGGAGCTTAGGGTTTTACTCAACGACCTGGGAGTAGAAGTCAACCTCGTCGTACCGGAAGGAGCTTCTGTCCATCAGATAAAGACGATGGGTCGAGCCTGGTTCAACGTCGTTCCCTATCGCGAAATGGGACCGCTCGCTGCTGCTTATCTGCAGGAGCAATTTGGCACGCCAAGTATTGATATCACGCCGCTGGGAGTGGTAGAAACAGCTCGCTTTGTCCGGGCAGTGCAGAAAATTTTAAATGCTAACGGCGTAGAGTCAAATTTCGAGTCTTACATTGAGAAACAAACTCTGCACGTCTCTCAAGCGGCCTGGTTCTCGCGGTCAATTGACTGCCAGAACTTGACCGACAAAAAGGCAGTTGTCTTTGGCGACTCTACCCACGCAGCTGCTATTACCAAAGTCCTCGCCCGCGAGATGGGTATCCGCGTCGTGCTGGCAGGCAGCTATTGTCACTACGACGAAGACTGGTTCCGTCAAGAGGTCGGCGAATACTGTGACGAAATTCTGATGACTAACGACCATGCCAAGATTGGGGACGCGATCGCTAAGGCCGAACCGGCAGCCATCTTCGGTACTCAAATGGAGCGTCACGTCGGCAAGCGCTTGAACATTCCTTGCGGTGTCATTTCCGCTCCCGTTCACGTCCAAAACTTCCCTGTGGGCTATCGGCCTTTCTTGGCCTACGAGGGTGCGAACCAGGTGGTGGATTTGATCTACAACTCCTTCACGTTGGGTATGGAGGATCACCTGCTAGAAATCTTTGGCGGGCACGACACGAAAGATGCTGTCACAATGTCCATCACCGCTGATTCTGATTTGCCTTGGGATGCCGAAGCCACTGTTGAGCTGAAGCGCATTCCCGGCTTCGTGCGGGGCAAGGTGAAGCGCAATACGGAAAAGTTCGCCCGCGATCGCGGTTTTGACACCATCACTACCGAAGTTCTCTATGCGGCAAAGGAGGCTGTGGGAGCTTGATTCCACGTCCCTAGCGGGGAGAGATTATCGTTTCTTGTTTCTCTCTTGCCGCAATCCGTTGAATCGTCTACGATCTGAAAGCACTAAGGGCGCTAAGCGCGTCGTGCATTTTCTTGGAGAGGTGGCTGAGTGGTTGAAAGCGGCTTCCTGCTAAGAAGTTACGGGGCCAAAAACTCCGTCGAGGGTTCGAATCCCTCCCTCTCCGTTCTTTAAGCTCGAACTTAAGTGGTCGCTCCACAGCGCTCCACTGTCGCCGAACTTGATCGCCTGTCTGACGATCTCCGTTCCATTGTGGAAAAGAGGGAATCTCAGCGGTCCTTTTCCTAAGCGCGTGGGATGCGAGCTGGTACGGGTACTGAAACGCTCGTAACCTCGTTTACCCGAGCACCCTTGCCGAATCTAACGGGCTCCGGCAGTTCCTCCCACGGTTTGAGACCTAACTGCTCGAACATTTGGGCGTCAGCTCCCGAACCGGGATTGGCGGCTGTGAGTAATTTTTCGCCCGTAAAAATGGAATTGGCTCCGGCCATGAAGCACAGTGCTTGATCGCTGACGCTCATGCTGCGTCGCCCTGCCGATAACCTGACGACGGCCTGAGGCATCACGATGCGGGCTGTGGCAATGGTTCTCACTAACGTAATGGGATCGACGGGTTCGAGATGGCCGAGAGGCGTTCCAGGCGCTGGGATTAAGGCATTGATTGGGACAGATTCTGGCTGGGGAGCGAGATTCGCCAACGTTTGCAGTAGTTCGACGCGATCGCTTTCGCTTTCTCCTAATCCGACAATGCCGCCACAGCAGATTTTAATCCCGGCGTCGGCAACTGCTTGCAGGGTTTCTAGGCGATCGCGGTAGGTGCGGGTGGAGATGATTTCGGGATAGTAGTTGGCGGAGGTATCGAGATTGTGATTGTAGGCTGTCAATCCGGCTTCTGCGAGGCGACGAGCTTGATCGGGGCGTAACATGCCCAGCGTGACGCAGGCTTCCATATCCAGTGCGCGTACGCCTCGCACCATCTCTAGCACGCGCTCGAATTCCGGGCCGTCTGGTACGCGCCGCCAAGCAGCTCCCATGCAAAAGCGCGTCGATCCGTTGGCTTTAGCCTCCACGGCTTGCTGCATGGTTTCTTCAACGCTGAGCAAGCCATAGGTTTCAATTTCGGTATCGTAGCGAGCGCTCTGCGAGCAATACTTACAGTCTTCCGGACATTTTCCTGATTTGATATTGGCTAAGGTACATAACTGCACGGCATCGGGTTGATGGTGCTGTCGGTGTACGGTTTGGGCCAGAAACACCAATGACATTAACGGCTGGCGGTAGATGTCGCGTACGTACTCTAGTGAAACCATGAGGTGACTCGTTCGACAGCGCAATCGTACCAGATTGGTTTTCTTCTGCTAGCAAATTCAGACTTATACTCGAACGACAGCATGACTTTAAGATGCGCAATCGACTGCGGTTATGGATGAGTCTCAAACAGGCAAAATTCTAGAGATTCAGAGAGGCTCGGGCTTGAGTCGCGCGGGATAGTGCTTCGTCAAGGGTGGAAGCGATCGCCGTTATGTGCCCCAGCTTCCGGCCCGGTCGGCTTTCTACTTTGCCGTACCAATGCAAATGCACGTCAGTCAAACTGAGTGCTTTTTCTAGAGGAATTTTTAGAGCGTTGGTCGCTTGCGTCCCCAGTAGATTCACCGTTACGGCGGCAGGAGCGATCGCCTCGGGATTGCCTAGGGGTAAATCGAGGGCGGCACGAATGTGTTGTTCGAACTGATTGGTGGCACAAGCATCGATGGTGTAGTGACCGGAGTTGTGCGGGCGAGGGGCGAGTTCGTTGATGGACACTCGGCCATCAGCGCTCAAAAATAGCTCCACGCCCACAATGCCAATCGCATCTATGGCTTCGACAGCAGCTTCTGCAATTTCTCGGGCTCGGGTCGCGGTCTCGAGCGGGATAGGGGCAGGGGTGAGCGTACGATCGCAGACGTAGTTTTCCTGTACGGTGACGGTAACGGGATAGCTGACGCGCTCGCCATTCGATCTTCGGGCCACCATCACGGCTAATTCGGCTTTAAAAGGCACGAAGGCTTCAGCCATCAGCAGCCCGCGCGTATCCGGTTGGTTTGCGGTAAATTTGGTCCAAATCGAGTCGAGATCGGCGATGGTGGAGGCGATCGCGGTACCGTGGCCGTCGTATCCTTGGCGGCGGGTTTTAATCGCTAGTGGCAGTCCCAGTTTCTCGGCGGCTACATCAAGATCGGCTCGGGTGTCGATTGTAAGGAACTCGGGTACGGGTAGTCCAGCCTGCTTTAGGTGCTGTCGCTGTCGCCATTTGTCCTGCACGACACTCAGTACATTCCCTCCCGGATGCACGATCGCGCCGCGTTTGGCTAGCCACAGCAAATCATCGGCAGGAGTAAATTCGTGTTCTAACGTGATGACATCCACCTGTTGCGCCCACGCCCACAGATCGTCGCGATGGGTCCATTGCCCGACGTAAACCTGACTGACAGGAGCTGCGGGACAGCGATCGCTGGGATGGAGCACGCTCGTCGCGATGCCGAGCTGATGGGCGGCAATGGCTGTCATGCGCCCTAACTGCCCGCCTCCAATAATTCCCAATCGCAGCGGCAAGCTCCCCAAATCAGCCATCCCAAACCTCTCGATGTATCTGAATCGAGTATGCCGCTTGCTTGCGCGGGATGCGTTGTAATACTAGTTTCGCTAGCTAGACACTCTTAATGGGGTCAGTCGTACCGAAGGATTATCATCTGGATCGAATCCATAGGCGATAATATTGCCCACCAGTGCTTCAGTCCCCGCAAGCAACGTAATTTGCTCTACAACAGGCTCCTCAGTGTTTATACATTCTGAAAGGCAGAAGCTTGCAAAGCTATCACCGGGGAAAATTTCCACTTGCCAAACAGTATCTTCAGATTCAGAGGGATAAAGTCTGAAGTCTGTATAGCCTCGATCAAATTCGACTATGTCTCCCGCTTCAACTGGAAATTGTTCTCCCGAAGCAAAAGGCAATGTTTCTCCGCTTAATGTGATGCGGGAACCGTTTGCATGCTCAATCTGGGACAAAGAGGCCTCATCGGTGACGGTGATGACAACCTCTTGAGTCTCACTTAATCCACCCGAATCAGTAACCGCAACTCGGATTTGATAGTCGTTATCGCCGTTGGCATCGCCGGGTACTTCAAAGTCAGGAGCACTCTTGAAGGTGACGATTCCATCACCGGCATTGATGCTGAATAAACTCGCATCATCCCCTCCAGTGATAGCGTAGTTTAACCCCGACCCTTCGCTATCAAAGTCATCGGTGGCATTAATATCGATGGCGCTGGTTTGATTCTCGGGGACGCTTGCCGTGGTCTCGCTGATAATTTCTGAGGCTGAGTTCTCAACTTGGCGAATCTCAATCCCATTGACTAAGGGATTTTGAGCAATGTCGTGCAGAAATTCAATGTTGAGGGTGCCGTCGGTGACGGCGACGGTATTGCTGATGACCCCACCCACTTGATGACCGAACTGCGCGGAGAGGTCGACGTCGTCGAGGTTATCGGGCACGCTACCTTCAATAGCCACATCAAACACTCGATCGCCTGGATCGTTGGTTCCGCCAAATCCATTCCCC
Source organism: Cyanobacteria bacterium J06642_2 (assembly GCA_039817845.1). Taxonomy (GTDB): domain Bacteria; phylum Cyanobacteriota; class Cyanobacteriia; order Thermostichales; family PCC-7336; genus JBCBTL01. Next base: position 23,076 of record JBCBVC010000001.1, read on the forward strand.
AGGTATAAACGAACTTCATAGGAACCGTCTTCGAGTATGGGGAAAGCCCATGTCATTTCGGAGCCAGTAGGCTTATCCCAGCGTTCGGTATCGAAGATGGCAGCTGGCGTAGTAACCGGTACGGTTGGACTTGGATCCACGGCTGCAAAAGCAGCGGCGCTATTGCTCCCAGGATCGGCCAGGAAAGGATTGTAGTTGTTCTTGGTGTCGGCAGCCCAGGGAATGCCGCCATCGATAGCAGCAACTTGGGGACCTCCAGCATTCACACGGTAAAGAATATCTGTTGTAGTCGGCGGTCCTTCAGCCACAACTTCAATGTCTTCGAAAACAGCCTGAAACGCTTTTGCCGTCGGTTCGCCGGTATTTGAAGAGAGCAAACCCAGGGCAAGACCAGTCGTTTGCCCGTTGACAGTATAGTTGCCTTGAATGGCATCGAGCACTGCCGTGCCACTTAAGTCAATGGCCGATCCGGACACTTGAGTGGGAGCACCACTGCCAGTCTCATAACTGATGGTCGGAGTTGCAGTTGCAGCTGACGGGTCGACCTCTAATTCGAAGAAGATTTTCTGGCCTTGGGGCACGTCAAACAAATCGTTAGCTTGGAGGAATGAATTCGTCTGCACGACATCGCCATCCTCAAGTAAAACTTGAAGTTCTCCTTTCGGATTCTGAATTGCAACCAGCTTCAGGTAATTGCTTTGGTCGCCAGTACCGATGTAGCCGCCGATCTGTTGGAAAGTGCCTGTGAAGTCGGCTGCGGGGTTAAAGACCGTCCATTTGACCGTGAACTTATCAACAGCGGGGGCAATGGTTGCGCCAGTGTGGAACAAGTACTCGCCACTGTTATTTTTCTTAAACGGATCTCCATTAGAGACGAATTCAACTACCGCCGTTTCACCACCCGCAGCTGTAAGGAACTTGACGTTATCGAGCTTGACATCCTGACTAGGTAAGGTCGAGGGTTCCAGGAAGAATGCTTGGAAGTCCGTGACTCCGTCAATCATCACCCCGGTCAGACCGCCACCGTAGCCGTTGGGACCGGGTAAGTTGCCGTCCTGGTTGGCATCAAAATCCCACAAGAATGTTTGACCAGGTAGGACAGTAACGGAACCCCCATTGGTTGGATCGAGAAGGAACGGATCGACGGTATTGAGAAGGCCATCCGTGTCACCGTCACCACTAGGGTCTCCGTAAAGAATGGGCTCGAAGCTCTCGATGTTGTCATGGCCGAACTCGGAAAACCAGGTAGTTCCACTAGGTCCAGTGATGATATCGTTGCTGAGGCCATCATCGAGCAGGGCATTTCTGGTACCACCTAGAAGTTTGTCGTGCGTTTCGCTACCGAATAGCTCATCGGCACCGTTTCTACCCAAGAGGAGGTCATTCCCAACCCCTTCGAAGAGCCAATGTTCCTGGTCCCCGCCGAACAAGCGGCCGCGCCCCTCGCCACTATCGAGCAGAGCTGAGCCGCTGCCGCCAAATAAGCGATCGTCGTCGAGACCTCTTTCCAGGAGATCCATGCCGCCAAGACCGAAGAGGCGGTCATTTCCTCTCAATCCAAAGAGCTGGTCGTTGAGACTGCCACTAACCAGAAGGCTGTCGATGGAGTTTTCACCAGAAAGCACGACACCATCGCCAACAGGATCGAATGCACTTCCAGACATGAACTATGCTCCTCGTCTGAGATTGACGATAATTACAAGTCCGACCAATCAGTAAACCGAGTGCCCCAACCTCTTTTTGGACAGCTTGCCGCCTAAGGTGGAGAAACAGGAGCGACAGTCACTGAATCAGAAAAAAACTATATTTGACGGTTCAAAGCATTAAAATGAACTTAAATGCCAAAATTTATTCAGCAATTCAATGCGATTGACTCCCAAAAGTTACATTTAAGTAACAAATAAGACTAAATAAAGGAGTCAGCATCGATACCCTAACGAGAAGCGCAGGCCTTTGAGTAGTGCACATTCACCGAACTTCCGCAGAGGAGTTGGGCTGAAAGAGTCGTGAAAACTGGGTTGACATCTCAGATGTCAGGCTCAGAGTCTGTTAGACAGTATTGTCACGTCAGGCAGAAACACACTGCTATCAGGAAAATTAGAGGGATGAGCAATCCTTCAGTCTCTACATGCAAAGTGCAAGAGGCTTGGTAGCACCGTCACTTGAGTGCGGAAGAAAAGCGACTCAAGGGCTGCAGCCACCATTCAAGGCCTCTCGGGATGAGGACCGTTGATGTAAGCCATGATTTGAGCTGTACTGAATTTCCCAAAAGTGTCACAGAGATAGCTTTTCGTCCATAACGATGGCGGCTTGTGTAAGTGAGCAAACTCCTGTCTTGAAATTCTGGAGCTTCTTCCTTAAAAGCTCTAATAACTCTGGCAATGGGGTATCTCAGCGTCGTATTCCAGCATCAAGTGAACGTGGTCAAAGGATGCTCTCAGTAGCTCATGTCTCAATTCGGTAACAAATTCGGCAAAATATGGGCCGCTTTCTCAACTTGCTCTGGCTGGCATTAAATTCGTGCAGCAGTCGAAAGATTTCCGCGATCGCCTCATGACAGGATAGAGGCCGACCGTCAAAGCATTCCTTCGTTCATGCCTGCCCCATCCATCGCACTCGCACCCGCCGATTTAGAAGTCACTTCCTACGATTACGCATTGCCCGCCGAGGCGATCGCGCAAACCCCTGTCGTCCCCCGAGATCGCTCTCGCCTGTTAGTTGTGAATGGGAACACTCACCACCACAGCCACTTTTACCAGCTCTCCGATTGGCTAAAGCCCCACGACATTCTCGTACTCAACGACACGAAAGTCATCCCAGCCCGACTCTTCGGCGAAAAATCCACGGGAGCCAAGGTCGAAGTCTTATTGCTAGAACGCCAGCAGCCCGAAGTCTGGCTAGCCCTGGTAAAGCCCGGCAGACGCATCCGACCCGGAGCTACCCTCACCTTCGGCCCCGACTTATTAGCAGAAGTCACGGATACCGATCCCGCTACGGGCGGCCGCTATCTTCGCTTCACGTGGCCGGAGTCCCATACCTTTGAAGACTTGCTTCGCGATCGCGGCCAGATCCCATTCCCGCCCTACGTCACTACCCGCCAAGCCCGCGACGACCAATATCAAACCGTCTGGGCCAGCCAACCGGGAGCTGTAGCCGCCCCTACCGCCGGACTGCACTTTACCCCCGAGCTGTTACAACACCTGCGCGATCGCGGCATTTATACCGCCACCATCACCCTGCACGTCGGTCTGGGCACATTTCGTCCAGTAGAAGTCGAGCGCGTAAACGAGCACCACCTCCACAGCGAATGGCTCGACGTTCCCGTTGCCGCAGTCGAAGCAATTGCTCGCGCTCGACAGGCCGGAGGCCGCGTCATTGCCGTAGGCACCACCGTCGCGCGATCGCTAGAGACCGCGGCCCAGTCAGGCGAGCTGCAACCATGGCAGGGCAAAAGCGATCTATTTATCTATCCTGGCTACCAGTGGCGCGTCCTGGATGGCCTGATCACGAACTTTCATTTACCCAAGTCGAGTCTATTAATGCTGGTGAGCGCGTTAATGGGGCGATCGTACCTGCTCGACTTGTACGCGGAGGCGTTGCAAGTAGGCTACCGATTCTATTCATTCGGCGATGGCATGGCGATCTTGCCCGAACCGCCCGTCTCGCTACGGGACCCGTCGTAAAGACGCGCTAAGCTGCCGAGGAATGCTTCGAGAGGTGGCGAGTGGACGGTAGCGCGATCGCGATTTTGGCCATAGGAGGAATTGCTGTCGGCATCTCCGCCGGAGTTCTGGGTATCGGAGGAGGAGTATTGATGGTGCCCCTGCTCGTTACTGCAGGCGCAACAGCAACTGAAGCGGTGGGGACGAGTACCCTAGCAATTTTGCTGACAGCAACCTCGGGCAGTATTCAAAACTTACGCACCGGCGTACTCGACGCTCGAAAGGTTTTAGCCTTAGGGCTTCCGGCATTGCTGAGCGCGCAACTCGGAGCCTTAATGGCCGAACGGCTACCTGCCTATCTACTCCTCGGCGGCTTCGGTCTACTGTTACTAGTTAATATTGCCCTGATGGGGTTGCGGCAGAATCTAGCCAAGCTCGACATGCCCCCCATGCGATCGCAGACAGACAAAGAAGCGATCGTGCCGCGCTTAGTCACAGGTGGTGCGGCTGGGCTGTTGGCCGGTCTTTTCGGCGTTGGCGGTGGCGTCATCATGGTGCCGCTGCAAATGCTGTGGCTGCAGGAACCCATTAAGCACGCCATTCAAACTAGTCTTGGAGTCATTGTTCTCACGGCTATTTCAGCCTGCTTCGCCCACGCACGCCAGGATAACGTGCTGTGGCTAGCCGGATTGGCACTGGGTACGGGAGGATTAATCGGCGCTCAGCTAGGCACGCGCTTTCTACCCAAACTGCCCGATCGCTCCGTGCGGGTTATTTTTCGAACCGTTCTAGTCGTTCTAGCCTTCTACACCTTCTGGCGAGCGTGGCAAGCATACGGTACGTAACGCGAAGCTGAAGGGTTTCGTTGGTGAATGCCCCCTTCACCGCTAGAACTGGGTATAAATACAATTAGAGCCCTTCCGCAGATCGATGGCAGAACACTTATGGCGATCTCAGGCATTAGACTAAAGCATCTATTTTTCGGAGACCTAGCCGATACAGCATATCTTCACCGTCGCAACACGGGAGGCATTCGCCATCTCGGTTCGGTTCGCACGCAACCCAAATACCGCATGTACTCTATCGGAGACGACTGGTTTCCTGGCGTAATTGAGGTTGAAACGGGTGGAGTAGCTCTCCAGGGAGAAATCTGCGAGCTCACCTACGCTCATTACGAACACCTGCTCTCCAGTGAATCTCCCGACAAGCTGCTGTCGACAGTAGTGTTGGAAACAGGTGAGGAAGTTGCTGCCATGCTGTATCCGGCTGCTTCAGTTGAGCGCCATCAATGGCCTGATATCTCTCAATTTGGCAGTTGGGCAGCCTACAAAGCATCGTTGCAGCCGCCTATCAGTGCTTAGCGCAATTTCCTAGGAGCTGTATTTCACCAAGAGACAGCTCGACAGCTACTAGTCTCGCAAGTACACGAGCGCCGCATTCGTACCACCACCTCGACCGATAGCAATTTGAATGTTGAGATGAGCCATGCTTTCTAGATAACGGGCTACGGATAGAGAGCCTGTATCTAGGGGCGTACAGCCAATATTGCGAGCAATAGACATAACTTCCTGTTTTGCTGCTTCGTCATCTCCAGCAATGAATGCAGTCACTGATTTACCGTCAACTTTTGCTTGACCCATCACGTCAGCAAAGATCGTATTAAAGGCTTTGACAATGCGAGCCTCTGGTAGCAAGCGGTTAATCTCCTCACCCGCAGAATGCTCCTGACCGAGCAATTTGGGTGTCCAATCCGGGTTCAGCGGATTCGTACAGTCGATAACTGTTTTGCCTCTCGTGACGTCAGCGAGTTCAGGTAGCACTTCAGCACAAGCATGAAAAGGGATGGCCAAAACTATTACGTCAGCCGTTTCAGCGGCATCTCTGGGGGACAAAAACGGACAGGCCACCCCTTCTTCTGGAACGGAGCGCGAACCGACAATAACCTCGTAGCCAACGTCTTGCAGTCGAGCCGCCAAGGTCCTACCCACGTGGCCGAATCCTAGAATTGCGATCTTCATAAGTGGCCTCCTAATGCGCTCGGAAAAGATGCCTGAGCTTGTCTCGCTAAGCACTGTAGCTATTTGAGTTTCTAAAGTAAATTAGGTACCTATAAGTAACTGGTATTTGGAGAGCCATCGTTTGGAATTGAAACCTGATGTTTATTCAGCTATCTGCCCGTCCCGAGAAGTTCTGACTTTGATCGGAGAAAAATGGGCGTCGCTGATCGTTGGCGCGCTAGGGGAGCGTGTCCTGCGCTTTGGAGAACTCAAGCGAATCTGCAGCGGCATTTCGCAAAAGATGCTGACTCAGACTTTGCGCAAGTTAGAGCGAGACGGCTTAGTGATCCGAACCCTCTATGCCGATATGCTGCCGTTGAAGGTTGAATATCGACTTAGCGAGTTAGGTAAAAGCCTGCTGCCAGTTGTTCGAGCTGCAAAAATATGGGCGGAAGAGAACTTACATCTAATTGAGAACAATCGAATCTGCTATGACGAGGCGCATACATAAGGCTGGTCTTCCGACACTTTTTATGTGCACCAAATGCAACTACACTCACCTGCTTTACTGCTGTCGTATTGGCACTGACTCGTAGAATAGGGAGGCCAGATTACGGATTGCTCTCGTGACTGTTATCAGCTCGCCCGACCTCGATCGCGACACGGTTGCTCTGTTGGACGCCCACGGCCTCAGTCGAGACGAATACGACCTCATTGTCGAACGCTTGGGACGCGCTCCCAATCGCAACGAGTTAGCCATGTTTGGGGTGATGTGGTCGGAACATTGCTGTTACAAGAACTCGCGCCCGCTGCTGAAACAGTTTCCGACAACAGGCGATCGCATTTTAGTTGGCCCTGGTGAGAATGCAGGCGTGGTGGATCTAGGCGATGGCGATCGCTTGGTGTTCAAAATCGAATCCCACAATCACCCGTCAGCAGTAGAACCCTTCCAAGGTGCGGCAACCGGGGTTGGCGGCATTCTCCGCGATATTTTCACCATGGGCGCGCGCCCAATTGCCGCACTCAATTCACTGCGTTTTGGGCCGCTGGAAGATCGCCGCAATCGTCGTTTATTTGCCGGGGTGGTTAGCGGCATCGCCCACTATGGCAACTGTTTTGGCGTACCCACAATCGGTGGCGAAGTCGAGTTCGATCCGATTTATTCCGGCAATCCCCTGGTGAACGCCATGGCGCTGGGACTGATGGAAACTGACGAGATCGTCAAGTCAGGCGCCTCTGGAATTGGTAATCCCGTGCTGTATGTCGGCTCGACTACCGGGCGAGACGGGATGGGAGGAGCCAGCTTTGCCAGCTCGGAATTAACCGGCGAATCCGAGCAGGATCGACCCGCCGTCCAAGTTGGCGATCCATTCTTAGAAAAATCTCTGGTGGAAGCGTGTTTGGAGGCCTTCAAAACGGGGGCGGTGGTGGCAGCTCAAGACATGGGAGCAGCGGGTATCACCTGCTCCACATCTGAGATGGCCGCCAATGGCAATGTCGGCATTGAATTCGATCTCGATCGCGTGCCCGTGCGCGAGAGCGGCATGCGTCCGGACGAATTTTTGCTCTCGGAATCGCAGGAGCGGATGTTATTCGTAGTCAAACCCGAACGGGTGGAAGAAGCGATCGCGATCTTTCAACGCTGGGGACTGCACGCCGTTGTCGCCGGACGAGTGATTGCCGACCCCCTAGTACGGATTTTGCACGAGGGCACCGTCGTCGCTGAAGTTCCGGCTAAAGCACTGGCTGACAATACCCCTATCTACAAGCGTGAAGTCATCGATACCCCAGCTTATGCATTGGAGGCATGGCAGTGGACGGCGGCGCAGTTACCTCCGGCTACACCGGCTGGTGTTGACGGGCTGAGTTGGAACGAGGTGCTGCTGAAACTGTTAGATTGGCCCACCATTGCCAGCAAGCGCTGGGTATACCGCCAATACGATCACCAAGTGCAAAACAATGCTGTCGTTCTTCCTGGAGGTGCAGATGCAGCCGTGTTGCGCGCGCGATCGCAAAATTTTGGGCCAGGAGAAGTTGAACGCATCCCGGTTTCGGAAAAAGGCATTGCGGCCACGGTTGACTGCAACGGCCGCTATGTCTATCTCGACCCGTATGAAGGAGCCCGAGCCGCTGTCGCAGAGGCTGCCCGCAATCTGAGCTGCGTCGGCGCGGATCCGTTAGCCGTCACCGACAATCTCAACTTTGGCAGCCCAGAAAAACCTGTCGGTTACTGGCAATTGGCTGAAGCCTGTCGGGGCATTAGCGATGCCTGCCGAGCCCTGAATACACCAGTCACCGGCGGCAATGTCTCGCTCTATAACGAAACTATCGACAGCCAGGGCAATCCCCAAGCGATCTATCCCACTCCCGTCATTGGAATGGTCGGGCTGATTCCCGATATTCGGCAGACGTGCGGTCAAGGCTGGGTCGAGCCCGGCGCACGCATTTATCTTCTTGGTACCAGCAACGTCACCCTAGGAGGGTCGAGTTATTTGCAAGCTATCGGCGATCGCGTTGCCGGTCGACCGCCGCGCGTGGATCTGGATCTGGAAGTCCGCGTACAGGCGGCTTGCCGCCACGGCATTCGCCAGGGTTGGATTCAATCCGCTCACGACTGTAGCGATGGCGGTTTGGCGATCTCGCTGGCTGAAGCGTGTATCAGCAGCGGCTTCGGCGCTTATGTCAATCTCCCGGCACCCACAGGCCAACGGATTGACGAAATCTTATTTGGCGAAAGTGGGGCCCGAATTCTGGTATCGGTTGCTTCTCATCACCAGTTTGACTGGGAAGCTTATCTCAACTCCGCGCTACCCACCGCCTCGCAATGCATTGGAACTGTGGAAGAAAATCGCTTGCGCGTATTTGTTGCTGCAATAGAGTTGATTTCAGTCGAGATCGAAGCACTCGAACAGATATTTCAGCGGGCGATTCCGCGTCGCCTCCAAGCCTGAACTCAGTCAAAGTAACGCCTGCGTGCGCTATCGAATTGAGATCGCCTAGAATAATTAACGTAGTTTTCATGAAGGTTGCGTAAAGAAAACTACGCTAATTTTTATTGCCGTGTAGCTATTGTTGTATCTTGTCAAGCCTCGATATCATTCCGACTATCGGTCACTCAGCCGTTGCTCCAGCTGCTAGCACTGCCTCGACTATGCAATGGTCCGCTTTGCTGACTCCCGAACTGACTCGTCAGCTCGAACTACATCGAGTTGGTGAAGTGATGGCAGCCCAAAACATTAGCATTAAGGGAACTGCTTCGATACGAGACGCACTGCAGCAATTGTCAAACTTACGTCCTCCCATTCTGGCTGTCGTGGATAACGATCTCGAACAACGACAGATGCCTTTGGGGATCGTCTCGCTGGCAGGTCTCACTCAACTGGTCGTTGGCAAACAGCATGGGGCTGACGAGCAGCTATCTACCATTGGCGCCATACGAAAGGTGGCGGATTTTGTCCATCCCGAAATGTCTTTAAATGAGGCGATCTCGCTCATGGAGCGATCGGGTTGCGACGAACTATTGGTCTGCGGACCTGCGAGCGAATTAGTGGGATTACTCGCAGAATCACACGTGCTCGACTGGTTACAGCAGATTTCGTCTCGCACTGATGGTTTTGCGAACGGCCAGCTATCCGAGAGCAAAGTCTCACGCTCTCCGGAAATCGACGCGATCGACACGTCTACTTCGTCACGAACGGGAGCCTCCTCTCTCTCGGGAGAGCGAGACCTGCCAGATACGTTAACGACTTATCTGCCTGGCATCATGGCCTATCGATGTCAGAGCAATCGTCTCTGGGATATGGAATATGTCAGCGTGGGCTGCATCGAGCTGACGGGCTATCCACCGCAAGACTTACTGAGTCAACAGCATTCGGCTTACAGTCATATCGTGCATCCTCGCGATCTTGAAGATGCTCGGGAAGCCGCCACTCAAGCCATTGCCAACCGCCGTGCATTTCAAATCTCTTACCGCATTATGACCGCCAGCGGCCAGCAAAGATGGGTCCGCGAAAAGGGTCGCTGTATCAAAGTTAACAATCGCGATATTCTGGAAGGCTTTATCGACGATATCTCTGACCTACAGGAAGCTAAAGATGCCCTCGCGCGTCGGGTAGAGCGCGAGCGCGCGATCGGCACTATCGCTCAACATATCCGACAATCTCTCGAGCTGGAGCAAAGTTTGAAGGTGGCTGTTTCGGACCTACGTCATTTGCTGCAGGTCGATCGCGTCGCCATTTGTCGGATTGAAACAGGAGAACGCTGTATCGCGATTGCCGAATCCGTCGCGCCTGAATGGCCGTCCATGCTCGGACACGACCTGATGAGCACCTGCACGTCTTTGGCTAGCTGCGTGCCGACCAGCACTCGCGATGCTATCCCCGCCATTGCCGACATCGACTGTGCCAACATTCCTGCCTGTTATGTAGAGTCTCTGGCTCGATTCAGCGTGCGCGCCCACGCCGTGGTACCCATCTGGCAGGGTGGGAAACTTTGGGGATTACTCGTCGCCCAACACTGCACTACTCCTCGGATCTGGCACAACAGCGATCTCGACTTACTGCGTCAACTTTCCATTCCTATCGAGTTCGCCATTCAACAAGGCCAACTCTATCGCCGCGTTCAACAATTGAACGCCGACCTCGAACGTCAAGTCCAGCAGCGCACGGCAGAGCTTCGTTTGGCTTTCGATTTTGAATCGACCCTGCAACGCATTGCCGATCGCGTGCGCGACAGCTTAGATGTCAATCAAATTGCCAACACAGCCGTACGCGAACTCGCTCTCTGTCTGGGCGTGATCTGCTGCAATGCAGCTCTCTACGATCGCGATCGCGGTACGTCAACGATTTATTTCGAGTACGCAGTGGGCGTTCCCTCCCAAAGACGCGTCTCCCAAATGGAAGACTTTCCGGAGTTGCATTACCAGCTGCTGAAAGGTCATTACTTTCAGTTTTGTTCGCTTTTATCCAACCCGTTGCGAGGCCGCTCAGCAATGCTGGCTTGCCCTATTGTGGACGACCGCGACGTATTAGGAGCGCTTTGGCTAGTGCGCAGCGAACAGCGTACTTTTAGCGACCAAGATATCCGTTTGGTATTGCAGGTCGCCAATCATTGCGCGATCGCCATTCGCCAAGCCCGCCTCTATCAAGCTGCGGAAGCTCAGGTGCGCGAACTCGAGCGACTCAACGGTCTCAAGGACGATTTTGTCAGTACGGTATCCCACGAACTGCGCACGCCGATCACGTCCATTCGTCTGGCCATTCAGATGCTCGGCATTCATTTAGATCGCGAATTGGATCTTGCTGCTGAGTTGGCCAAGCCCCCTGCCAAACACAACCCGACCGCACGCTATTTCCGCATTCTGCAGCAAGAATGCGACCGCGAAATCAAGCTTATTGACAACTTGCTCGACTTTCAGCGACTGGAGGACAACCGCAATCCCCCTGTTGCCGAACCTATCGACATAGCTAACTGGCTCCCCCGTGTCGTAGCACCATTCTGTGATTGCGCTAGTAATCGTCAACAGACTCTCACCATCGAATGCTCGCAGTCATTACCCAAATTCACGAGCGACCCGTCCTATCTGGAACGGATTTTGTCGGAATTACTCGCTAATGCGTGCAAATACACCCCTGCTGGGGAGAGAATTGCAGCGATCGCGTTCCTTGAAGGCAACAGCATGCATCTGAAAATTACGAATACGGGTATCCTCATCCCGCCAGACGAACTGCCACATATCTTTGAAAAGTTTTATCGCATCCCTACCAACGATCCGTGGCTGCAAGGGGGGACGGGATTAGGGCTGGCGTTGGTCCACAAGCTCGTGCATCATCTGGGTGGTGAAGTCAGCGTTGAGAGTACGCCAGAACTGACTCAATTTGATGTGGTCCTGCCCTTGGAACTCCCGCTCACGCTACCTCCGTCGTTTGGATAAATCCGTCGCTCTTATTTTGACGCTCGGTATGTTTTGAGCGGTTCGGGCTCTATCCTCTTCGTTCGGACAGCGCGATCGCGCAATAGCAGCCACCAAGAGGCTTAGGACGTTTGCACTACATAGAATCCATTCGTAGTCGGCGCTTCCATGTCCAAACTAAAATATCGAAAGCGATATGACGGCCAACCACCTGACCCCCTTGCACGTGCGCGTCCGGCAAGGACTGCGTCAGCGAGGCCTTTTGCCCGATCTCGAGCATATTGTGGTAGCAGTCTCAGGCGGTCAAGACTCGCTGTGCCTGCTGAAAATTCTGGCCGATATTGCTTCCCGCCATCACTGGCGCTTGTTCGTTTTGCATTGCAATCATCGCTGGCACGAACGCGAAACTGACTGCGCCCACTTCGTTCAAACCTTCGTCCGCCGTCAGTTCCAGCTTCCTTGTGAAATTGCTACGGCTGACGTCGTCACGCGGGATGAAAATCGAGCGCGACAGTGGCGTTATCGCGAGCTCGCGCACTGGGCCGAACGCTGGCAGTGCCGCAGTATCACCACTGGACACACCTGCAGCGATCGAGCTGAAACCTTTTTATATAATCTCGTGCGCGGGACGGGCGTGCGAGGCCTAACGAGCTTGGACTGGTGTCGCCCTCTGCAAGCGACGGACTCTACCGCTCCTCTTTTGGTACGCCCTCTCCTCGAAGTCAGTCGCGCCGAAACCGCTCAGTTTTGCCAGCAGCATCACTTGCCTGTCTGGGAAGACCACTTCAATCGAGACCTAAGTCATCCGCGCAATCGCTTGCGCCACGAAGTCATTCCCAATTTAAAAAAACACTTCAATCCTCAAGTCGATCGTGCTCTCAACCGCGCCGCCACCACTCTGCAAGCTGAAGCCGATTATTTAGAGATACAAACAGAAATTCTGTGGCAAGCATCCTATTGTCCCGAACCGCCGCGCCTGCTCTGCCAGCCCCTGCGTCAGGCTCATCTCGCCATACAACGGCGCATTTTGCATCGCTATCTCCAACTCGTTATGACCTGTACGCCTACCTTCGAACGCGTTGAAGCTCTGCGATCGCTGGTGGATGCGCCTCGCGGCAGCCGGACGTCTACGCTACGAGGAGGATGGTGGGGTATCACGGACAGCCGCGTCATCCACTTGCAGCAGCACGCATAAGCGAGTCACTTTATTAATAGTAAATTTCACTAGAGTGCTTGCGCAAATGCCGATTTGAAACCTGAAACCCTCATTTCACCGTAGCGATTATCGATTCATGCATGAGATCTATTATCTGTAAGTTCGTTATCTACAGGCTCACACCCCATGCCAGTCATGCAAATGCGGCTACGCTATCAGGGCTTACTCTTTCCCACCTCGGCAAGCCCTGCAGGTATGCCTATCATAGATAATGAGCGATTCCATCCAGGCGCCAAGCATGCTCGATACTAAGTCATCAACGCCGTTTGCGATCGCGGCAGCCAGTGTGAACTGGGAGCAGGTGCCGATACTAATCGCCGCGTTTTTACCCGTCGAAATATGCGTGTACTACCAGGTGGTACCGGTAAATCTGGATGGCACTCTCCTAATCCTGGGCATGGTCGACCCGAACGACCTGGCTGCTCAGGACTACGTCGGTAAAATGCTGGAATTTTCGCACCTGCAAGTTCACCCTCATCCCATTTCGTTTGAGGAGCATCAAGAACTCATTGCTTATTACTTCAGCCATCCTCCCGACCCGACCAGCATTGCAGCTGTGAAGAACGCAGCCGTGGGAGTGGTAGAGGAGGCAGAGCTAGCCGAAGCATCTCTAACCTCGACCGCATCACCCGCAGAAGACACGGAAGACACTGTAGAGCCTAGTGTCAATTCGACATCCGAAGCAGACATTAGGCGATTGCTGAGTTCGGTGTTGCGTCGCGCGATTGAAGAGAAAGCCGATCGCGTCTTTATTGAAGTAAATGAGAATCGAACCTGTCGAATTCGCTACCGCCAGAAAGGCATTCTGCGGGAGCTGTTTAGAGACTTATCCGATACTGTGGGCAGCGAATTAATTCTCCAACTCAAGCATATGGTGGGGCTCTCACCCGGACCGGAATCTAGCGATCGCGAAGCTGAAGCCGAACGCGTCTTTCGCGGCGAACCGTTAATATTACAGCTGCGGATTGTGCCTCAACATCAGCGCGAAGGTGCCATTCTCACGCTCGTACGGGGCGAAGCTTTCGCTAAGCACCAGCTACGGCGCAACAGCGAGCGAGTTGAAGAGGTGACGGAGCTTTCGACACAGACCCGCGCGTTGCTGGCGCAACTGCAAGGGCAGCTTACCGACACTATTGAGAAAGTCAGGCAGTATTCACAGCACCCGAACGAACATTGGCAACTATTGGCTGATTCTTTGGCCGACCTAGTCGATCAAGCTAAGCAAGTCGAACACCTTCACCACGAATGGCTTGACGTGCAAGATTCGAAGCAGTCTCCCTCATAATCCTCTCTTGGCTCCTTGGTCCATTTATTTCGAGCGCAATTCCTGGATTTATGACTCGAGGCGTCGCAGTTCCGGTGCTTCCTAGCGAATCGGATAGACTGGGTAAAATGTGTCCTCGTCCCTCTCTGGCATGACCCGCGTGCCCGATTCCACCACCGGCTATAGCTACGACGTTTTTCTTCGCTACCATCGAGCGCAACGAGCTTGGGCGCGTCAGCTAGCCGAACGGCTCGATCGCGAGGGAGTTAGGGTCTGGTTTGACGAATGGATGCTGCAACCAGGGACCGATCGCCGCGTGGCACTGCGGCGAGCACTGGACGAGTCTGCCCATATTGCTCTCGTTCTTTCACCGGAGTTTGTCGGCGAGCCGTGGCCTAAAGACGAGCTCTACAGCGGGTTTCCCCACGCACCTGCTAGCCAAAATCAGCGTTTGTTGCCCCTCATCTACGAGCCCTGCGAGCTCCCTGCTCCCATACGCGACCTGGATGCAGTGAATTTCGTCGGCTCGGACGACGATGCCACCCTCTTCGAGTTCCAGGCCCGACAGTTACTGGGTCGCGTCAAACCCGGTTATCGCGCTCCCACAGATGTTCAGCGATTTCGCCTGCAAACTCAACCGAGCCAATCGCAGGCGTTAATGAAGAATGACCAAGACCTGAACGTATTTCGCTCCTTCATTCGCAATCTGCAGCAATTCATCGCGCAACTATCGAGCGATCGCTCTCCGGGCTCGGCGGAGGAGAACGAACGCCAAATCGCAATTCTGCAATTCATCCAGCGTCTCTTTCAGTGGAATACAGCTGACCTTCAGTTCGAACGGGGCGAGGAAGAGTTCGTGCAGGGTCGCTATCCCAACGCACTGGCAGCTTACGATCGCGCTCTCAACATCGATCCCAACTTCGCGATGGCTTGGAGTCGACGCGGCGACGCGCTCGTCCAGCTCAAGCGGTATCGCGAGGCTATCGATAGCTACAATGGCTCGCTCGCGATTAATCCTTACGATGAGGTCGTGCTCAACAATCTCGCTACCATCCTAGGTCGGATGAAACGCTATAAAGCGGCGATTGCGAACTACGACAAGCTGCTAGATCTCGATCCTGATGATGCTCTCGCCTGGCACAATCGCGGCGTGCGCTTGGCCCAAACTGAACGATGGAAGCAGGCGCTTTCCAGCTTGAATCAAGCTATCAGAAACGATCCGGATAATGAGCAGTCTTGGTTGGCTCGAGGATATGTTCTTCAAGCCCTGGGCCGCAGTAAGTCAGCGATCGCCAGCTTTAAACAAGTATTGGAAATTCGTCCTCACGATGCCCGCCTATGGCGCAAGGTGGGAGATTTACTCTCGCAGCGAGGTAACGTGCGCGGGGCGCTGCTTGCTTACAATCGTTCGCTGCATTTACGGCCCGATCTACCGGAAACCTGGCACAATCGCGGCGTTCTGCTCCTAGAGCTGCAGTATTATCGCGACGCGGCTGCGAGTTTCGATCGCACATTTCAAATCGACCCCGATCGCGCCCAGATGTGGCACGCACGCGGCTACACGTTTGAACGGATGGAGCTGTTGGGAGATGCGCTGCTGCAGTATGAGGAGGCACTGAAAATCCAGCCGGACTATTACCCAGCGCTGTACGCAGCGGCAGCTATCTGCAATCTGTTGGGTAAGTCAGCTGCAGCGGTAGCTTATTTCAATCGAGCCCTGCAACTGCGGCCGCAAAGTTTTGCTTGCCTATATGGCAAAACCATTGCTCTACGACGGCTGAAACAGTGGCAGTCGGCAGTCGATACCTGCGATCGCATGGTGGACATTGACGAGCGCGATGCGTGGGGTTGGTTCGGCCTCGGTATGGTGTTTGGCGATCGCGGCGACCCCCAAGTGGCGCTAGAGTGCTTCGACCGCGCGCTCGACCTCAATCTTGATGACGCCATCGTCCTTAATAATCGGGCTTGGGCCTTGTGCCAGCTCAAGCAGTACGAAGCCGCGCGGGAAGATGCCGAGCGGGCTACTACCCTCAATGACGCTAATGCCAACTTCTGGCATACGTTAGGGCGGGCCCAGACCGGCTGTAAAGATAAAGATGCGGCTATTGCTAGCTTCACTCGTGCATTAGAACTCGATCCTGAGTTCAAGACGGCGCAGCGATCCCTCGACCTGCTGAAAGCGGTGGAAAGTAGTGCTTTGCCCTCAGCTCAAGCCCCTGTGGTGGATTTTGCCAAACAAGCGCAACCAGAAGTTCTCCCCGCCGACTGAGTCGAACGCACTCGGGCTCAACAGCACGTTTGAGTTTCATCGCACGAGCTGACTGCAAACCTGGCTCTAAGGCAAGCACCTCTGATTTAACCTCAGCGAGTCACCGTCTCCGGAAGCTCGAGAGAGGCATCAGCAGCAGGCAAAGCAGCTCCATTGGGACTGACTGCAACAGCCGGTTGCGCTTTCCCCATCAGGCGATCGTAAATCGACGTAATGATGATGTAGAGAATGGGGACGATGAGCAAGCTCAAGACCGTTGCGACAATCATGCCGCCAAAGACGGCTGTTCCCAAAGACTGACGACTAGCCGCTCCAGCCCCAGTCGCGATCGCTAGTGGGAAAATCCCCAGCAATGTCGAGATGGCCGTCATCAAAATGGGCCGCAAGCGCTGCTGCGAAGCTTCAACTACAGCACGGGTAATGGATAGACCTTGCTCGCGCAGTTGATTGGCAAATTCCACGATCAAGATGGAATTTTTGCTGGCAAGGCCGATTAGCATGACCAACCCCACCTGGCAGTACACGTCATTAGCGATGCCGCGAAGAGAGATCGTGCACAACGCCCCCAAAATCGCTAACGGTACGGCTAACAGAATAATGAACGGGTCGATAAAGTTTTCGTACTGGGCCGCCAGCACCAGAAAAACGAAGATCAGCCCGAGCGCAAAAATCACTGGAGCCTGTCCGCCAGATTCCAATTCCTCCAGCGATATGCCCGACCACTCGAAGCTCATGCTGGCAGGCAGAACTTGACTGGCAATGCGCTCCATTGCCGCGATCGCTTCTCCCGAGCTATAACCAGGCGCGGCCGTGCCGTTAATTTCAATCGAGCGAAAGAGGTTGTAGTGGTTGATGGTCTGCGGCCCCGTGACGCGCTCCACTCGGATGAGGTTACTTAGCTCGATCATTTGGCCCGTTTGCGACCGGACGTAGAGTTGGCCGATATCGTCGGGCGTGTCGCGATACTGGCTGTCTGCCTGGACGTAAACTCGGTAGGTGCGACCGTTAGCAGCAAAGTCATTAACGTAACGCGAACCAAGCTGAATTTGCAGCGTTTCCAGCACGTCATCCACCCTCACGTTCAGCGCTTTAGCTCGATTGCGATCGATATCCACCACTAACTGCGGCGAGTTGGCGCTGTAGGGGCTGAAGGCGAAGGCAATTTCGGGAGCGCCAAATGCAGCCCCAACTAGCTGTTCTTTGACTCCCACAAACGTATCGAAATCGACGTTGCTCCGATCTTGCAGCTGAAACACGAAACCGCCCACCGTTCCCAAACCTTGGATGGTGGGAGGGTTGAAGGCCAACACCCGCGCGTCCGTTACCTGCGACAGGGGCGGAAACACCTTCTGCAAAATATCTTGAGCCGACTCGCCCGGTGCTTTGCGATCGCCCCAGGGGATAAATGGAACGAACGTCAATCCTTGATTGGCCGTATTGCCGCTGAAGCTAAATCCACCTAGCGAGAACGTTCCGGCTACTTCGGGGTTGCGCAGGTAGATCTCGTCAGTCTGCGCCATCACGCCGTCAGTATAGTTCAACGACGTTCCATCCGGACCCTGCACTACGCCGATGACGTAGCCTTGGTCTTCATCCGGCAAAAATGCCGTTGGTACAACTCCGTACATCAATACTGTAATGCCGAGAGAAATAGCAAAAATGACGACAATCAACGGCTTCAGTTGGGTGAGACGACCGAGAATGCCGCGATAAGTTTGCCGAATGCGATCGATCGCGTCATTGAGCCGATCGAAGATAGCACCCAGCCATCCTCCAGGCCGCTGACCCTGCCGCAGCAACAGTGCAGAGAGGGCAGGAGTCAGACTGAGCGCGTTAAAAGTGGAGATCACGATAGAGAAAGCGATCGTGAGGGCGAATTGCCGATAAAGCTGCCCGGTCGTACCTGGGAAAAAAGCCACCGGGACGAAAACAGCCAGCAACACTAACGATGTGGCAATCACCGCACTCGACAGCTCTCGCATGGCCTCGATCGCCGCTAGATGAGGCTGCATGCCTTTCTCCTGAACCTTTCCGGCAATATCTTCCACCACCACGATGGCGTCATCTACGACCATGCCCGTAGCCAGCGTTAGGCCGAACAGTGTCAGGCTGTTGATCGAAAAGCCGAAAATTTTAACGAAGGCAAACGTACCGATCAGCGAAATCGGAATCACCACAGCCGGAACGATCGTGGCGCGCCAGTTCTGTAAAAAAACGAACAGTACCAACACGACCAGGGCTACTGCTTGAATTAAGGTTTTCACCACTTCCCGGCGAGATTCGACCACGAACAGCGACGGATCGTAGGGAATCTCGTAGCTTAAACCGGGTGGAAAATCTTTCTGCAACTCTTGCATCAGCGTTTTGACTGCATTGGCTCCTGCTAGTGCATTACTGCCAGGTGTCTGCAATACTTGATAGCCGATGGCATTTTGGCGGTTGTATCGGGCAAACGTATCGTAATTTTCGGCCCCCAACTCAGCCCGACCGACATCTCTCAATCGAACGAGGGTGCCACCCTCGCCCGTTTTCAACACCAGATTTTCAAATTCGGAGACCTGGCGTAGTCTTCCTGCTGCCCGTACGGGAATTTGAAACTGCTGGCCTTCGCGGGCAGGCGGTTGGCCGATGCGACCGGCCCCCACTTGAATATTTTGTTCGTTGAGAGCCGTGACCACATCTTGTGCTACCAATCCGCGACTGGCCAACCTTTTGGGGTCGAGCCAGAGACGCATCGCATAACGGCGCTCGCCAAACGGGCGCACGGCAGCTACACCTGGTAGACGTTTGATCTCGTCTAGCACGTAGAGATCGGCGTAGTTGCTGATGAAATTGTCGTCGTAAAGCCCTTCTTGCTCACTAAAAATTGCCATCCCGACCAACGTACTGTTGGACTGTTTGGTCACGGCAACTCCCGTTTGTCGCACGGGGGCGGGCAATTGCGGTTCCGCCAAGGACACCCGGTTGCGCACGTCCACCGCAGCTAGATCGAGGTCGAACCCCTGCTGAAAGGTGACGGTGATGGTGCTGGTGCCATCTTCGGCGCTGACCGAGGAGACGTAACGCACCCCTTCCACGCCGTTGATTTGCCGTTCCAGCACGTTCGTGACGGTTTCTTCCACCACCTGGGCGCTAGCCCCGATGTAGTTGGCTGTCACCACCACTTGAACGGGACTGATATCGGGATACTGTTCGACCGGCAGCGTCGGAATGCTAATCAGTCCTACCATCAACACGATAATGGCGCAGACGATAGTGAGGACGGGCCGCCGAATGAAGGTTTCGACAAACATGGACGCTTACCGTTGACAGCTCAAGAGGCGAGATAAAAAATAGTTCGTCATTTTAGAGCCGTAGGGAGAGTTCCACCAGCGGGAAGGGTGACATCCAAGGGGAGCATCGAGGCTGTAATCTAATTCACTGCATTTGCGCCAACGCTTGCCGTCCCGCCAGCCCAAACGATCGCCCCACCGTTCCACCAACTCGGCGTTTTGCGCCGCTGCAGTTTCCGCCGTCCCCCCCGCTTCCACGTACATTTTCAGCTGCACGCCAAATCCAAACCGCCCCTGGCTGTAGCGACTCCACAGGCGATCGATCACCTGCAGGTCTTCGCAAGGAAAGCGAAGAATGTCGTTAGGGCTGAGATCTTCGAGTTCTTCTCTGCCTGCACTCGAAACAATTGCCACAATCGTTTCGCGATCGGCATCCGACCATTGCTCCGTGGCCAACAATTCCTGCAGACGTTCGAACCGCTGCACGTCCCCTACTAGCGCCAAACGTTCTTCCAACCGCTCGACGCGGGCGGGCAGTTCGCCCAATCGCTCCAATTGAGTTGCTACGGCACTTAGTTGCTGACTGAGCTGACCGAGCTGGACCTGAATGTCGCTTAGCTGCAGGCTAGATGGTGGCGTGTTGGTGTCGACCATAAGACTGGCGTAAGTATGGCGATCGCGAAGTGTAGTTGCTAAGGGGCGCTGTGGGACAGCAGTAAATTACTCGGTGGTTTCAGGCGTTCCCATCGACACAGGTTCGATGTCGGGAACGATTGGAACCCCGTTCGTTAGATTGAGGACTCCTGAAGTCACGATGCTTTCGCCCGGCTGTAATCCTTCCAGGACTTGATACTGATTACCGCGAATTTCTCCGAGGGTGAGGGGACGCTGCTCGGCAATTTGCTGCGCTCCTTCTGGATCGACATCCGGTGGAGCCGGTTGAGCCACGTACACGAATGCCTGGCCAGCAATGTAGGCGATCGCTGTCGTGGGTACCAACACGCCAGGCTGTTCGCGCCAAATCACGCGGGCTTCGACAAATTGACCGTCCCGCAGTCGCCCGTCGAGATTGGCAAACCGAGCCTTGGTCAGGATGACCTGAGAATCGGGATCGACTGTAGGCGAGACAAAGCTGATAGCCCCGCGCGCGATCGGCTCCTCGATTTGCGGTACGTACAGCTCGACAGCGAGTCCTTCGCGCAGCTCGAGAGAGCGCTCGAGGGGAAGCGTCAGCCGCAATTCCAGAGTCTGATTCTGGGTCAGCGTGGTGAGCACGTCCCCAGTTTCAACGTAGTCGCCGACTTTGACTGGAATATCGCCGACCGTTCCGGCAATAGGAGCGACCACGCGATAATCGCTTAGATCGGTTTGCGTGGCTGCGGCATTGGCTTCTGCTTGAGCAATAGCGGCGTCGATCTCTACCAGTTCGGTCCGAGCCGCTTGAATGCGTTGCTCCGCTGCATTAAGAGCCGCAGCTGCTGCATTGCGGCTGCTCGTCACGCGATCGAGGGCCTGCTGCGACTGCGCTCCCTCCTCAACCAACAAGGTGGTGCGCTTCAACTCTTCTTCTTGCAGTACGACCTCGGCTTTGGCGGCTTCGCGCTCGGCTTCTAAGGTCAAAATACTGGCTTCTGCACTTTTGCGCCGGGCCTGCGACAAAGCAATGCTTGCAGCGGCAGCATTAGCCTCTGCTTGAGTGCGATCCGGTTTGAGCTGGATCAGCGGCGTCCCAGCTGCAACGCGATCGCCCGAGCGTACCAGAACCTGAACGAGGCGACCCTCGACTTCTGGCCGTAACGCTACTCGTTCTGCGGCCTCTAAAGACCCCACTGCGTCGGTGGTGGTTTGAATCACGTCCGACGTTACTCGTAGCAATTCCACTGGCGTACCTGGAGATTCTGGCGGTGCTGGCGGTGCGCCACTCCCTCCCCGCGACACCCAAAACCAGCCGCCACCTCCAACCAGTCCCGCAATCAGCACTGCCCACAGCCAGCTACGACCGCGCGACGCTTTCTCCCCAAAACTCATGTCCGCATTCTGCTGGAAACCAGCATCATCGCGAGAACCAGAGGCATCCATAGTTGTTAGTAACCGAGTGAAGTAAGCTGAACTGCATTGCCAGTGAAACCAGCGCGCAAGTCTAGTTAATCAACAAATGTGAAAAACCACGAGTATTCCATAACGCCATTCAAACGCGCCATTATGTAACCGTCCTGCGGAATAGGGTAGACCCTCAGCCCTATGACTTCATGTCAAAGGCCTGACCAGTCAGGCTTCAGACTGGTTGCCAACTACAATCTCGGCTGGCTGGCAGTCGCAACTTATCGGTCACAGAGCGATCGCAACCACTCCAGATGGCAACGACGAAAGGAGGTCGCAACCTTGTCTATTCCTGTAAGCGTTTCCGCTTGAAAATGCTGAGAAGGCACGCGTCATTGAGTGCGTATGTTTGGCTGCCCGCGCTCTCCATCTACGACCCTTAACGCTGCTGTCAGAAGCGCTCTATTGACAAGGCAATTCTGCACGATCGCACTGAAATCGCTCAGGATATCCAGTTGATTGCTCGCAGTTAATATCGGCACGTGAATGAAGACGCATTGGACAGGCCAGCCGCGATCTTGAATCCATTGCAACACGTGATAGTAAGTACCGTTGCAGACAAAAGTCCCGGCATCGTGGCTGAGGCGAGTGCGACGCAAACCTCGACACCACGCACCTAAATTGGCTGGCGAATATCGTACGGATTCTGCGCATCTAGCTCGGGTTTCTAGCTCCAGAAATGCACGCGATTCGGCCATGCCGCCGCAGAGAACGTAATCGGGCTGTTCTCGCTCGATTTCGGCAATGATGCGATCGCTGGCCTGGAGGGTATTGACGGGTAATTGACGCAACAACTTCACTGAATTCCCAGGCGCAGCACGCTCGGCCCATAAACCCAGCAAATCATCCGATGAATTGGATGTCTGGTCGGCTCGCCACACCGAAAAAGAAGTCAGGATTGCGCGTGCAGTGTCAGTCACGAGTACTTTCGCTCAGTCAGAGTCAGTCCTGCATTTGTCCGTCTTGCCGGTCCGATCGGGTCGCAGCCATGACGGCAGCTGCTGGGTATTACACTCGTAGTATGACGTGTCTTGACTTGAGGAAATTGGCTGTGGCCTTTGTCGGTAGCATCCCCACCACTGAAATGCAGGTGACGAGTATTCGGCTCGAACGCGACCTCAAAGAACAGCTCAAGCAGATTGCAGGCAACCATGGATATCAGGCCTTGATTCGCGAAGTGCTGTGGAATTACGTGCGCTTGCGTAACGGCGACACCAACTCTCAGCTGATCGCTGCCGACATTCGCACGGTCGTACCCGCTCGATCTACTCAAACTCAGCGCTGTGCTGTCACTGGCAAAACCATTCCAAATCAATCTGAATGCCTCCTGGGCGTGACGATGAATGGAGATGTGGTGACGCTCAGTACCGACAGTTTGGCACCCGCAGAGGCACCCGTGACTGCTGGATAAATGCATGTGGCGATCTCGGTCGATGTTTCTCCATTGGCGCGGGTATTCTGGCCACTAATTCGACGTGCTGTTGACCGCTAATAGGGGTTCGTTGACGGCAGGCAGCATCTTACCGAGCCACTGCGTGAGGTTGTCGAGCTGCATCTGACTGGGAGATTGGCCGAGTCCGCGCACGGTGACTTTGCCCGGCTGATAGATAAAGCGGGATTGCAGGTGAGAAGGCAAATTCTCCTTGAGACGTTGCCAGGCGGGTTCCTCCATCGGCGTTTCGAGCATGACGTTGGCCTGAGCGGGTTTAATGCGCGAGAATCCGAGAGATTTGGCGATTTGCTTGAGTTCCATTACCTGCACCAGAGCTGCAACTGGCTTGGGAATCGGACCGTAGCGCTCGCTCCATTCAGCGGCGATCGCCTTTAATTCCGGACGCGAAGTGGCTGTAGCTACGCGACGGTAAGCGCTCATCTTTTGGTCGGTATCGGTAATGTACGTCTGCGGAATCATGGCCGTGATGTTGAGGTCGATTTGAGTGTCGTCCACCGTGGGAATGGCTTGGCCGCGAATTTCTCTAATGGCATCATTAAGCATTTCCAGATACAGGTCGAACCCGACAGCATTCATCTGACCGGATTGAGCCGTACCCAACAGATTGCCGACACCGCGAATTTCCATATCGCGCATAGCCAGTTGGTAGCCAGAACCGAGCTGCGCGTATTCCTGAATAGCGCGCAGTCGCTTGCGGGCGTCGTCGGTCAGTTTGGCCCGTTCGTTATAAAACAGCCAGGCATGAGCCTGAATACCCGAGCGGCCGACCCGCCCGCGCAATTGGTATAGCTGCGCGAGGCCGAAGACCGCCGCGTTTTCAACCAGAATGGTATTGACGCGCGGAATATCCAAGCCGGATTCAATAATAGTGGTGCACACTAGCAGATCGGCTTCCCCGTTGCTAAATGCCAACATGGTGGTTTCCAGTTCGCCTTCTTGCATCTGACCGTGGGCGATCGCAATCTTGAGGTCTGGCACCATCAGTCGCAATTTGGCAGCAACATCTTCAATTCCGGCAACCCGATTGACCACGTAGAATACTTGACCGCCGCGATCGAGTTCTTGGCGAATAGCTGCGCGCACCTTTTCGAGATCGTAGGGAGACAGGTGCGTTTTAATGGCGCGACGCGAGGGCGGCGGCGTTGTAATTAAACTCATCTCCCGCGCGCCAGACAAGGACATGTAGAGCGTGCGCGGAATTGGAGTTGCAGTCAGAGTGAGGACGTCAACCTGCGTTTTTAGGGCTTTGATTTTTTCTTTTTGATTCACCCCAAATCGCTGTTCTTCGTCTATGGCTAGTAGCCCTAAATCTTTGAACTGAACGGTTTTGCCTAGCAGCTGATGGGTTCCGACCACGACATCAAGTTCCCCTAAAGCCAACCGAGCTTGAATGTCTTTACGTTCTTTGGTCGTACGAAAGCGATTGAGCAGCCCCACCTGAATGGGATAAGGAGCGAAGCGTTCGCGCAAGGTGTGATAGTGCTGCTGAGCCAAAATCGTCGTGGGTGCTAACAACGCTGCTTGTTTGCCCGACATGACGGCCTTGAACATGGAGCGAATGGCGACTTCTGTTTTGCCAAAGCCCACGTCGCCGCAGATCAAGCGATCCATCGGGCGCTCGCCTTCCATATCTCGCTTTACATCCTGAATGGCTTTGAGCTGGTCGGATGTCGGTTGATAGGGAAATGAATCTTCTAACTCCTGTTGCCAAGGCGTATCGACTGGAAAGGCAAAGCCTCTTTGCTCTGCCCGTTTTGCATACAGTTCGAGCAGGTCAAACGCGACTTTTTTGACGGCTTTCTTGACTTTGTTTTTGGTTTTCTCCCAGGTTTTTCCGGACATGCGGTTGAGGGCGGGAGCCTTACCGCTGGTGGAGCGAAAGCGAGACAGCGTGCTGAGTTGGTCGGCAGCTACTCGCAAGATGCCGTCTTCGTATTGAATGACCAAGTACTCGCGCGTTTCGCGATTGACGCTGAGGGTTTCTAGCTTGATAAATTTGCCGATACCGTGACTTTTATGGACGACGTAATTTCCCGGCTTGAGGCGATCCGGGTCGACTTGGCGGGACGCCGCGCGCCGACGCTTGCGCACGTAGCTGGGGGTAGCGAGCGCGTGCTGGCCGAAAAATTCGCGATCGCTCACCAACACTTGCCCGAACGGGGGCAGGACAAACCCTTCCAGCTCGGCTAGACCGGAGTATTTCAGTGCGACGGGAGTGTGGGAAATACTGAGTCGGTCAATCGCGGGAAAATCGCCAGGGTTAGGGACGAACTGCGCCGGACAATCATGCTCTTGCAGTAATGCCACCGTACGAGACGGCTGGGCTGAAATCAACCAGACTTGACGTTTGTTTTGACGTTCTTGACGCAGGGTTTGCGCCAACTGGCCGAATTGCAGCGGAATGGCGGGTACCGGACGGCTGGCCACATTCAGCGTGGCGTCATCCTGCTCAAATTCAAACAAACGCAGGCGATAGCAATGCTCCAGCGTCTCGAAGTTATCAGCGAAAGTACGGTGACTGGCCGTGACCTCAGGGTGCGTTGCCAGTAAATGCTGCCACTGTTCGTCCGCGTGAACGACCCATTGATGACTGTGAGCCTGACATTGGCCGAGTTCGTCGATCGCCACCAGCGTTTGCTCGGGCAGGTAATCGATTAAGCTCGCAGGTGCATCGAAAGCCAGCCCCAGAAAGCGGCGCAGCCCTTCTGGCTCCTCAGTTGCATCCAGCTCCTGTCGCACGGTGTTGGGTAACGATTCCCAGCGATCGCGCAGAGCACTGAGGGCCAATGCCGCAAAACTGGTAGGCGTGATCGATAACTGGTCTATTGCCTCCTGCGATCGCTGCGTGGCCGGGTCGAACTCCCGCATCTTTTCTAGTTCGTCGCCAAACCATTCCAGGCGCACGGGCCACTCGTTGGCCACAGGATAAATATCGACAATGTCGCCGCGTTGACTCCATTGCCCCTCCCGCTCTACCAAGCTGACACGCTCGTAACCCAGTTCGGCCAGGGTTTGACTGAAGGTCTTTAGCGACAGCGTTTGGCCGGGTTGCAGCTGAAAACAAGCTGCTTCAAAAACCTCTCGGGGGGGCAGGTGAGGCTGTAAGGCTCGTTCGGTGCTAACAATGGCTACATTTTCGGGCTGCTGGCACAAATCGGCCAATACTTGCAGCTGCCCCCAAATCAACTCCGACTCAGCATCGAACGGCTCATAGGGCGAAGCTTCAGACGTCGGGTAAAGTGAAATCGCATCCCAGCCCATCGCCTCTAGCTGCGCCATCCAGCGACCGGCTTCTTCGAGGGTTGAAGTGATAACGCAAAGCGATCGCCTGCTTGATTGCGCGATCGCAGCAGCCAATAATCCCTTAGGCAACCGCGCCAGTCCACTCAGATCGATCTGACGACGCGCCTCAAGCTTAGAAACCAAATCGGCAGTGATGGATGACTGACTGAGGGTGCGAACGACGGGCAGCAGGGACATAGACTGAGATGAAAAGCGATGCAAACCTCATTGTGACGCGTCTCGGCAGTCAACATCAAAGTTGGCCGAGCGAGCTTTGGCAGTTTCCCACCAGTAATCGCCCTGCTCAATCCGGAATGGCAAACGTCAGGACTTCCAGGACAGGGCCGATTTGAGCGACATTCATCACTTCGTCATTCAATCGGCCCGAAATGGTGACGCTCAACCCTTCTTTGAGGAGGGCAGCTGGCGCGCGAAATAAGGGAAGGCGATCGCCCTCATCTGTCGCCAAGATCCAAACCCCTCCCTCGATCTCTAGGAACTGGATTTGGCCCTCATATTCGCGCGCTGCTTCAGTCATATTCCAGTACGTGTGTGACTTTTCTCCTTAGAGCAGTAAGCCTACTTAGTGGCTAAGGTAGATGAAGTCGAAGCGGATTCGGTAATTGCCCTGGAAGCTAAGTACGCCAGCAACAGGCAAGCCAATCCGTTCGCGAGCAAATAACCGCGTCCCCACCAACCTGTACCAATCCACAGCACGCCATCAAACGCCACCGTACCGGCAAACAGCAAGTGGGCAGCCATGCCACAGCACAAGCCAATCGCAGCCCAACCCAACGTGCGATGACCGAGGAACAGTGCCACCAACGCAAACGGAATCAGAATGCTGGCAGTTAGAGGGTTGAGGGCATCGGACTGCGCGAACGCCGATCCCAGCTCGGGGAGCGAACTGCCTGCCAGCTGCATTGGCCAATGGGGCAAGCCGATAACGTGCAGGCCGCGCAACACCATCAAACCCGAGCTCCCTAAGACTAAACCAACCGTCAATGGGAACGACCAGCGCAGCAATCCACGAGGAGACAGCCACCAGCGCACGATTAACAGCACCAAGTAACCGCCAAACACCATGATCAGCTTGGGCACCAACATGACGGCACCGCCATCAAACCAGAACCGCGGATTGAGATAGCCGTTGCTGTTCAAGTACCGGAGGAAGTCATCGAGCCACAGCTTAAGTGCGTCCCACAAACCGAGCTCGGCAGTACTGTTGGCGCGCGCGACGGCTTGATAGGCATTCAGTCGCCCGGCACCGTAATAATTCAGCTTGTCATCGTTGACTGGAGTGGCCGACTTCTTCAGGATGGTGCGCACGCGATTGGGATCCGTCACGTCCTGAGACTGAATCAAGGCTGCCACGCCCGCCACGTGAGGTGAAGCCATGCTAGTGCCTTGAAAATACTCGAACGACGGTTGAGATGGATTACGGCGTTCGACCGTTTGTTGCAGCACGCCCCACTCGGGATGCGATTCAGTCTTGGCCCACCCGGTGCAGAAATATCGACGCCTGTACCGTAGTTAGAGTAGGGCGCTTTATCACCCGTTGGTCCCGTCGCTGATACGGAAATCACTTCTGGGTAGCGAGCCGGATAGCCGGAGCCATTGGCGTTGCTATTTCCAGCTGCGGCAATCACCGTCACGTTTTTACGAACGGCATACTGCACGGCTTCTTGCATCAGCTGACTGCTACCGCCACCGCCCAGGCTCATATTAATGACTGTTGCGCCGTTGTCAGCCGCAAAACGAATGCCTTCAGCAATGTCTGCAACCGTGCCGGAGCCATTGGCACCCAACACGCGAATGGGCATGATATTTGCTTTGTAAGCAACGCCGGCAACGCCCAGCATGTTGTCGGTGGACTGCGCGACCGTACCGGCCACGTGAGTTCCGTGACCGTGTAGGTCTTCAGGTCGGTCGTCATTGTCGACAAAGTCATAACCGCGCACGAACTGCGTTTTGGCCAAGTCCGGTACTCGCGTTACGCCGGTATCGATGACCGCTACAGTTGCCCCTTCCCCCTGAGTTAAGTCCCAAGCTTGGGGCATGTCGATCGCTCGCAAATTCCACTGCTCGTTGTAGCGATCGTCGTTGGGGCTAAAAAAGGCCTTGTATATGTAGTTCGGTTCGGCATATTCAATCGCGGCATCGGCGGTTAATCGCGACATTAAGCGGCTTACGTTGCCGAGTTTCTTCGCGTTGTAATGAAACTCATACAGCTGCTCGTTCCGCGCGTAGTCACTCGGACTGTTAAGCGCCAAATTGAGGTGGTACTGCTGGCGAATGCGATCGACATCTGCAGGAGCCACCGTGTCGCTAAAATTCACGATGACGCTATCTAGTCCGGTGGTGGCGAACGGCCGACAACGCTGGGCGTAAGCTGCACCTACTGATAAGACTAAAACTGCTGAAAATAGAATTGCCAGCCCGCGTTTTAGCCAAGCTGCGAAGAACCGTCGTTCGAACATAACTACATTCCTAGAGGCGGTGGGGAGAAGGGAAGTATTTTGTCGAGCCATTTAGGCGTTGGGCCTATTTTACTCATTGTCTCGGACGCGATCGCCCTTCTGTTGTTATCTTTGTTACTCAACACCTAGGTCTTCGGGTAAGCTAGCCCCAGATTCGCGCCTTAAAGCGAGCGTTTTGAGCGAAAGTGCTTAACAAAAACATAAAAAAAGACAGAAACCCTAGCGGTTTCGGGCTGTTATCGTTCTTTGATACTGTGGATTTCTAAGCACAAATGCATATCGCATGGGTGCACGGTGTGAGGAGATAAGTGCATGAAGTTGAGGGACATATGGCCCCGCGTTGGGGCATGTGTAAGTGTGGCACTCATCGCTTGGTTGGCGCGCGTGTCGCCTCTGCTAGCTAATGTGTTAGTCCGGGTTAACGTTACTGAGGCTCCGCGTCTGACGGTGGGGAGCTCGACAGCTGCTCGCATTCTTGACAGCAGTGGCCAAATTCTCGATGAAGTCGATGCTATGACATCTTTGGCGGCAATCGCCGTCGGTAACGACATTCAGATCGGAGAGGTGCAAGGCAATCGTCTAATGTTGCAGCCTGCTACGACTGACGGCTCTATCTTTATCAATGACACGTGGTATCGCGGCACGATTGAAATTGTCTCGACCGGCGATCGACTGATGGCGATCAATCACGTTGACCTAGAAGTTTACGTCGCTAGCGTGATTGGCAGCGAAATGGGCGGCCAATTCCCCCTCGAAGCCCTCAAATCTCAGGCGGTCGCGACGCGTACGTTTGCTCTTTACAATCACAACAAGCGCCTCAATCAGCCCTTCGATGTCGGCGATGATAGTCGCTGGCAGGTTTATAAAGGCATTGCGGCCGAGACCTCAAATACGGCGATGGCAGCACAACAAACGACCGGACAAGTGCTAACGCATAACGGTCAACTCATCAATGCCGTCTACCACGCCGACTCGGGAGGCGCGACGGAAAACTCCGAACACGTGTGGTCGAGTCCCTTGCCTTACCTCAAAGCAGTAAGCGATCGCCAATGGGTTCCGTCCCGCCCCTGGGAAAAGCAGTTCTCTGCCCAGGAAGTCCAGCGCGAATTCGTTGGCATCGGTAGCGTGACAGCGATGGAAGTCGAAGCGAGATCGCCTCAGGGCCGGGTCCGACAAGTCCGCATCACGGGCAGCGAGGGTAGCGTCGTCCTCACTGGCAAAGACTTTCGCCAGCGCTTGCAGCTGAGAAGCACGATGTTTGAGGTTGAGCCCGGCGGACCCATTCAAACGGCGAGTACGCAACCTGTCGCCGTCCCGCCGTCGTTTATTGTCAAAGGCTATGGTTACGGCCACGGTGTTGGCATGAGTCAGTGGGGTGCGGCAGAACTGGCTAAGCGCAATTGGACCCACGAACAGATTTTGCAGTTCTATTACAAAGACATCGGCCTGAGTCGCATCACTGAGTAAGCTCTGAACCTCGTACAGGTCTATTTCCTGCTTGGATCCGTCAGGAGCTAGAACAGCGATCTCCATGCTGCCAAGCTAGTCTTGCTGCTCCGACACAACCGGCCTGATTGCCTAACTGGGCTGGTACGACGCGCAATCCCATTCGCGACGTCGGCATGACGCGGCGCTCGATCTCAGCGATCGCTGCCGGAAGAAACAAATCTGCACTCTGACTTACCCCGCCACCGATCGCGACCACTTCAGGGGCGAGCACGTAGATCGAGCTGGAGAGACCTACTCCCAGATCGGTACCAATCCGATGCCACCATTCCAGCGCAGTCGCATCTCCTGCTCGCGCCCTCCGGTCCAACTCCCGCACGCCCATACCGGTGCGGCGGGCGATCGCTGTGGCCGAGACATACTGCTCCAGAGAACCATTGTTGCCGCTATTGCAAGGCGGGCCGTCTGGATACAGCACCACTAACCCCAATTCGCCCGCAGCTCCATAACTACCGCTAAAAAGTTCGCCATTCAGAACGATGGCTCCCCCGACCCCCGTCCCTAGAGTTAACAAAATCATCGAGTGACACGCTTGCCCCGCTCCTAACCAGGCTTCACCAACTCCCGCACAGTTGGCATCGTTCTCGACCACAACGGGCTTATGTAACAGCTGTTCCAGTTCGTCAGCCACTGGAATTTGCACCCATCCCGGCAGATTGATTGAGCGCAGGGCAATGCGACAGTCAGCATCTGATGGGCCCGGCACTCCCACCCCAATCGCAACGCAATGCCCTTTCGGATCGAGCTGTTGGACTAAATCTACGAGTTGATGGAGAACGGTCTGCGGTTTGGATGGTTGGGGCGTGGATATTTTGAGAGACCCCAGACATCGCCCCTCGCGATCGAAGCTTCCGACTTTAATCGCCGTCCCTCCCACGTCAATCCCGATCGCGAACGCAGATGACATTGATGAAGAAACCTCCTGGGGCGCAACCGAGATTTACCAGCTCGTGCCAGGATGATATCGATTTCTCGAAGCTGTCACGCGAGGATGTCGTGCAATTCCACCACATGTCCATTCGCACGGCTGATATTTTCCGCGCTATCGCCTTCTACGAGCGCCTCAAGTTCACTGTTACAGACCGTTTTACCACCGGCACGACGTTAGCTTGTTGGATGACGGGTAACGACACTCACCTAGAACTCATTCAAATCCCCGAACCCCACCCCGCCCCAGACGCTTTTCACGATCCTCACTTCGTCGGTTATTACCACCTGTCATTCCACGTCCCTTCTCTCGCTGACTGCATGGCGCAAATCGGATCGGCACCAATTTTATTGCCGCCGACCGAACAAGAAATTGGCAGCGGTCGCTATCGCGTTGCCTTCATTGCCGACCCAGACGGACTGGCGATCGAACTCATGGAGCCGATAAACCCGTAAGGGCTTCGAACGGTCCCGGCTATCTGGCCTGCGATCTATCTGCAGTAAACTCATCTCGCTTGCTACGAGCTGGCACTTATTTCCTTAACAAAAGTTATTTAAAATCGAGAAAAATCGCTGCATTTGCAGCCTGTGATTGAACTTGAGCGGCTGGAAGGCTGACAGATTCAGGGATTGGCGGCTTAATTATTGTTAAGCAGTTCAGGTCGGTGAAAAGGCTGGCCTATAATGCTTTGTGAGTCTGAGATCCTCAGGTTTTATGCGGTTTTCGCGTCTAAACGTGCGGGTTGCTTGGACGGCAATCGTTCCTTGTCGCAAGAGAGGAGTTCTTGATGACAGCATCGCCCAAGGAGCGAGAGGTACAGGCCAGGATTGTGGTTGACGAAAATCCGGTCCCGACTTCATTTGAGAAGTGGGGCAAGCCGGGCCACTTTGATCGCTCGTTAGCTCGCGGGCCCAAAACCACCACTTGGATTTGGAACCTCCACGCTCTCGCCCATGACTTTGACAGTCATACGAGCGACCTTGAAGATGTCTCTCGTAAAATCTTTTCCGCTCACTTCGGTCATTTGGCCGTTGTTTTCGTCTGGTTGAGCGGAATGTACTATCACGGAGCAAAGTTCTCCAACTATTCGGCTTGGCTGCAAGATCCTACGGGGATCAAGCCCAGCGCTCAAGTCGTCTGGCCTATCTTCGGCCAGGAAATTCTCAATGCTGACGTCGGTGGCGGGTTTGGGGGTATTCAAATTACCTCTGGCTTCTTCCACCTGTGGCGTGCTGCAGGTATCACTTCGGAATATCAGCTTTTATGCACCGCGATTGGCGGCCTCGTAATGGCTGGTCTGATGCTCTTTGCGGGCTGGTTCCATTATCACAAAAGAGCCCCCAAGCTGGAATGGTTTCAAAACGTCGAGTCGATGTTGAACCATCACTTGTCGGGTTTGCTGGGTTTGGGGTCTTTGGCTTGGGCTGGTCACCAAATTCACGTCTCTATCCCCATTAATAATTTGTTGGATGCAGGCGTACCAATCGACCAGATTCCTCTGCCCCATAAGTTCCTTTTTGATACGAGCTTAATGGCCGAACAGTTCCCTAGCTTTGCCAAGGGACTGGTGCCATTTTTTACTCTAAATTGGGGCGAGTACGCTGACTTCTTGACATTTAAAGGCGGTCTCAATCCTCAGACCGGAGCCCTGTGGCTTACTGACCAAGCTCACCACCACCTCGCACTAGCGGTGATGTTTATTGTGGCCGGTCATATGTACCGCACTAACTACGGTATTGGTCACAGCATCAAAGAGCTTTTGGAAGCGCACAAGGGGCCGTTTACGGGTGAAGGTCATAAAGGACTGTACGAAGTCTTGACCACCTCGTGGCACGCTCAACTTGCCATTAACTTGGCTTTAGCTGGCTCTATTAGCATCATCACTGCGCAGCACATGTACGCCATGAATCCGTATCCTTACATGGCAACGGATTACGCAACGGAGATTTCACTGTTTACCCACCACATGTGGTTAGGTGGCTTCTTCATTGTTGGCGGTGCCGCTCACGGAGCCATCTTTATGGTGCGCGACTACGATCCAGCAATGAACCAAAATAACGTCTTGGATCGAGTATTGCGCCACCGCGATGCCATTATTTCTCACCTAAATTGGGTGTGTTTGTTCCTCGGCTTCCACGCCTTTGGCTTCTACGTTCACAACGACACGATGCAAGCCTTGGGCCGCCCCCAGGACATGTTCTCTGATACGGCTATCCAGCTGCGTCCAGTGTTTGCTCAGTGGATTCAGAGCATCCACTCTGGCGCGATCTCTTCTACTGCTCCAGTTGCCAACGCCAGCGTCAGTCCTATCTTCGGCGGTGACGTTATTACAGTGGGTGGCAAAGTGGCGATGATGCCGATGGTGCTGGGTACGGCGGACTTCATGGTTCACCACATCCACGCCATGACCATTCACATCACCGTGTTGATCTTACTCAAAGGCGTTCTGTTTGCTCGCAGTTCTCGTTTGATTCCCGACAAAGGAAAGTTAGGATTCCGCTTCCCTTGCGACGGTCCTGGTCGTGGCGGTACTTGTCAGGTGAGCGGTTGGGATCACGTCTTCTTGGGCTTGTTCTGGATGTACAACTGCATTTCTATCGTGATTTTCCACTTCTCTTGGAAAATGCAGTCAGACATTTGGGGCACGGTCAATCCCGATGGCTCGATTTTGCATATGACTGGCGGTAACTTTGCTGCAGGTGCTGTCAATATTAACGGCTGGTTGCGCGACTTCCTGTGGGCGCAAGCAGTGCAGGTCATTAACTCCTACGGCAGTGCCTTGTCTGCCTACGGGTTGCTCTTCTTGGGCGCTCACTTCATCTTTGCCTTCAGTCTGATGTTCTTGTTCAGCGGTCGCGGCTACTGGCAGGAATTGATTGAGTCAATTGTCTGGGCCCACAACAAGCTCAAGCTCGGCCCGGCAATTCAGCCGCGGGCGATGAGCATTATTCAAGGACGCGCCGTTGGTGTCGCGCATTACCTGTTAGGAGGAATCGTCACGACCTGGGCGTTCTTCTTGGCTAGATACTCGGCACTCGGATGATTGATAGGAGGATCGATGGCAACTAAATTTCCACAATTTAGCCAAGACCTCGCTCAAGATCCGACCACTCGTCGGATTTGGTACGGGATTGCAACGGCTCACGACTTTGAAAGTCACGATGGCATGACGGAGGAAGGGCTCTATCAGAAGCTCTTTGCCACTCACTTCGGTCACCTGGCGATCATCTTCCTGTGGGTGTCTGGCAACCTGTTCCACATAGCGTGGCAAGGCAACTACGAACAATGGATTGCAAATCCATCTGGCGTGACTCCCATCGCTCATGCGATTTGGGATCCCCACTTCGGTCAGGCGGCCGTTGAAGCATTTACGCAAGACGGCGGCTATGGCCCAGTTAATGCTGCTTATTCCGGTCTGTACTACTGGTTCTACACCATTGGTATGACCACCAATTCCGAACTGCACGGCGCGTCAGCTTTCTTGCTGATTTTGGCAACGCTATCGCTGTTTGCAGGCTGGTTGCACTTACAACCTCGCTTCCGACCCAGCTTGTCCTGGTTTAAGAATGCTGAGTCTCGCCTCAATCACCACTTGGCGGCTTTGTTCGGCGTCAGCTCGCTGGCCTGGACCGGTCACTTAATTCACGTTGCTATTCCTGAATCTCGTGGCGTACACGTGGATTGGAGCAACTTCTTGACTACGCCACCCCATCCAGCTGGCTTGACTCCTTTCTGGACTTTGAACTGGGGAGTTTATGCTCAGAATCCTGACACGGCTAGTCACGTGTTCGGGACAGCTGAAGGGGCTGGAACTGCGATTTTGACTTTTCTGGGTGGTTTCCACCCTCAGACCGAGTCTTTGTGGTTGACTGACATGGCTCACCACCACTTAGCGATCGCGGTGCTCTTCATCGTTGCCGGTCACATGTACCGCACCAACTTTGGAATTGGTCACAGCATTAAAGAAATTTTGGCGGCACACAATCCTCCGGCGGAGACTCCGCTGGGTGGCAAACTGGGTGCAGGTCACAACGGTCTTTACGACACCATCAACGATTCACTGCATTTCCAGCTCGGTTTGGCGTTGGCGAGTTTGGGCGTGATCACCTCATTGGTGGCACAGCATATGTATGCATTGCCCCCATACGTCTTCATGGCGAACGATCACACCACAGAAGCAGCACTCTACACCCATCACCAGTACATTGCTGGATTCTTGATGGTGGGTGCGTTCGCTCACGGTGCGATCTTCTTCGTGCGTGACTACGATCCGGCTGCTAACGAAAACAACGTGTTG
Source organism: Cyanobacteria bacterium J06642_2 (assembly GCA_039817845.1). Classification (GTDB taxonomy): domain Bacteria; phylum Cyanobacteriota; class Cyanobacteriia; order Thermostichales; family PCC-7336; genus JBCBTL01. Next base: position 58,713 of record JBCBVC010000001.1, read on the forward strand.
GCTCGCATGCTCGAGCACAAAGAGGCAATTATCTCGCACTTGAGCTGGGCCTCTCTGTTCCTCGGTTTCCACACTTTGGGTCTGTACGTTCATAACGACGTCATGCAGGCTTTCGGTACTCCCGAGAAGCAAATCTTGATTGAGCCCGTGTTCGCTCAGTTCGTTCAGGCCGCTCATGGTAAAGCCATTTACGGCGTGGACGTGCTGCTAGCCAATGCTGATAGCGCGGCAAATGCGGCAGCGAATGGCGTTTGGCTGCCAGGATGGTTGGAAGCCATTAATAACTCTAGTGGTTCTCTATTCCTTCCCATCGGCCCGGGTGACTTTTTGATTCACCACGCTATTGCTTTGGGACTCCACACGACCACTTTGATCTTGGTCAAAGGTGCGTTAGATGCTCGCGGTTCGAAGCTGATGCCTGACAAGAAGGACTTCGGCTATAGCTTCCCTTGCGACGGTCCTGGCCGTGGCGGTACTTGCGATATCTCAGCTTGGGATGCGTTCTACCTAGCTATGTTCTGGATGCTGAACACAATCGCTTGGACAACGTTCTACTGGCACTGGAAGCAGTTAGGCGTCTGGACGGGCAACGTCGCTCAGTTTAACGAGACATCCGTGACCATCATGGGTTGGCTACGAGATTATCTGTGGTTGAATTCGGCTCAGTTAATTAATGGCTACAACCCCTATGGCATGAACAACCTGGCCGTGTGGGCTTGGATGTTCCTGTTCGGTCACCTTGTCTGGGCAACCGGCTTCATGTTCTTAATTTCTTGGCGCGGCTATTGGCAAGAGCTAATTGAGACGCTGGTGTGGGCGCACGAGCGTACTCCCCTTGCCAACTTGGTGCGCTGGAAAGACAAGCCGGTGGCCATGTCCATCGTTCAAGGTCGTCTGATCGGGCTAGCTCACTTTACGGTCGGCTTTATTCTGACTTATGCAGCCTTTTTGATTGCATCAACGGCAGCGCAGTTCGGATAACCTGACTGTCTTGCTGTCGTCAGATTTCCCCCAACCCTCTGGTTGGGGGTTTCTTTTCGGCGTAAGGCATTCACAATGAAGTGATAGATAGATTCGGAGCCGTTCCCATGAATACTCCTAGTCACGCAATCTACAACATTGCTATGTGGGGAACAGAGCGGCAGAGACATCGCTTCCCTGTCTTTTTGGGCGCGATCGCCCCAGATGTACCCATCTTTGCTTTTTACGCGATCGCCAAGTTCGCAGGTTATTCCGACAGTGACATCTGGCGAGACTTATATTTTCAATCGTGGGTGCAGGACCTCCTGGCTCCGTTTCACGCCATTCCGTTAATTGGGTTAGGGTTGGTCATTGCCTGGCGACGGCAAGCAGGTACATGGTTGGCATTCTTCATCAGTGCAATGCTGCATGTCTTGTTTGACTTCCCAGTGCATAATTCAGATGCGCACCGCCATTTCTTTCCACTGAGCAATTATCGTTTTATCAGTCCAATTTCGTACTGGGATCCCGACCATTACGGTCGTATCATCGCTCCGCTAGAGCTATTGTCAGTTTTGGTGTTGACGTTGTTCTTATATCGCTCCGTGCGCTCTCGATGGGGGCGGGGCCTGTTAGTGTCTGTCAATGCTGTCTACCTAGCGGGGTGCGTCTATTTCTACGTGCTTTAAAGTTGGGCTATCTTTCCTAAATCTGCCGGAATGAGAGATACTAACTTTCATAACCTGCTGAAATGTTTCGCAACATATTGCCCGTAACATCTCACCTGCAACCCATGTAGCTTGACTCGCTTTAGATTTTGGCTGGCTGGGATTTGAGGGCGGTTCGACGGTTGCTACCACAGTATTGACACGCTTTAGTCCGTTAGTTGACATGACGCAAGAAAGTTATGATTTTCAAGACGTGCAGTTGCTGCTAGCGGCTGAAGACTATGAGGAGGCCGATCGCCTTACCAATCAAAAGCTGTGTGAATTAGCGGGAGTAGCAGCAGCAAAGCGCGGATGGTTGTATTTTTCGGAAGTCAGCAAAATTCCTTCAGAAGCGCTACAGACTATTGATGCGCTGTGGGTGAAATATTCAGACGGAAGATTTGGATATTCGGTGCAGCGAAAAATCTGGCTTGGTGTGGGTAAAAACTGGGAGCGATTTTGGCCCGAGATTGGCTGGAAAACTGGTATCTATTGGACGCGGTACCCAGGTGAATTTGTGTGGAATAAGAGTGCGCCCAAAGGCCACTTGCCCCTTTCAAATCAGTTAAGAGGAGTTCAGGTACTAGAGCGACTTTTAACTCACATTGCTTGGCAGGAATCGCAGCCTTAAAGTTGATCTTGCTGTTCGTGCTCGCGCGATCGGCGCAGAGATTTATGCAGAATTCATAGCGTTACCCAAGTGCATGCCGATGGACGGTCTAAGTGGTTCAATTCCCGATCGCGAGTTAAATATGGTGAAAAAGTGATTGCGATCGCATCACGGCCATGTTGCGAGAATGTAGCGAGCAGTTTGGTAGCTATAGAGAAAGTCTCTGCGGCTCCGTTACCATCGCTGAGGCCTTCTTCTTTCCCGTCGTCTCTCACTTCTGGGCCTATGCTGTCGCTCTCGACCTATTTCGCGAGTATGTGCTGATGCCATTTGGGCGTTTCCAGCCATTCTTGAATGGCTAACTTGCAGGGCATAGAGCAGAAGCCACTGTATTAAGAAGCGTTTGGCTCAATCAAGGTCGTTCGTGTATGAACCACTTTTTTGTATGCAATATCGATCTGGCATGGTCGCGTATGGATACACCTGGTAATTGAATGGTGCAGGGAGCAATAGTGGCTTGTTCCCACGCAAGCTGAAACGCTTCTTCAGGAGTTTCGGGTACGCGACGCGTGATGAATTGCAGCATCGTCCCGTAATGGCTAACTAGCTCTGCCCCATACTTGTCGTGCCAGTGCTTTAGAAGGGCAATGACAAGTTCACTGCTACAAGACTCCGATCCATACCAGCTTAGATAAGCAGGAACTTCCCAGCATCTCGATGTTGGCAGGAGCATTAACGTGACGGATTTTTGACTAACGTCAAACCATTCTAAATAAGTGGAGCTATCATCACTGATTGACAGGGTGGCATCAGAAAAATTGCTAATTTCCCAACTGAATAGCCATTTTTCCAAATCACGTGAATTCTGAATGGTTTTATTCGTAACTAAGTCACTCAGTAGCTCCGTATCTGGGGCACTGCCAAATCGATTCTGGGTTTCATCCAAATAGTATTCTAAGATATCTTGAAAATACTCACGTTCCTCTTCGTCTATTCGGCGTGCGATCGCTTGGAGAGATTGTTCTAGATTGACTCTTTCTGAAGCAGCAATGATTGATGAAGGAAGGTGCTTTAATTGCTCGTCAATTGATTCCGATTCGGCAGCAAGATCGTGGAGGTTTTTATTCGCAACCGCTAGGTATGCTTCTTCAAGACTTATCCCTTTTGATTTGGAAATACTCGATGCTAAATGGTATTCATTGCGGTGCTTTTGATCGAGTTCATTGCTGTAGGGAAACCGCATGAAGAGGTCTTCCTCTTGCAACAATTTTGGCCAAGATGACGCACTCCCCATCCAACTCACGATCAAGACCGGCCATCGCTCGGTACGTTCGACCGCATTTCGCAACTGATGCCAAGCGGATTCGGCATTAGCACTGTTTACTTCCATAGCCAATGCCGTCTCGTCAGTTTCTAAAATAGGTAACTCGGCAAGCTGAGCATTTTCAAGAGGCATTCCTTTCAAGATAGTGCGGAGGTTTTCTAGGGTCGCGATCGCCATCTCATTACCCTTATCTCTGGCTTGATTGTAGCGATCTTTGCTCTCAAGCTGTAGATGAATTTCGAGGGTGTGTTAGGTCATCCTCTTCAAGAAGAAGTCATAAAATCTCTCCCATTCTTTCCAGCTTCTTCATAGCTATCACTATGGGTTCGATATTTCTGATCCAAAATCAGGGGAATGAACTAAATAAAAACTATCCTCATCAGGCCATATGATCGACATCTGATATCGAAGATCATTCACGATCGCCTTTCTCTTTCCTCAGAAATAAGTTTCACTGCTGCAATAACTTCTCTCTCTTGATAGACTTTGGCCTCATCTCCATCTTTTCTGGAAAGAATAATTCTACCTGGATTAAATCGTTCAGATAAGGTCAAAGAGTTGTTGCCGTCGCAACCCGTCGCATCTTTGGTACATCCACTTGCCTCTAGTTTCCCCTCTCTCGCATTTGCCCATCTCGGATTTGCTGGGCTATTTGCTCGTCTGATTTTGCGGGCTTCAAACATTTCATGCCCCAACACACCAAGCCCAGATCGGTGAAATCGTCTTCCAAGTCGGTCGAAAATGACGTGACGGGGAGGGTTAACTTTTGGAATTGGGCCACGCGATCGCGATCGCTTTTTACGATGACGCGGTGATGCCACAAGTCCAAGGCGGCCAGTAAATTCGGACAGGCGCGAGGATATTTAGAGATGATGCTGCCAAACGCCTTCAGGCCGCGCTCGGCTCGCTTCAGATAATCGAGTTGGCCGGTTAAATCGCTAAGGCGGATGAGGTTGGAGATCGCGATGCCGTTGGCTGCAGGGGTGGCATTGTCCTGATACTGCTTCTCTCGTACGAGTAGGTCGTCGCAGTCATTCGCTCCAGTCATGAAGTAGCCGCCCTCAGCAGCATCCCACAGCAGTTTGTCTATTTGAGCTTGCAATGAGATCGCTCGTTCCAGCCACAGCTTTGGGGAGCCTTCTGTTCGGGTTAGAGTGGCTTGCTGCAGGTCAAGTAAGGCTTTGATAAACAGAGCGTAATCTTCAGACTTGGCAGCTACAGCAGCCGTACCGTCGTAGTTTAAGCGCATGAAAGAGCTATCTGTCCGCTGAGCATTCCAGATGAATTCTGCTGCGCGAGTGGCCAACTCCAGATACTCGGGCTTGTCAAACGCGATTGCCGCTCTTGATAGGCCAGAAATTGCCAAACTGTTCCAGGCCACAATCATTTTGGTGTCGGTAACAGCAGGAATTCGGCCGGGCCAGTTGGTAGTTTTGGCCGCCGTCGCATCGACCGCAGGAGGGAAAATTGCTTCGGTAAGTTCGCCGTAGCGCACTTGAAATAGCTTGGTGCGCAGTACGGTTTCTACAACGGGGGAAAGCGCTCCACTCGTCAATCGCTGCAGAACGATATGGCCGGGGCGATCGCCAAAATTCCCCGTCTCTGAAATGAAGAACGCTTTGTCCAACTCCACCATCTCGGCGTCGGTCAGTAAGTCTTCAAGTTGCTGCAGTTGCCAAACGTAAAATTCGCCCTCTTCCGGTTCCGTATCGTCTGGCGTAGCAAAACTATCAGCATCTTGAGCTGCATAGAAATAGCCCTCAGCTGCCATCATCTCCCGTTGCAGCCAGTCCACGGTGAAATGTACGGCACGGGCGATCGCTTCATCCTGTTCGCCACTAGTCCAAATATTGGCTAAAAACTCCAGAATTTGACCGTTGTCATAGAGCATCTTCTCGAAGTGCGGCACCGTCCAGGTCGCATCCACCGTGTAGCGATGAAAGCCGCCGCCCACGTGATCGAAAATGCCTCCGGTAACGAGATCGATGGCGCGATCTCGGGCCCGTTCCAAGGCATCGCCGCCGTCAATGCCCCTATCCGCTGGGAATCGAGATACTTGTAGAGCCAACTGCGCGTAAGGCATCATTGGAAATTGCTGGCCCATCCCCGCTCTAGTGACGACGGGTACTGCACTACTGAGTCCAGAGAATAACAGTTCGCGACTGATATCTTCAGTTACCTCAACGCGTACGGATGCCTGCAGAGCTCCCAACATCCTCTCTTTCTGATCGTCGAGTTTGACCTTCTCGATATCATAAAACTGCCGCACGGCTTGCAATACCTGTAGGAATCCAGGTCGTCCATATGCTGGATTGACTGGAAAATATGTTCCACCGTAGAAGGGGACTAAGCCATGCGGATCGAGAAAGATGTTTAAGGGCCAGCCGCCTTGACCCACCATCATTTGCAAGGCCTGCATATAAATATTGTCTAAGTCAGGCCGCTCTTCCCGATCGACTTTGATAGGTAGAAAATTAGCATTCATAAAGTTGGCGATCTCTTCATCCGAAAAGGCTTCGCCTTCCATTACCGTGCACCAGTGGCAGCTCGAATATCCAATGGACAAAAAGATAGGTAAATCGTTTGCCTTCGCTTCAGCCAAAGCCTCAGGCGTCCAAGCTCGCCAGTCGATCGGGTTGTCGGCGTGTTTGCGAAGATACAAACTTTGGCTGGTGGCAAGGCTGTTGGGCATGGGATTGACTCGATCCGTTCGACTGCACTCTACCAGAGCTATTTGCCACTGACCTACAAACCTGGGCTTGTGGCAAAGAAGAAAGTTGTCAAGATAGAGATATTGTGGACATATAAAATGTCAAATCGTGATGCTCAACCCGTTAATCTTATCTCTGAAAAATATCCTGTTTGAATGTAGAAAAATAACCCTACCGAGTAAGAAATCGATAGGGAAATCATAGTTCAGTTGGATAAAATCAACGATCTAGGCACGCTCCCACATCGAGCGAATGATATTAGGTAGATAGATGCTGACTTCTCGCTGACGCTCCGGAGACAGTTCGTCTTTAGTGGCGCTGAATACAGCTTGGATGGCGGCTCGGGCGTCCACTCCTTTTGGCAATCCTCCTTCGGACCCAACTCGACGAACAAAGGATTCTGCATCAATGGTTAAAGGCTGCCGAATGCGGCTGATAAAACGCACGATCGGGTTGTCGTCCTTCCATAAATCGGCGATTTCTCCTTCGAGCGCCGCATCATCACCGGGCATCGCTTCCACCTGTAGTTCGGAGGCAACGCGCTCGGCAGATTCGTTGGGCATCATATCGCGCATGGTTCGAAATACCACGATCGCGATATCTCGGGCATCGTAAATATCAGGTAGGTTGGCTTGTCGCTGGATTTTTTCCAAAAACGGTCTGTTTTTCTCAGCAATAGGAGTTGCAGCCATGATTCACCTCTTCGAGTGTTACGGATAGCAATACATATTCCACCTCGGTTAGTTGAGCACAACTGACCGAGCCGAAAAATGCAAGTGTAAACGCAAGGCATCCCCGTGCTCGTCAGAGATCGAACCGCAATTTGGGAGTAGCGACGAGGTGCTTATTTCTGAATACCACGTTGCACGAGCAATCCTCGCAAAGATTTGTCTACGAGCTAAATCGCGACGCCTGGCGAGGGCTTTGAACCTTTTGGCAAGGCATCCAGTCTGATGGGATGAAGGTGGTCGGTAAGCCGAGCTTCGATAGTCTTCCCCTTCAATATGGCGCGCTCTGCTCGTGTGTTTGTTCTGAGTTCGTGACCCTCTATGGATTCCTTTGCCCAAACTGCGCATCTCTATCGTCGGTTGAGTTTTGGGGGCACACTGGCAGAATTGAATGCTGCGGCTAAGCCACAGAACCTCATCCACGACTGGCTCCAACGCCCACCTGCTCTAGTTCAACTGCCCGCCTTCGAACCCATTCGGCGCAACCGTGATGCCAGCCCCGAACAGCGTCGTCAAAACCGCCAGAAGCTGCGCTTGCAAGGACGACGGTTGGGAGGCTGGCTACTGGAGCAGATGGCTACAGCGGCAAATCTGCTACACGAGGCGATCGCTGGGTTTTGGCGGGATCATTTCGTCGTGTCGCTTCAGAAGTTCAATCTGCCTGCCTTCATTGGCGACTACGACTTACGACTGCGCGCCCACGCAATGGGAGATTTCCACGATCTACTCTGGAGCGTCACCACCAGCCCGGCCATGCTGTTGTACCTGGATAATCAACAGAATCGCGTCGGCAATTTGAACGAGAACTTCAGTCGCGAAGTGATGGAGCTGTTCACCATTGGACCAGGACAGTATTCGGAACGAGATATCCGCGAAGGAGCGCGAGCGTTGACGGGACGCACAATCGATGTTCGTGCCTTGCGGTCGGGACGAGTCGAATCGAGCTTTCGCCGTTTCCGTCACGATGGCGGAACCAAAACCTTTCTGGGACATACCGGCCACCTTCAAACTGAAGATGTCGTCGAGATTTTGGCTAACCATCCCAGCACGGCGCGCCATTTAAGCGAGAAGCTCTGGAGCTATTTTGCCTACCCGAATCCCGACCCCGAATTGGTGCAAAAACTGGCTGATGTTTTCATTCAGAGCGATCGCAATATCGCCGCGTGGGTGGAAGCTGCCTTTTCCCAACCGGAGTTTTGGAGCGATCGCGCCTATCGCAGTCAGATCAAAAGTCCGCTGGCGTTTACGTTGGGAGCGATTCGCCAACTGGGTATTGAAGCCGATTATTCGCGAGTCCTTTTGAGTCTGCGATCGATGGGGCAAATTCCCTACATGGCTCCTTCGGTCAAAGGATGGCCGAGTTCAGAAGGCTGGCTAGATACTCGAGGGCTACTCGGCAGGCTCGACTTAGCCCGACAGATGACCCGAGATCACAACGACGACACGCCTTATCGTTTCCAGCCCGGTGCCCTGACACGAACCGATTTATCCGCGCTGCTGCTGGATGGCTCTCCCCTCGCCGGTTGGCATGCAGCTGGCAGCGATCTTGCCCTGCGAGAAGTTGCAGCTTTATGTCTCAGTTCACCTCTCTATCAATTGGCTTGACATGCAACGACGACAGTTTCTCTCGACGTTGGCGGCTGCAGCAGCAGTATTAGCCGTCCGACCTTCTCACGCCCAACCGGCTGATAAAGTTCTCGTGGTGGTGGAATTGGCAGGTGGAAACGACGGCCTCAATACGTTTATTCCTTACGCTGATGCGAACTATCGACGGCTGCGGTCAGATATAGCAATTCGAGACGGCATTTCCGTTAGCTCGACCGTGGCCTTGCATCCCGCATTGGGTGAGTGGCGATCGCATTTAGAAGCAAGTTCTCTGGCTGTCGTCCAAAATGTCGGTTATCCCAATCCAGACCTATCCCATTTCCGCTCGCGCGAAATTTGGCAGAGCGGACTGTTACAGTCCAGTCCCGATACAGGGTGGTTGGCTCGCTACTTAGACGCATCGGGAGCTGCTCCGTCCGATGCCATTTACATCGGAGGAGAATATCCACTGGCGCTGATGGGAACAGGGCAGCGTTATCTCCATCTTTCACCCGATCTAGTGGCTTCAGGTAGCGGCCAACTAGGGACGGCGATGCGGGAACTTTACAGTCAGCCCCAGTCCAATCCATTAGCAGAGCGCGTGCGCCAAACGGTGGTGGCGGGTTCCCATGCTGTCGAACAGTTGCGGCAGGACATGGCTGAATCGTCAGGGCGAGGGTACCCCAGAGGTCCAGTGGGTGGAACGCTGGCTTTGCTGGATCGCTCCGTCCGTTCTGGGGCCAAAGTGGTTTACGTCACCGTTGGAGGATGGGATACTCACACGAACCAGTCCGCTCGTCACGAACGACTGTTGAGCCAGCTGGCACAAGGACTGACTGCTCTCTACCGCAATCTGGAAACCGAAGGGTTAGATCGCCAGGTGTTGACTTTGGTGCAAAGCGAGTTCGGTCGCCGTCCGGCCCAAAACGGCACAAGAGGAACCGATCACGGTACAGCAGGTCCTGTCATGCTGATGGGGCCAGTGAGAGGAGGTTTCTGTGGCGGGGAACCAGCCCTGGATAGTTTGGTCGCTGACAATCTGCCGATGCAAGTAGATTTCCGCCGCATCTATGCAGAGATTCTGAGCCGATGGTTAGGGATGAACGCTGAAAATGTATTGGATAAGTCGTTCTCTACGCTAAACCTCTTGGCGTAGATGTGCGAAGAGCGATCGCGTCTTGAGCTATTCATTTAATTGAACGTGCCTTGTTGAAGCGGAATGCGAAACCAAGCATCCCATATATCGAGAGCAGGACGCGGATTTCCGTCTCGATCGTATAAGCCAATATTCTTGGCTAATCCGGCCATGGGATCTGACATGAATTCGTCCTCACTTAACGCCAATTTCTCAAACAGAGGGTCGAGATCGCGGATTGCCCACAAATTGACGAACTCCATATCCAGCAAGATCGCCGCTTCGAGCAAGCGTTTGATGTAAAGTGCTTGAGATTTTTCCCCACCAGGAATTAATAGTCGTTTGTCACGACCGGCGACTCTGATGCCCAATGTTGGATGCATGAAAGGTTCGGCAAGGAATCCCGTTTCTAGAATCGCGATAGGTTTGCCCTTGGCATACATGTTGGCTCGAGTGAACCAATCTGATGGGAGTTTCATGGCATCACCCGCAATGGGATCGAAATGGTCTGGATACGTGCTTAGAGCGTAGAGATCTGAATAAGGAAGAAGTGCGTCGATAACATCCTTTCGCTCTTCCATATATGGTTTGTCACCGAGATTGAACTCTATAAATACGGTTAGTGCTGGGTACTCTGCTTTAAGTGTTTCGTAAATAGTCTTAGCCATGTCGCGCAATTTGAGAAAACGTGGGTTGTGAGCGTTGGTATACGCGGCATCGATTTCTGCGACATAGCCAAAATAATCAGGCTGAAAGCGTTCGATCAGATCGCGACAGTAGTTGAGGTATGCCGTTACGACCTGCGGATCATTAAAATCCAGATCTGCCCAGACACCTGAACGACGTTCCATACCCGTTTCTCCAGTTGCGTCAAATGAGAGATTGACGCGATCGCTAGCGAGAAAGCTGGTCAATAAGATAACGTTCTGAAAGTTCTTTGAGATTTCTACTTGTCTTTGGATATCGGCTTCGACAGCAGGATGGTAGGATTTACCCTCAAACGCTTCGTGCCAAGGTACGCCGACATCATAAAAAATGGTGATGGCATCAGCATGCGCTTCGATTAAACGAGCTGTGTCCTGAAATGCCTGTTCGTTCCAATCAAAGGGCTGATTGGTATAACTCATGAGGAAGGGACGACTTTTGGGGAGTGCAGATATTTCTAACGCTGAGTCTGCAATATTGATGTCGATATCGAATACTTCAATGGATGGTCTAATGATTATCGAAAGTGCAACATATCCTCCGAAGAGGATAATGCCGATTCCACCTGCAAGAACTAAAATTCTCAGCACGATAATACTTTGATTCTGATTGATGTGACGGTATGTATATTGGGGTGAGTTAAGATTTTCTCTGATTAGTATTATGCGGTTTATGTATGGATATATCACGATTTTTGAGTCGAGATTCGGTCGATCGAGCATGGGAAAATGACTGTCAATTATTAACTATATATGCTCAGTCTGTTAAGGTTTTCTGGTTGAATCGCAAATTCTTGAAATCCGAGTTTTTGGCAAAGCGATCGCGCTGGATGATTAGCTGCCAACATGCCAATGAACAGACGCGTGATGCCGCAAGATCGCGCGTAGTTTTCAGGCCCGTCCTCAATCTCGTCGCCGCGATAGCGGGTCCAGATGCAAGCATAGCCCACGACAGAATCGTCAATTTCTGCGACGAACACCTTGCCTGCATAGTTACGGCAGCGCTGAAACATCTGGCGGACATAAACATCCGCGATCTCTTCTCCTGCAGGTATGCTCGGGTTCAACTTTCGTTTGAAATTCTGAAATGCAGCCACGCAGCGTTTTAAGGCTGCGAAGTCCGCACGTTCGTTTGCCGTTCGTTTGCCGTGCGAATGTCTACCATGTCAGCCTCCGGCACGTTGCTGGTACATTCCGAACTTGCAAATCTCGAAACTACTTGCAAATCTCGAAACTCATCGATGCGAGAGTAAAGTAATAGGCGATCTCGCCCAATTCCAGTCCACTATTGTAGGCATTGAGAAAGGTATTTTATTTCGGCTTGCTCGATGCCCGCAGTTGCACACCACCTGAAGCGCCTAACAGCAACAGATATCGATCGCTTGTTGGAGCTGGATCGGGCGTGTTTGGGTGGATTTTGGTCCCGGCAAGGGTTTGAGGACGAATTTCGACGGCCGCCGCGCGATCCCGCCCGCCCCGATTTCCCGAGCAGTATCTTTTTAGGAGCTTGTGCTTCGAATGGGTCCGACCTGTTGATGGGATTTGCCGGGTTGTGGGCTCTTGGTGCCGAAGCTCATGTCATCACGCTAGGCGTTCACCCCGATTACCGCCGTCAGGGGATGGGGAGAGCGTTGGTCGAGGCGCTATTACAGGAAGCGATCTTGCAGGGGCTGGAATGGGCCACGCTGGAGGTACGAGCCTCCAATGTTGCTGCGCGGCAACTCTATCAATCCTTAGGATTTACGCAACTGGGCGAGCGCTTGCACTATTACACCAATCCGATAGAAGATGCGCTGGTTTTATGGAAGCGGCTACAACCGGCGGCAACGCTCGATTAGGATGGGACAGACATTTTTGCTTTTCTAGCTCTGTTTCGCGAGCACATCAGCTTTTTTCATGACGCGCGTCAAGTCTTTCCCCTCGCCTGGCAAAACCAGTGAAGCTCAATCTGGAGGTCGCGACGCTACGGCTATTCGCGTCACGTTTCTGGGGACGAGTTCGGGGGTGCCGACGCGATCGCGCAATGTGTCGGGGATTGCCGTGCAGTTACCGCAGCGCTCGGAAACTTGGTTGCTCGACTGCGGCGAAGCTACCCAACATCAGCTCATTCGTAATTCAGAGCTCAAGTTTGGTTCCATTCGCCGCATTTTCATTACTCACATGCACGGCGACCATATCTACGGTTTGCCAGGGCTGCTGTCGACCTGCGGCATGAGCAATCCGCCCGAGGCCATCGACGTGTACGGCCCGTCTGGTTTGAAAAACTATCTGGATAGCGTGTTGCGCTGGAGCGAAAGTCGCATCAACTATCCGTTTCGCGTGCATGCAGTCGAGCCGGGTATCGTTCTCGAAGAAAAAGACTATGTCGTTTTTTGTGCCCCCCTCGAGCACCGCGTTCCCGCATTTGGCTATCGCATTGTGGAACGCGATCGCCCGGGCACGTTTGATATCGATAAAGCCAAAGCTGATGACATTCCTCCCGGCCCAATCTACGGCAAGTTGAAAGCTGGAAAAACAGTAGAACTGCCCGACGGAAGCATCGTTGACGGTCGCGATTACGTTGGCCCTCCGCAGCCCGGGCGCATCTTGACGTACTGTACCGACACAATTTTTTGCCGAAACGCGATCGACCTAGCTCGGAATGCCGACCTTCTCATCCACGAAGCCACCTTTGCCACCGCCGATCTGCATTTGGCTAAGCGGGCCAAACATTCCACTGCTGCCATGGCAGCGCAAGTCGCCTTAGAAGCCAAGGCGCAAACGCTAATGCTGACGCATTTCAGCCCTCGCTACGTAACCGATGCAGAGATTACGCTCGACGATGTCCTAAATGAAGCTCGCGCGATTTTTCCTCAAACTTTAGTAGCCCGCGATCGCCTCTCTTACGACATTCCCCGTCGAGTAGCAAACACGACTTCGTAGCCTTCAGAGCTTCGGTGTCACACCAAGGCATTCTGAGTCCCCTAACTCACATTCCAGCTCCGCGAGAATGAATAGATGAAGTACGTCCCGCCATCGAACGCTGACAGCCTAGCTTGGACGAAGCTAGCCTAGAGCGGTTGCGGCTGAAATCGGTGCCATGTCTTGCTTCTCGCTCAGATCTCGCATGTTGTCGGCGATCGCTGCCATTGCATTACCCGGTGCAATGGTTGTACTGCCACTCGCAGCGCGCCCTATTCCTACTGCCCCATTATCCCCAAGCCCGATTCAGATCGACCTTGACGACCTCCCAGCGCCTTTTCACACCCGCAGTACCGCTAAAGGCCCGCGTGTCGTTGCCATACCTGATAATCCTCAGCTAGCAGTGCCAGAAGGCTTCAGCGTAAACGTCTTTGCGGACAATCTCAACGCTCCTCGCTGGCTAGCTCTGACCCCAGAGGGTGACGTTCTGGTTACGGAGACGCGACAAAATCAGATCCGCTTGCTCGGCGATTCCGATGGGGACGGTGTCGCTGAGGCGAACCAGATATTTGCAACTGCTGCCAATGGTCTCAATGCTCCGTTTGGCATGGCCTTTGCCGATAATTCGTTTTTTTTGGGTAACACGTCGGAAGTGCGACGGTATGCTTACGCTCCCGGCCAAACTCAACTCGAAGGAGGTGGGACGCGCGTGACCGAACTGACTCCTGGTGGTTATAACCAGCACTGGACGCGCAATGTCGTGACTGACGGCGATCGCCTCTATGTGTCTATTGGTTCGCGCTCCAATGTTGACATCGAAGAGCCGCCGCGTGCCTCGGTCCAGGTGATGAATTTTGACGGTAGCGATCGTCAGACGTTTGCCTTTGGTCTGCGGAATCCGGTTGGTTTGACTTTTCATCCAGAGAGCAATGCCCTGTATGCCACGGTGAACGAGCGCGACGGCATGGGAGACGACCTAGTGCCGGACTACTTGACGCGGGTGGAAGCAGGGGCATTTTACGGCTGGCCCTATGCCTATCTGAGTGCCGATCGCCTCGACCCCCGCCGAGTATTAGCGAGTGGACTCAGCGAGCGACCCGACCTAGCTGTGCTCACCCGTACGCCCGAGGTGTTGTTTCAAGCCCACTCGGCTGCGTTGGGCCTCGCGTTTTACACTGGCGCTACCTTTCCCGAGCGATACCGCAACGGTGCTTTCGTCGCATTTCGCGGCTCGTGGAATCGCAGTCAGGGTACAGGCTACAAGCTGGTTTTCGTACCGTTTGACGAGGGCGATCGCCCCGCTGGGTATTACGAAGATTTTCTGACTGGCTTTTTGTTGGATCCTAGCGGTCCCGTTACTTGGGGGCGTCCCGTCGGTCTACTCGTGCTGCCCGATGGTAGTTTGCTTTTCACGGAAGAAGCCAATGGCCGCATTTACCGCGTGCAGTATGACGGGTGAGCGTTACACTGATGCTCGTGCGCGTTGCGGGAGGTCAGATCGTGACAGAATCGTGGAGCGAATTAGCGCGAGAGGCGATGGCACAGGCGGGCATTGTTAAAACCGACGAGTGGCCTAAGCAATATTCAAGTGAGATTGCGCAGTTCGTACGAGATGCTGATGCCGAGAAGCGATTTTTGACTGATGCTGAGTTGAATGCGATCGCGGCCCAAACGTCTCCTCGTTCCGGAACCATCGTCCGCTGTTTGCGCGATCTCGCTACCGATATTGTCACGGAAGCCCGCACGAACGTTTTGGGTCAATTCCCAGGTATTACCGAACCGGGTGGAGAGCTCTATCCTGAGGTTCGAGCAGAGTCTTGCTGGCGAGATTTCTGGCATTTTTTACGCAGTACGAGCTACGGCATTGCCAGCGAGAACTTAGAGTTTGTCAGTGCAGAAGGTACTCGTCACATGGAAATTCTATATCGCGAGCTCAACGTCCCGCTGGCCGCCATGGTGAAGGGTGTAGAAGCTCTAAAAGTGGCCAGCATGGAGCGACTCGATGGCGATCGCGCTGGTGCCGTTGCACCTTACTTCGACCGTTTAATTCAGCGTCTGCGCGAATTCCGCGCTTGATGTGCGACCCTCTACAGTCGAAGTCGATCGGTCAAAAGTCGATCTCTTAAAAATGATTTAGTTGTCAGTGCGAGCGTCTCATGTCCGATTCTGCTACTTCAGCCCGGATGTTGCTATCTCATAACTTTGCCGTTAGCGTCGATCGCCTGCCATGGCTCGACCGCGAGGCCTTTATGCAGGTGTTTGCAGAGAGCTGGCGCGAGCGCTCGCAGCTATCCTGTCGCTTGCTGGACCATCCTCATTGGGTGGTTGAAATCTCATTCTTGCCTGAGCATCTCTCACCTGCCGAACTCGGCGATCTCTGCGCTCGGACTTTGGCTGAAAAGCGGCGATCGCAGATAGACGGAAAGCTGCCGGACATTTTGGTGTTGGGGGGGATTAAGAATACGCCGGTGACGACGTCGAATCCAAACGGGCTGCAGACAGGAGACTGGGGGGTAGATGTGGTAGAGACAGAATCGGCGGCGGCGTTCCTGGCCGAAATCAATTGGGAAGGCATGACGGCAGCGCGCCCGCCCGAGGACATTTTCAAAGTAGAACTCAAAGACTGAGAGCCGATTCGTCAGGAGGCCGAGTCATGACATCCGAGTCGACGGCAGAGATGGCCAAGCGTTTAATGCTGTCAGTAATTCGCGGGGACATTGCGGTCGTCCGACAGTACTTAGATACGGGTGGCGATCCCAATTTGCCCGAGAAAGGGGGCATGACGGCACTGATGTGGGCGGCAGCAGAAGGGCAGCTCGAGATCGCTCGTTTGCTGCTCGAACGCGGTGCTGATATCAACGCTAAGACAGACAATGGATACAGTCCGGTTCTGTATGCGGCCGAAGGCGATCGCCGCGATTTCATCGAACTCTTTTGGGAGAATGGCGCAGACATTAACGTTCTCAATCCCTATCGCGAAACCTTGTTGATGATTTTTGCCCGCAACGGACATGCCGACCTCGTTAATGACGTGCTCGATCGCGGCGCGGATATTCATGCTGGCAATCACATCAATGACACGGCGTTGTACTTGGCCGCGCACAACGGTCACGCTCACGTCGTCCGGACGCTTGTCGAGCGCGGTGGGAACGTGAATACGGCAAACATCGGCGGTTGGACGCCGCTCATGACTGCAGCCGCTCGCGGCGATCTCGACACTCTCGAACTGCTCTTAGCCAACGGGGCTGAGGTCAATGTCAAAAATGCCTGGGGAGCAACGCCACTGAGCGAAGCTAAAAAGTCCTTTCGAGCCGCCCGCGCGGCCGAACTTCTACAGCGGGCAGGTGCCGAGGGTTGACAAGTTCGTCGAATGTGCCAACACGACGCATGATGGAAGACGGGATCGCAGCATAGGGGCCGAACGCCAATGGATCTAACTGAATTTCAGGCTTTTTTCGATGCTTGCGTGGGCTCGTGGAGCACCGAACGCACGTATCACTATCTCAGCCACGGCGAAGTCGAACGTTCGCATACCGATTTTCAGATCGAACCGATATCGAGCGATCGCAAAGCTCGAGTTCTAAGCGATAACGCTCAGCCTGCTCCCTCGGATCTCGACATTCTGTGCGGCTACCACCTTCACTTCGACACAGTTTCTGATAAGGGAGAACGCGTATCTCAATCCCTCAACATTTTGTTTGTCCCGAAAGACGGCGAGGTTAACAGCGTCGGCACGTATATCGACGGACTGTACCTGCGCGATCGCGCCTATGAAGAGGCCCGGCCCGTCGTTTCAGACTTTCGGTTTAATACCCAAACTCGCGAACTGTTGATGACGACCCATTACACCCGCGTCGTCTCGGTGGACTCGATTACGCTGGTCAATCCGAACCTGCGCGTGCGCAAAATACTCAATTATCGCCGACCGCAAGCCGAAAAGCCCTTGTCCGAGGTTATCCTGGTTGGCTTTGGTGTAGAGCAAAAAACCGTCTGAGTTTCTGGCTGAGTGTGATTGCCCTATCTGCTTTTAACGGGGCCGAAGTTCTCCGACGCTGCGTAATAAATCTTGATAGATAGGGCCGCGCCTGTGTATGAGAATTGGAAGCGTTGACGTGTGTAACAACACTTAAAATACCCGTTTACGCAGACCTGAGAGTTGCCGACAGAACTGAGCTAAGTGAGCGCGATCCCGAACGATTGCTCGTTAAGCTTTGTAACTCGGTCGGCAAGAAATCTCTCAGAATCTACGAAAATCTTGTTGAACATCAGGGAGATCGACCGCAATGGCGTTTGGACCAGCCTCGCGATTGGGCGTCAGCCTATTTGAAGACACGCCACCTGCGGAATGGTGGCCGGGTCGTACGGATGAAGATGCAGAAGCTCTGATTTCTGCGGTGTATCGGCAAGTGTTGGGCAACGCTTACGTGATGGAAAGCGAGCGACTCTCCGTGCCCGAGTCCCAGTTCAAGCGGGGCGAGTTGAGCGTGCGCGAGTTCGTCCGCGCCGTTGGTAAATCCGAATTATATCGATCGCGCTTCTTCGATACTTGCCCTCGCTATCGGGCGATCGAGTTGAACTACAAGCATTTCTTGGGTCGCGCTCCCGACGGTTACGACGAGATGAAGCTGCATAGCGGTATTTTGGATGGCGGCACTTTTGAAGACGAGATTGATTGGTATCTCGATTGTGATGAGTATCAAGAAGCCTATGGCGAAGATGCAGTGCCCTTCTTCCGGGGATACAAGACTCAGACGGGCAAGAAGATGGTGGGATTCACCCACATGTTCAAACTATTGCGCGGTGCATCTAGCAGCGATTTCAAAGGCAGCTTGGCTGGTAAAGAACCCGCGCTCAATTCATTAGTCATTCAAGAAACTCCAGTTGCGGTGATTCCTCCTTCGGGCGGTACGGACGGCTGGGCATTCCAGGAGCCTCCTGTTGGCGCTCGCACTGTCCATGGCGTTGCTGCTGGATCCAACGGCAAAGTTTATCGCATCGAGGTCTCCAGCATTCGAGCTAATGCCGTTCGGCGCGTTTCGAAGTTCCGGCGCTCCAATCAGGTGTATCTGGTGCCTTACGAGCGACTGTCTGAAGAGTACAAGCGCATTCATAAAGCAGGCGGCGTTATTGCCAGCATCACGGCAGTAAGTTAGCTTTGCTGACGCTCGGCTCAGTTTTTGGAGCCGAGCGTCACCTTGTGAGGATCTCCTTGCGGAGGTGCGTTCGTCTGGCCAGCAGGGCTTTTCGCGCATGTTTTGGAATCCACATTTTGAATTGCAGTTTGAACGATTGCGTATTGAGTGTTTGCAAACCTGTTTGACATGTTTTCTGGGAGATCGAACTGATGGTTGTAGCGGTAGGTTCCGTATCAGGTGCCCCTGTCGAAGTGTGGCCCACGAGTTCAACTGAAGATTTACAAGCAGCGATCCGCGCCGCCTACCGACAAGTGCTGGGCAATCCTCACATGATGGAGAGCGAGCGCTTGGCGAGTGCCGAGTCTCAATTTTGCGATGGATCGCTCACCATGCGCGAGTTCGTGCGGGTGATTGCCAAGTCGGACATATACCGCGCTCGTTTCTTTGAGACGGCAGCGCCCTATCGGTTTGTTGAGCTGAATTTTAAGCACCTACTGGGTCGCGCTCCAAGCGATCAGGCCGAAGTGTCAGAGCACATCCGCCGCTGTAACGAAGCAGGTTATGACGCCGAGATTGACTCTTACATTGACGGTGACGAGTATCTGGCCAATTTTGGCGAGAACGTCGTCCCTTATTTCCGTACGGCCATCAGTCAAGTCGGACAAAAGCAGGTTGCTTATAATCGCATCTTGTCGCTGTTTCGCGGTACGGCCGAAGCAGACTACTCGGTGAAAAGCTCTACGCTCGTCGAGGCGATCGCCACCAACGCCTCTACTAAGATTGCACCGCCGTCCTCGGGCGGTCGGGTCAGCCCCTATGCTGATGCTACGGGTAAAACCTTCAAAATCGTTGTCAGCGGCAAGCGTTTCGGTCGCAGCCGCAGCCGCCGAACCTCATCCACCTATTTGGTATCGGGTGGCAAAATGACTCCCCAAATTCAGAGCATTCAGCGTTCGGGCGGTACGATTCTTAGCATTACGGAAGTATCGTAGCGCTTTCGATCGAGTTAGGGTTGCAGTCGTCAGTTGCATGCGAAATGGCTGCTGTACTGCCTCTGACACGCGCGCCTAAATTCTCAAATTCGAGTTCGAGCGCACTGCGTTTGTGACTCGAATTTGCACGTCTCGTCGATTCAATTCAATGCTGTTTTTTGGAGAATGACCGTGGGACTTTGGGTAGAAACGTTCGAACCAGCAGAACTCCGTCCTCAATTTACAGAAGACGACTTGCAAATCGTCATTCGCGCTGCTTACCGTCAGGTTTTAGGTAACCAGCACATGCTAGAGAGCGATCGTCTAACTAGCGCGGAATCGCTGCTGCGCAACGGCTCCCTCACCGTGCGCGGGTTTGTCAATATGGTGGCTAATTCCGATTTATATCGGTCGCTATTTTTTGATGCCAATCCGATTTATCGGTTTATCGAGCTGAATTTTAAGCACTTTTTGGGACGCCCGCCTGCCGATCAGGCTGAAGTCTCCGAGCACGTCCAAACTTACAACGCGCTGGGTTACGAAGCAGAGATTGCGTCGTATTTAGATAGCTACGAGTATCTGCAGAGCTTCGGTGAAAATCTCGTTCCGTATGCTCGCAGCACTCAATCGCTCGTCGGTGCCAAGAACTCTAGCTACAACCGTACGTTTGCTCTGTTGCGCGGCTACGCTTCCAGCGACAGCAGTGTCAAGTCAGCCAAACTTACTTCTGATTTAGCTGCCAATCTGCCGACGAAGATTACTCGGCCTGCAACAAGCTCTGGTGCTTATGACAATCGCGGCAAGCGCTTCCGAATTACAGTGGCTAAGCCCGGCGCTGGCAATCGTTTCCGTCGCAGTCAAGTCACTTACGAGATTAATTACAGCCAGATGACTGCTCGCATTCAGAGCATTCATAAGTCTGGCGGCACCATCCTCAACATTGCCGAAGTTGCTTAAGGCGGCGTTGGATTGAGGTTTGTCGAGGCGATCGCGGAGCTTGGTTCGTAAAGTTAGCGATCGCCATGCTTAAATCATTGCGAAATGGGAGGACAAGAATCGTGGCAGGAATGACAACGATTGGAACGCTCGGTACCAGTAGTTACGGCACTCGAACGGTCGAGATTGAGGTCACCGGCGTATGCCAGCAAGATGTGGCCAAGACGAGCACGTATACCGTTAAGGTGCCCTACAGCCGCATGAGTCAGGCGATGCAATCTATCAATCGTATGGGTGGGAAGGTTGCAGGAGTGACGGTCTCTACATCTGATTGATCCCCAGCTGGCGATCCCTATGTTTATAGCTAGCTCCTCTTCTTAGGCTTGAGTACACTGCTAAACAAAGCTGCTCCAAGCAGTTTGCTCACTCTCACATTGAGGTGCTTGATATGGTTAGCACAATGGGTTGCCGAACGGCGAATCCATCGAGTTCGAGCAATCGCATGATGGTTGTCACCGTTACCGGTGCTGCCCGCGCGGGCTTGCGCACATTCGCGATTGCTTACTCTCGTTTGGCTCAAACTCTGCAAGGTATCCGTCGCACAGGCGGCAGGATAGTTAGCGTTACCGACGCTAATGTCCCGAAGTTGCATCAGACGAGTTCGCCACCAACCGCAAAAGCGAAGCCAATACAGCCCAAGGAGCAATCTCAGGCAGCCACAGTTCCAACGGAAAAACCTGTTGAGGAAGCTCCTAAAGCATCAGTTGCACGTCAGTCGCGTCGTCGTACTGCAGCAAAGACGCAATCCACTACAACGACAGCAAAACCAAAGCGGACGCGTACGACTCGCTCCAAGCGGAAGCGCGCTACCGGCTAATTCCACTCATCTAGCACCGTGACATCTAATCGCATCGAACAATTTGTGGCACGGTCTATTGGGCGCTGGCGTTCTCAACGCAGCGCCCATCATCTTGCCTTTGCCCATTTCGAGGCCGTACGTTCCAATATCGAGATAGAAGCTTTGAGTGCTGACGATCCCCGCGTAGTCGAGCTTTGTCAAAACAACGAGACCGATTTGGAGGGGATCGCTTCACCATTTTTCATGAGCTGGGCAGGTGAATCCGATTGGGATGACGACGATGACGATCCCGAAACCTTGTCCGGCAGTACCGTGCTCGTGCCCGTACCCGACCCGAATGACATTAGTCGAGGTCAGCTGTTACGCGATCGCGGTTATGCCGAAACCGTAGCTGCCATTGGTGACTATCAAATTTCCGAAGATGGCATCTTTACGTTAGTAACATCCTACGATCGGGCCGCCGCTGCCGAAAAAATTTGGTTTGAAACCCCCAACCTTCGTTTCAGAATTTCAACTATCCGCACTAGCAGTGGCAAAGGCGTAACCACAGCCTCATTCTCGTCCGAAATTCGGTTGGGTTGATCGCTGCGATTTAGGCTGATTTGCATACTGGCAAATTTCTATTGGGAAAATTGCTGTTGAAAGGTTTGAGCGCAGAGCCATACCAGCGTATGGAGCGACATTGTCGAGACAAGTCAGCAATTGAAGATCGCGCGCTCCACTTTGCCATGGTTTGCAGACACCATTTTTCAGAGGTCCACCCAATCAAAAATCTAAGATAGAAGAACCTTACAGGATTTGTCATGGTTGCCAGTCCTCAACCACAAGTTATCAAGCCAGAAGAGTATCTGGTATGGGAAACGCAGCAGGATCTGCGCTATGAGTATGACAGTGGAGAAACTTGGGCCATGACAGGGGGCACGCTGCCCCATAACGATCTAGCCATCAATCTGCTCGTAGCACTACTTCCACATGTCAGAAAACGCGGTTGTCGCATCAACATGGCAGATGCCAAGGTGCAAGTGTCAGATGACGGGCCGTATTTCTACTCCGATTTAGTAGTGAGCTGCGATCGCCGCGATTGCGAAGCCACGAAGCTTATCCGTTATCCCACTTTGGTCGTAGAGGTACTGTCGTCAGGAACGGAATCGAGAGATCGCGGCAGAAAATTCCGTCAGTTTCAGCGCAGCGTGACGCTGCAAGAGTACGTTCTAGTCGATTATGAATCCGAGCGGGTCGAATGCTTTCGACGCAGTCAAGAAACCATTTTTGGATTTACGAAGCCTTTGAGACCGGAGATGTCGTACGTTTGGAAAGTCACGAATGTGAATGCTCCATTGCTTCAATTTATGAAGATGTCGCACTATTCTCAGAGAGCGAAGCCTCGTCGTAGGAAATGTCACGAGCGAGATTGCGCGGAGGCTAAAACTCAGTCGCCCGCACCTCAATAGTTATGAGTGATAATCTCTCGCATCCAACCGGGGATCTGTTCGGAGAAGCGCTTTTGATAGGTTTCGGCTTCTAGGGGATTGAGTCCGGCTTGAAGGGCTCGATCGAGTGAACTGGTCAGCGATCGCATGGCTTCGTCCGCTTCTTGCCACGTTTTGGGGCTGCGCGCCACGATCGCCTCTAATTGAGACTTGAGTGCTGATAGGGCGAGGTTATCCACTTGCAGCACGTCTGACTGAATTGGGAACTCTCGCACGCGGGCGCGACCCAAAGGCATATTTTCAATCGGTAAGTTTTGCGGTGGAATGAAGGCACGGCTCGACGGATCGAACGCTAATACCTCGCCTGTTTCGATGTGATAAATCCAGCCAACAATTCTCAGTTTGCCTTGATTGAGGCGGGCGCGGACGACGGGATAGGTTTTCATATTATCCATCTGGATGACCACGTTTTCGGCCACCAGAATTTCGACGAGTTCTTCCCCTTCGTAATCGGGATAGTTTTCGCGCACGAGACGGCGGGTCGATTCTGCATGGCGCAACCAATCGCGCACCAGGGGCATTTCTTCACTCAACTTATCCAGCTTCAGCAACCCCTTCATTGCTCCACAGTGGGAGTGACCGCAGATGATGACCTGTTCGATCCCGAGGGCTTGAATCGCATATTCAATCGTGCCACCCTCGCCCCCATTGGCTGCACCGTATGGTGGAATGATATTGCCCGCATTGCGAATCACAAACAAGTCGCCAATGTCGGTTTGGGTAATTAAATTTGGCGCTACGCGCGAATCCGAACACGTGATAAACAGTACGCGGGGTTTCTGTCCGTGAGAGAGCTGTTCCATCAACTCGTAGTGTGATGGGACGTAATCGTGCTGGAAGCGATCGATCCCGCGAATGAGTTTTCTCATGGCCGCTTACCCTTTTCCAGAAGGCAGACTGAAGATACCGTCAATTGCCGCACAACGCAATTCCAGAGCGCGCCGCGGTTGAGATATGCGATCGTTCGCGAGCAATCGTTGCAGGCATCACAAAACGTGAACCAGATCGACCCAGACAGCTATACTTTCTAATAGCAACATTGTTTTAAATTTTTTAAGAAATCCGTTTCATACGCCCATGAGTATGCTTCTAGCTTTGGCCCGCCTAATGGCGGGAGATTTTAGTAATCAGAAACAGGCGTTTGCGGATGCCACCAATTATGCGCACATTCGCGTCTTCTTTCGACCGTTGCCGTTCGAGTTTTTTGCGGGCATTGGATTTTACTCCGAACAGGTCTACGATTATGACCTCTGGACTCCCTATCGACAAGGCGTGCATCGCTTAATCGATCGGGGTGACGATATTTATATCGAAAACTACACGCTGATCGACCCCACTTTATATGCGGGCTCGGGACACAACCGCGACATACTAGAGACGATCCCTCGCAACGCAATTGAACGGCGGCCTGGATGCTCGATGGTGTTCCGGCCAGAGAGCGATATGTTCTTGGGTTCTGTCGAGCCAGGCGAGCAATGTTTGATCGAACGGAATGGCGTGCAAACCTTTTTGGTTAGTAGTGTGGAACTGACCGAGACCACCTGGGTAAGCTGGGATCGCGGCATGGACGTTCAAACGCGCGAACAGGTTTGGGGATCGGCAATCGGACCGTTAAAGTTTGAGCGCAAGCAGAGTTTTGCGGACGAACTGCCGCTTGAGGTTCTCGCAGCTTCTTAACATTTTGGAGTGAGAGATGATTCGCGGGCGATCGCGGGCACGTCGCGAGCGGTGCAGTGCGTAACTACAACATGTGACATGACGAGAGGGCATCTATGGCACGTTCGAGACGCGGGGACTAACGAAGGAGATGTTGCCGCCGGAAGCACAGAAGAAAATGCAAGCCTGGATCAGGAGCCGACATTTAATTTGTTCCGGTAATTTCTTCGTCTTTGAAACGGTTGAGAATGTAACTGTCGAGCGTTTTGGCCAATGCGTCCGTAGTTTGGGCGGGACGGTGATTTCAGTAGAACCGGTTCGCAAAGTGTGGATTGGCAATCACCGCCAAGTGGTGCTGCTTCACGCTAAAGCAAGTCTGCACACGCCGCATCACGACCTCAAGCAGTATTGGATTAAGTACGGTAGTTTTCAAACGCGATTTGACGAGCGGGCGTGAAAGAGAGCGCGATCGCCAACTCCCTGATGCAAAATCTACGGCAAAACTTCCACTATCTAGCGGGCGATCGCTGCCAAACTGGAGGTGACACTCCATCCCTAGAGTTTGACTGGGATAGAGTGAGTAGCACCGCTCCCGAGGAGACTCGCCATGTCGTTTGTCGGTTTGCACATTCACAGCGACTACAGCTTGCTCGATGGCGCCAGCCAGTTACCTGATTTAGTCGAGCGCGCGATGGAGCTGGAGATGCCCGCTGTGGCACTCACCGATCACGGGGTGATGTACGGGGCAGTGGAACTGATCAAACTCTGTCGGGGCAAACCGATTAAGCCCATCATCGGCAATGAAATGTACGTCATTAATGGAGATATTACCGATAAAAAACGTCGCTATCCTCGTTACCATCAAATTGTCTTGGCAAAGAATAACCAGGGCTATAAAAATCTAGTTAAACTCACGACGATATCTCACCTGAAAGGGATGCAGGGGCGAGGAATTTTTTCACGTCCTTGTATTAATAAAGAACTGCTCGAACAATATCGCGAAGGATTAATTGTCAGTTCGGCTTGCTTGGGAGGAGAAGTTCCTCAAGCTATCATGCAAAATCGGCCTGATAAAGCTCGCGAAGTGGCTGCATGGTACAAAGATATTTTTGGTGAAAATTATTATATTGAGCTTCAAGATCACGGATCTCGCGAAGATCGGGTCGTGAATGTGGAACTGGTCAATATTGCTCGCGAACTAGATATTCCCTTGATTTTGACGAATGATTCGCACTTTATTTCTTGCAAAGATGTAGAAGCACATGACGCCTTGCTGTGCATTCAGACGGGGAAAAGTCTGACGGAAGATAAACGCTTGCGCTATAGCGGTACGGAATATCTGAAAAGTGTGGATGAGATGGCGCGGCTCTGTCGCGACCATCTGGAAGAAGACGTAATTCGCGAGGCGATTTCCAACACCCTCGCCGTCGCGGACAAAATCGAACCATACGATATTCTCGGCAAATCGCGCCTACCTGACTACCCCATTCCGGCTGGGCATACTGCGGATACGTACTTTGAAGAAGTGAGTTGGAATGGATTGCTCGAACGTCTGAAGTTGGACCGTCGCGAGGATATTCCAGAAGACTACCAGCAGCGGATGCATAAAGAGCTGGACATCATGCAGCAAAAGGGGTTTGCCACTTACTTTTTAGTGGTGTGGGACTACATTCGGTTTGCTCGCGAGAAAAGTATTCCTGTTGGCCCCGGACGCGGTTCCGCTGCTGGCTCATTGGTCGCCTACTCGCTGCGCATTACCAATATCGATCCCGTGCGATACGGCTTGCTGTTCGAACGATTTCTCAATCCCGAACGAAAGTCTATGCCTGATATCGATACCGACTTTTGCATCGAACGTCGGGATGAGGTGATTCAATACGTCACGGAAAAGTACGGTCAGGATAAAGTTGCGCAAATTATTACGTTTAACCGCATGACCTCCAAGGCCGTGCTCAAAGACGTCGCGCGCGTACTCGATATTCCTTACGGCGATGCGGACAAAATGGCAAAGCTGATTCCGGTTGCGCGTGGAAAACCGGCGAAACTCAAAGTCATGATCGGAGAAGACACTCCAGAGCCGGAATTTCGCGATCGCTACCAATCCGACCCCAATGTTAAACGCTGGATCGATTTAGCCATTCGGATTGAGGGAACGAACAAAACCTTCGGCGTTCACGCTGCAGGCGTAGTAATTTCAAAGGAACCACTGGATGAAGTCGTCCCTTTGCAGCGCAATAATGACGGCCAAGCTATCACGCAATACTACATGGAAGATGTGGAGGCGATGGGTCTGCTGAAAATGGACTTTTTGGGGTTGAGAAACCTCACTATGATTCAGCGCGCAGTGGATTTAATTGAAAGCGGCCGGGGGAACACTATTGACTGTGACGCCCTGCCCTTAGACGATCCTAAAACTTATAGCCTACTCGGTCGCGGCGAGTTGGAAGGTGTCTTTCAGCTCGAATCTTCGGGCATGAAGCAAGTGGTGCGGGATTTGCGCCCGTCCAATTTAGAAGATATTTCTTCCGTCCTGGCACTCTATCGTCCTGGTCCACTGGATACAGGAATGATCCCGGAATTTATCAATCGCAAACACGGTCGTCAGCGCATTACATACGGTCACAAACTGCTCGAACCCATTTTAAAAGAAACCTACGGCACGATTTTATATCAAGAACAGATCATGAGAATTGCTCAGGATCTGGCTGGATATACCCTCGGTCAAGCCGATTTGCTGCGGCGAGCTATGGGTAAGAAAAAAGTCGCAGAGATGGAAAAGCACCGCGAAAAGTTTTTAGATGGTGCGGCGAAAAATGGCGTACCTGGAGATGTCGCGAAAGAGTTATTCGAGCAAATGCTCGTGTTTGCCGAATACTGTTTCAATAAATCTCACTCGACTGCTTACGGTTTCGTCACATATCAAACAGCCTACTTAAAAGCAAACTATCCTGTCGAATATATGGCAGCCCTGCTAACTTCAATTAGCGGCGATCACGATAAAGTTCAGCGTTATATCGCCTACTGTCTGTCTGAAGGCATTGAAGTCGAGCAACCCGATATCAATCGCTCCGGTCTAGACTTTACGCCGCTGCAGCAAAGCATTCTCTTCGGTTTGGCTGGGGTCAAAAATGTCGGACAAGGGGCGATCGAGTATTTATCCGCCGAGCGCGATGGAAACGGAGCGTACGAATCACTAGCAAACTTCTGCGATCGCGTCGACCTGCGTACGGTTAATAAGCGCGCGATTGAAGCTCTCATCTACGTGGGTGCGTTCGATCGCCTCAATTCCAATCGCAAGCAACTGATTCACGATCTGGAATACGTCATCGATTGGGCTGCACAGCGAGCTAGAGATAAAGCCATCGGTCAAGCCAGTCTGTTCGACTTGATGGGTAGTAACGACGCCTCATCGGGCGACAGCGGCGGTTTTGATGCCATGCCCAGCGCTCCGTCTACCGCCGACTTTTCCAAACAGGAGCGACTGAAGCTGGAAAAAGATTTGTTGGGATTCTACGTGTCCGATCATCCGCTCAAAGACATTCAGCGCTCAGCTCGATTGCTGGCTCCCATCGATCTAGCAGATCTGAATGACTACACTGAAGCCGTCGACATCAGCGCGATCGCCTTAATCTCCGGCCTCAAACCCGTCACCACTAAAAAAGGCGCGCGCATGGCAATTTTGCAGCTCGAAGATTTGACGGGCAGTTGTGAGGGCGTGGTGTTTCCCAAAACCTTCGATCGCATTGGTTCGATGCTGGAGGTCGACTCGCGCGTGATTATCTGGGCCAAAGTGGATCGTCGCGACGACCGGGTGCAGCTCATTGTCAACGATGCCGAGCTGATTGAGACGGCTCAATTGGTGATGGTGGAACTCG
Source organism: Cyanobacteria bacterium J06642_2 (assembly GCA_039817845.1). GTDB lineage: Bacteria > Cyanobacteriota > Cyanobacteriia > Thermostichales > PCC-7336 > JBCBTL01. Next base: position 86,999 of record JBCBVC010000001.1, read on the forward strand.
AACCCAGTCGAGCGATGGACATTGCCATTCAGCATCAGTTAGCCGAAGTTTTGCGATCGCAAGCAGGTGAAAAAGATGAAAGTCGCATTCCTGTCATTGCTGAAATCAAAGCAGGCGATCGCCGTCAATTCGTCCGGTTTGGTTCGCAGTTTCGCGTCAAAGACGCTCAGGCTACGGTGGCTAAATTACGGCAGGCTCAGTTCACAGCTCGGCCGCAACAACTCCTCGTGCGCTGAATTTTACTGTTTCAATTGTGTGCGCCCTTCCGCTGCCGAGGGTCGTCAACGGCGATAGGTCGTCCTGTGGAAGTTGGGGGAGTCGGGCGCTAGAGTTTGAAATGTGATTCGACCTTGGTTTGCTTCGGGTCGACAGTTTTCGACTTCAGTCGCCGAAAGTCAACGATTTCGCAATACTTCATTAGCTCTGCATCCGAAAGATTGGAAGCCGTGACGTAGACGGCTGACGTATCGCGACTGAACACCATCACGTCGCGCTCCTGTAAGTCGTGAGTAGAGCGGCGTTCTCCGTTAATCATGAGCCCATTTGTACTGGCCTGTCCGCTGGAATTGCCGTCAAGAATACGGTAGCGATACCCACCTAAGGTCGGGTCGGGCACGCGCAGCAGGATGGCATGTTGGCGTGAAACATAGTCGGAGCGCAAAACAATTGCGCAAGTAGGATCGCGGCCCATGGAGTAGGTGGCAGCATCCAGGATAAACGAACGCCGGCCTTCCGCATCTTCAACAATAAAAACATGGCGGGTGCGGGAGGAGAACGTCATTGCAGACAACCGATCGGAGAGAACCATAACTCTGCGACGCCAGACAAAAACGACAATTGTCCCTTAATGTTCCCCACTTGCAGCCTAATTCTTAAGACAGAGAAAAAAGCTTTGCTTTCTTACCTCCGCCGCCAGCGATCGTGCCCCAGAAACGTGGAGCGAGAAATGAGCTGAACCTATTGCTCTTGACGTTTTAGTTCGGACACAGAGGCCCTGACTGCGCCTGAGTTCTGGATAGCTAAAACGTCA
>JBCBVC010000002.1:0-81772 GCA_039817845.1 Cyanobacteria bacterium J06642_2
CTCTGAGAGATTTGTAGTACAGGATATTTATTTAATTGCGCTCGTGATGGGTCAGAAATAATTAGTAAGTGGCAGAAACTCTGGCCGAATTTACTGGACATGGTGTTGGAACTTTTAACGCTATATCTCTAGCTATCGACTTCGGCGAATTCGTAGATGCGGCCTAGACGATCTTTAGCTAGAAACTCCAGGGGACTGGTGGAGCGGACGGTGTGAGGGTAACCTTTTTTTGTGATGACTTTGAGAAGTTCTTTGAGGCCTTCGCGATCGAAGCTGACATGGCGAGGGCGATCGGAGTAGTTTTTGTTTGAACTGTCCGGTATGCCGACGACGATGTGGAGTTGGACATTATCAGTGAGTTGGTACCAAAGGCCAGGATTGTCGGCGACCGCAGTAGCACTGGAATAGCGATCGCGCGCGCCAGCAACGTCACCGGGGAAATACATAGCGTCGAAGCCGCCTGCGGTTTGTTCGTAATTGTAGTAATAGTGCAGGGGCAGTTCGGCTTCGGATAGTTCTAGAGTTTGCTCGTAGAACATCTTGGCCCGATCCAGATTGTCCACCATAACGGTGTGAACGCGAGGTGCACCGCTGAGGAACGTCCACATAGCTCCACCATAGGCTGACAGCAGGAGAAACATCAGGCCTTTAGTAGAAAGAAGAGCAGCGAGGGGGATTAGAGGCAGCAGCACCGCGGGTACCTAGCGATCGCGACTTCGAGTAGATGAGTATTTCCAGTATAGAGGTCTGGTTCGTTGGGTTGGGAAATGACTCAAGTGGTGGCGATGGGCTGTCGCGTTGAAAGCGCGAACCTCGACCCTGCTACTAAAAAGTGCACTTTAGTGTCGTGTAGTGTGTACGGGCGATCGCTGGGGATATCGGTAACGTTAGTGGTACTGGCCTGACCGTCTACGAGGGTAACGGTGCCGCTGCCGATGACTTCGAGGGTATTGTCGTGACGAATGACAGCGGCCGTATCTTCATCAATGCCAATGCCGAGACAATCGGGATGATAGGCAACTGCAGTTAAGAGGCGAGCGAGTCGATTGCGATTGTGAAAGTGTTGGTCGATGATGGCATGTGGAAAAATACCCAAACCCGCTTTGACCGATACGAGGCTTGGGGTGGGGGTCTCGCCACTGTAGCCGCGCGAGATCATGCGGTGACCGAGGGCAGAGGCTCCAGCGCTCGTACCGCCAATTACGACGGCACCTTGTTGCCACCGGCGATGAATTAATTCCATCAAACTCGTACCGCCGAGGACGTCGGCGAGGCGCTCTTGATCGCCACCCGTGAAGTAAATCGCTGAGCAGGATTGAATGAGTTCTGCGGCGGCTGGGTTGCGGGCTTCGATGGGATTGCGGATGTCGAGCGTCGAAATCCGATCGGAAGGTGCGCCCAGGCTGGTAAATACTTTGTGGTAGAGCTCGCTGAGAATGTCAGGAATGCCAGACGCGGCTGGGATGACGACGATGTGAGCTTCAGGACCGCCAGCGCAGGTGTAGAAATGGCGTAGTACGTGTTTCTGATCTTCTTTGTCTTCTGCCCCACCAACGGCAATAAGATCGGCCTGCGTGGAGATGCGGTCCGGCTCGCGGGTGGTGGGAGCGAGGTCTAAGTCGGTGGGGAGAGCGTTCGCTGTCCTCGGACTGGGACGAACGGACATGGGCGAGGCCAACCTTTGGATTTGTGACTGTCCCTATGCTACACGCCTGCGTGAAGTTCGGATTTGAGTAGCAAGCTGCTTTTCACGAGTGGCGATCGCCTGCGAAGACTTGCGCGGTGAGAGTTACCCGAGTGACCAACCGAGAAAATTGCTTAGAGCAAGGGAAACCGCTCCCAGAGCAGTGATACCGGCTACAAGCAGCCAGCGGCGCAGGTTGACTTGAGCTTGGGCGAGGGTTTGCAGGTGCTTGGCCAGCTTGGCCGCGCGCTCGGGAGTCCAGTCTTCTCGTTCGATCGCCTGACGGAGTTGTTCCGGTGCGAGTTGGTGTTGAAGTTCGGCGAGTTGGGCGTTGAGCCGGGCGATTTCAGCTGCTTGGGTTTGTAGTTCCTTGGCTTGGCGATCGCTGCTCTGGTTGGCGGTGGCGAGTTGCTGGGTGAGGGTGGCAATTTCGATGGCGTTTTGGCCGTCTGTCTCGGTGGGAGATTGCACTTGGTGTTGTAGGTCGGAAATAAGCTCTTGTAAACCGACAATAGATTCAGTGTTGAGTTTGACAGCTTCAGGATCGGCCTTGCGGGCGAGTTTCTCGTCGTACTGCGTGATGGTTCTGCCGAGGAAGTCGAGGGCTTCGAGCATTTCAGCCGGGGATAGTCGATCGCCGAATCCAGCTTTCCAATCCGCGATCGCGTCAAGCTGGCTGCGAAGATCGGTTGTAGATTCCACGGTTGCAGCGTTAGCAGTTGCGATGGTGTTGAGCTGTTCGTCAAGACCGGCGAGTTCGTCAGCGTAGTTGGGAATGGCGTCGAGGCTGGCTTTGGTATCGAGTAGAGATTGAAGTGTCGCGATCGCTTGATGAGTTTCGGAGTGAGATTGAGCTGTTTCTTCCAGACGCGTGCGTAGGGTGGCAATATCAGCAGCGGCATCAGGTAGATTCTCGATCTGGTCGCGAAGTCGAGCGATCTCGTCAGTATTCTGGTCGATGGCCTCGCTGGGAGCAAATGTTTGTAGACGGGATTCTAAATCCGAGACGTTCGTTTGTAAGGTGTCGAGCGATCGCGCGCGCTCGGCGATTGATGCTTCAAATTGACTGCCAATAGTTTCAAGCTGGCTCTGTAAGGCCAGGACAACCGGGCCGAGTTGGGACAGGGCTTCGCCTTGCTGAGCCGTGGAACCAGATAGGTTATCGAGCTGAGTGCGAAGTCGAGCAATCTCGTTGGCGTTTTGGTCGATCGCCTCGCCAGGGGTAAACGTTTCTAGACGGGACTCTAACTCCGCAATGTTCGTTTGTAAGGTGCCGAGTGTTCGAGCATTATCGGCGCTCGACGATTCAAACTGGTTGCCAATATTTTCGAGCTGGCCCTGTAAATCTACGACTACTGGGCCGAGTTGGGAGAGAGCTTCGCCCTGCTGAGCCAGAGCCGTGGCTTGCATGGAAGAACTGGCAATGAAGTCATCGAGAGGAGCGATCGCTGTCGTGAGATTTTCGATGGCGAGAGTGTTGGTGTTGACACGATCTGAATCGGGAATTTGGGCAATGGTCGCTTGTAGTGACTCGACTTGGGCTTGTAGTGGCGCAAACTCTGCTGCGGGTAAATAGTTTTCTAGGGATGCGGCTATCTGTTCGAGGGTGTTGGACGTGGTAGCGAGACTAGATTGGATGGTCGCGATCGCATCTTCTTGCGCAGCGATCGCTTCCGTCGAATTTGGCAAGTCATCCAGCTGAGTTTGCAGGGCATTGAGCTGTTGGCCCAGTTCGGTGCGAAGGTCGACAAGCGCTTTTTTACTATCTCGGGCGGCGTCAATTTTTTTGTTGAGGTCGGAGAAGCGCTCGTTGAAGTCTTGACGCAGCGCAGCGATCGCTTCTTCTTGGGTGGCAAGGGCGCTCTCTGGATTCGGCAAATCCTCTAACTGATTTTGCAGGGCTTCGAGCTGTTGACCGAGTTCGGTACGGAGATCTGTAATGGCTTGTTGGTGATCTCGGGCCGAGTCAATGCCTGCACTCAAGTTAGAAAGGCGATTGTCGATCTCTTGACTCAAGTCGGCTAACTTAGCGTCGCCGTCTGGTATGGCTTCGAGCTGAGTTTGCAGGCGATCGAGTTGGGCTTGAAACGCAGTTTGAATCTCGGCTATCTCAGCTTGCGGGTCGGGGAGAGTATCGAACTGGGTTCGCAGGCGGTCTATATCAGTTTTGAGAGTCGCAATTTCAGTGGAGGTTTGATTGCTGGTGGCTAACTGAGTCTCGAATTCATCTAGTCGCGTCTGGAGTGGAGCGATCGCTTCGCTCCCGTCAGCTTGGGTTTGGGAGGCAAACTGCTGTTCGAGCTGCGAAACTTGCTCGTGCAGGTTGACGATGGATTCGGTGTTGAAGGCAATGGCTTGAGGATCTGCTTTCGCTTTGACGTTAGTCTCAAGCTGAGTGACAGTTTTACCCAAGTAATCGATCGCCTCAGTCATTTCCTTGGGTGTGGGCAGCGGCGCATCAGAGTTGCTCCAGCCGCTGAGTTTGTCGTCGAGTTCTTGTCGAGCGACAGTGAAGCGATCGAGAAGGTCGCGACCTGCGGCGATCGCGGTTTCAAGTGCCACCAAGTCAACCGTTGAAGTCGGGGTAGATTCGGGGGTAGGCGCGGTGGGTTCGGGCGAAGGAGTCGCCTCTGTTGTTAGTTCTGCTGAAACGACTTCAGTGGCGGGAGCTTCTGAGGCAGGTGGTTTCGATGTCGCGGTGCGAGCCTTGCCCGCAGTCGAGCGCGTGCGTCGCTTGGACCTGCCATGTGTATTTTTAGCCATACTTGCAAAGCCTCTTACGTCTGTGGACACTCAAAAGCCCTGGCTTTGCTGCACATTGTAGACGGTGCTTTCTACAAGCAAGCTGGAGTCCCTATCCCTCTTAATAGAGTGAGAAATCGTGAGTGCGAGCCGATTACGAGTCAATTAGTCTAGGCGAGGCCCTGCAGCGGCGATTGCTGGACTGACGCGATCGAATTGCGCGAAATTCTCGGCAAAATGGCGGGCCAACGCGCGAGCGCGTTCGTCATAGGCAGCAGGATCCTCCCAAGCTCGTTGCGGATCGAGTAAATTATCTGAAATATCGGGGATAGATTCTGGCACCAGAACGTTGAATCGCGGATGGGGATGCAGCGGTACGCCATCGAGTTTGCCACTGAGTGCCGCATTGACCATGGCCCGAGTATGGGTAATGTCGATGCGATGACCGATGCCATAAGGGCCACTCGTCCACCCCGTATTGACTAGGAATACTCGGGTCGTGGGATGCTGCTGCAGTCGGCGTGTGAGGAGATCTGCATACGTTGCTGGCGAGCGTGGGAAGAAGACTTGACCGAAGCAGGCAGAGAACGTGGCTTCTGGAGCGGTAATGCCGCGTTCGGTTCCGGCCAATTTGCTGGTGTAGCCGGAGAGGAAGTGATAAGCAGCTTGTTCGCGGGTGAGTTGGGCGATGGGTGGCAGCACGCCAAATGCGTCGGCTGTGAGCAAGATGAGGGTGTTGGGATGGCTGCAAACACCGGCAGGTGCGCAGTTAGGCACGTAGCGCAAGGGATAGGCCGTGCGGGTGTTTTCGGTGAGATGGCTGTTGTCGTAGTCAGGCTGGCGGGTGTCGGGGTCGAGAATGACATTTTCGAGTAGCGTCCCGAAGCGGATGGCCGACCAAATTTGAGCTTCTTTCCTCGGGTCGAGGCGAATGGTTTTGGCATAACAGCCGCCCTCAAAGTTAAACACGCCGTCTTCCGACCAACCGTGCTCGTCATCGCCAATCAGGTAGCGCTGCGGGTCAGCTGATAGCGAAGTCTTGCCCGTCCCCGACAGACCGAAGAACAGCGCTGAGTGTCCGTGGCGGTCGATATTCGCCGCACCGTGCATAGGTAGAACCCCTCGTGCGGGCATGGCAAAGTTCATGAGTGTAAACGCAGACTTTTTAATTTCTCCCGCGTACCGCGTACCGCCAATAATGACCAACCGCCGGGTCAGGTGCAGGACGATAAAGGCTTCGCTGCGAATGCCATCTTCCTCCGGATCGCCGTGTAGTCCTGGCACGGCCACAATCGTGAAGTCGGCCTTGGGCGATCGCCTATCAGCAGCATCAGGTCGCAAGAACAGGTGACGGGCAAACAGGTGATGAGAAGCAAATTCGGTGATGACGCGAATACCGAAGCGATATGCGGGGTCGGCCCCGATATAGCCGTCACATACGAACAAATCGCGCCCTTGCACATAGGCGCGTACCTTCTGAAGAAGTTGGCGGAACTTGTTGGATGAGATCGGGACGTTACGCTCGTTCCAGTCGATCTCGTCGCAGGTTTCGGGCTCTTCGACGATAAAGCGATCGTGAGGAGACCGTCCAGTGTACTGTCCTGTTTCCACCACGAGGGCACCATCCACACTCAAGCGGCCTTCACCCCTCGCCAGTGCCTGCTCGACTGCCTCGGCCACAGACAGGTTGTAGTGCGTGTTGCGGATATTTATAAGTCCGAGCGCCTCGAGTTCTGCAAGCAAGCTGTTGTTGTTGCGACCATTCGCGCCGTGGCTGGGAGTAACCTCGAGGGCGGAACCGCTCTGTTTCCGCGCTCCGCGACCATTCGAAACCTGGCGATTGTCGAGTAGGGTCATGTTGCTATCCTCTTTGACGCGATTGAAACGGCGCTTCGGTGCATCTATCGCGATCGTATGGAGAGGGGTTGAGGATAGCGTGAGGACGAGCGCTGTCGGCGCATTCGCTTCAAGAAGTTCGGGCAACATGCTTGATAAATGTCAACGAGACAGTCGCTTACTTGACTGGAGTTGTAGAGTGGCAAACGTGCCTACATGCTCGTAGATTTCAAACCAACTTTTGATACTTGAGATACCAACCCAACAACTTGACGCATCTAGTCAGTTAAATTAGTTACTTTCCACAGCGATCGCTAGGGTAGACAGCACTTCAAAATTGTGACCAGCGCGGGATAATAGGATCGAACTTATCGTGTTTAGGCTCAACCAACTTTCTACCAATACGAAGTCGAGCGACACTGCCCAGCCAAAGACCGTGAGACGGCTTTGAACGTTGGGAAACAGACTTTGGGTAAGAAAAGAAGGAGATCGCTGAACGGCTGTCGTAACTTTGCCAAGGACGACGGCAGCGAGCGAGTGACTGTTTTTCGGGATGACGACTGTGAAAAAAGCAATCTACTGGATTCTCGGAGAGAAAGCCGGACGCGTTGTCGTCGGGTCTTGGAATTGGCTGTGGGGTATTCCCATCGAGGCCGGCGGTCAGGCCGCTGTGGAAGTAGCTGAAGAATCGCTGCGATCGATGCAAAGCTCTGTCCAAAAACTTGCCGAGGCGGTCTCGATGCAAATGGCTGCCTACGCGCAGGCCAAGCACAAGTACGAAGCAAAAGCCCGCGAACTGGAGATGGCCGAACGACAGGCCCTGGTGGCTCAGCGCAAAGGCAATCAGGCCGCGGCTCGTCTGGCGATGACGAAAGCTCTTCAAATCGAACAGCTTCTACCGCAATTGGAAGCGCAAGTCCATCAAACTGAAGAGTTCGTCAATGCGTCGAGAGCAAAACTCGAGCGCGAGCGCGTGAAGCTAGAAGCTTACAAGACCGATCTGCAAAACATGAAAGATGCGACCGAGATCGATCGCGCCTTGACGGCGGCAGCCAAAGTCAATAGCGATTTGAATATCGACTCTGCGCGGTCGCAATTCGAGCAGGCCAAGGCTGCAGTTCAGCGGCGCAGTTTACGCGATCGTGCCTATGCCGAACTGTCAGAAAACCCAGCTGAGCAAACGAATGCAGAGCTAGAACAAATGACGCTGGATGATGAAGTCTCGCGGCGCTTGCAGGCACTCGAACGCCAAGAGCTAGAAAGCTTGCCCGAGCCTAGCGATATCTCACTTCCGATGGTATTTCCTAACTTGGAAACTACCTCTACTGTCGATACTTCTGAGGAATAACTGCAATGGCCTCCAAGAGTGGGCCTCCTCCCATTGCTTATATCCTGGTCGTGTTAGGGGTGCTAGGAGGTGGCTGGTATGCTGCCAATCGCCTGGTGGACTCTAAGATCGAAGTTCCTTCGCTGCCTAATCTGGTTAACCGTGGAGGTGACGAAGTTCTCCTACTGGGGGATACATTTAGTGGCTACAGCACGTTTCGCAATGATGAATTTCAGGCTGCTTTAGAAGCTGCAGAGATCGAGCTACGCTACGAAGATGAGTTTTCGCAAGCCGAACGGGCCAAAAGACTGAATAGCGGTGAAGCTGAGTTGATCGTGACGACCCTCGATCGCTATTTGCAGCAACAACCTGATGGCAAGATCGTCGGTCTGATCGATCGCACGGTGGGTGCAGACGCAGTAACGCTGAATACACCTCAGTATCCAGGGTTGAGCTCTCTCAACGATCTGGATGCTTTAGTGGATGACGCGCGCGCGCGCGGCGAACAGCTCAGCATTGCATATGCAGCAGATACGCCCAGCGAGTATTTAGCGCAGGTGTTGGATATTCGATTTGAGAACTTCAACCTATCTGACTTACGAGCGACTGAGGTCGCGGAAGCGTCGGAAGCCTGGCAGCTGGCACAAGATCCGAGTCAGAAGATTGCGGTGACCGTACTGTGGGAACCATTCGTGACACAGGCTCGACAGCACGGTCATACGGTGGTGCTGTCGAGTCAAGACGCTCCGAATGCGATTTTGGACGTGTTGGTGGCATCGGAGCACTACATGGCTTCCAATCCAGACGAGCTCTCTAAGCTGTTAGAGGTTTACTATCGCCGGATTGATGCTAACGCCCGCGATCGCTCTGGCTTGCGCGAGCAAATTCAGACTGACGGCAATTTATCTGCTACTGAAGCCACAGTGGTGATGGACGGCATCGACTTTTTTACCTCTGTGGAAGCGAATCGGTGGATGGCTGCAGATACGCTGCCCAAGCGGATGCAATCGACAGCAGCTGTGTTGGCGTTGTCCGGGCAACTCGATGACGTGCCGAATGACGTGACAGAGCTGTACACCTCAAAATTCATTTCAGAGGCCGTAGCCAATACTCGCGCGCTGATTGCCTTAATTGAAACCGATAATCCCGAGTTAGCTCAGTTCTTGAAAGGTGAGATTCAGAGCACTACTGCTGTAACAACGGCGAGCACCACACGAGTCCAGAGCGCGCCCGACATTGGCAATTTGCAGGTGCGCGGCGATGTCTCATTTGCGACGGGGTCAGCCCAGTTAGATGCTATCGGCCAACAAACCATCGATCGCTTGGCCACCGAAGTGCAGGAGTTTAACGCTCAAACCGTGGCAGTGCGAGTTATCGGGCATACCTCTCGTACGGGGTCGGCCTCACTCAATCAGCAACTCAGCCAACAGCGCGCTCAGGTGGTGGTCGATCGCCTCAAGTCGAAAGGAGTGGTTCACACCATCGTGGCTGAAGGCAAAGGATTCAGCGAACCTCTGCCGAATATCTCGCCTGCAGACGCTCGAAATCAGCGCACGGAAATCCGGTTAGTACGCTTGAACGCCAACATATAGCTCTCGCTCGAATTGCTCTGGAATTCGCTCCGGTCTGGCCTGATTAACAGGAGTTCGAACTCGACTCGAGCCACTGTTTGAGTATCTGACGACAAGGCAAAAAGTATCTGGCTAGGACGTCATCTAGCCACCAAAAACTACTGAAGCTATCTTCTGCACAGAAACTACTCATGAATACAATCGCCAAGTTGAGGAAGGGGAGGAGGTCGCCTTCAGACGGAGTATCTGCCAATAGTTGATTCACCACATTGTGCAGGTAAACGAGGTTGACAGCAGCTTGGTAAAAAAGGCTGGTTTCCCGTTCGATATCGGCGAGATAGAAAGAGTGATATTCTTCCAGAAAAATTTCATGGAGGCGACTAATAACCTTTTGCAGGTGGTTGGATAAAGCAGTCGTGGCCAACTGATTGTCTGAAGATTTCCACTGCTCGAGAAGGTCGAGTTCTAAGGGAGATTTCTGCACGGGAGAAAGATGAATCTCTAGCAGAGGTTTGAGAACGCGCAGATAGAGGAAGTCCAAATCGGCAAGAGTGAGGTCGAGTTTGACGGGATAGTTTTTGAATAATGACGAACTAAGCAAGCGATCGCTGGCATGGGGCCGATCGCGCACAAATTTGTATTCGGCAATATCGGCCATCATCTCGCCGAGTAAGTGAGAAAACAGCAGGCCCAGCCTCTGCCGAACTTCGCCGTGAAAGAATACGCGGGCCCGATCTTCATCGATACGAACGCGATCTCCATCGAGTTTGAATAGGTCGCCACAGCGCAGGGGGCCGTAGGGCGTGTAGGCGGTTTCAGCTGCGCGTAACGGCTCGTCACAGGTAGCGAGGACGGCGTAGTCACCTCGGAGCGAACTGAGGAGATATTGCCAGTAATGACCCCAGATGTCGTGAATCAGAAAGGCTTCGGCTCGCGATCGCGGCAATAGCCCTACGGATTCGGAGAGGATTTGCTTGACGCGAGCAGGCGTGGTTTGGGCTCGACAGGCAATGCGGTCAGCCCAGGCTGCATCGATGTTCTCCGGACAACAGGGACCAAATGTGGGAAAGCGCCGGAAGGAGTCGAAGTTAAACGCATTCATGTTGTCGATAAACACCTGCAACTTGGTGCGCTCGCTCGCCGCCATTGAGCCAAACTCGGCGAGCCTTTCCAGCGGCAGACTGAAATATATTTGCAATGGGGCATGGATAACGTGCAAACACCCTGGGTCGATGGTGAGTCCGAATAAGTACTGAAAAAGTCGAGCTGCACGCTCTCCAGTAGAGGCGTCGTCATCAAACGAAACCAATCCAACATCTGCCAAGACGGCTCGAATTACCCGACCCTGGCTGTCGATGCGGGCATCCAGATCCTGCAAGAGCTGTTCGAGCTGTTGGCGATCTTCGGGCGGCAACTGGAAATGTTGGCAGAGAGAAGCGATCGCTTCTGGAGCCGTTAACTCGTTGGGAATGGGGTCGGCTTCGTACTGGTCGAGGGTGAATGATTGCATCGTACTTTGCCAACCCGCTCCCGAAACCGTGCGGTAGCGAGTAACGAGTAATGCTGCCCGAATGAATGCTTGCCTCACCGCGAGCGGAATAGCGGTAGGGCCGAGTGGAACGCGCTGAATTGGATGAAGAAACTGGTGCTGCAGTTGAGCCTGGAGGTCTCGCAGTCGCGCTTGCTGGCGTTGCAGGTGAGAAGGATGGGAGCGCGCGCGGCTAGGGCCAAGAACACATCGCGACAGGCGGAGTGATTCCACGATTAATGTCGGATCGTTAGGTATGTCGTTCAAACCAGTCACGCAGTCGAACAGTGGAAGAGCGCGCAGCAACGCCCAATCTCTATTGTTCCCTTCTTCAGTTCTGTTGATGGCAAATGTGAGAGTGCTCAGCTGCCACCCCCTCCAGACTTTATGCCGAAGATTTTACAGGCTCAGTGTTTTCAGCAGTTTGAGGTGCTGGTGGGTAGGAGCCAGGGTATTGGCCGCGATCGCTCCACTGGCCGCCACTGCGGGCAGACCGATACCGGGAAACGTCGAGTCGCCGCAGCACAGTAACCCCCGAATGGGGGTTTTGGGACCGGGAAAGAGTGCTTCACCCGCCCGAATGGCAGGACCATAAGAGCCGCGATCGCGGCGTAAAAACCGTTCGTGCGTGAGGGGGGTGCCGACGAGAGCGAGTTCGGTGCGAGCGCGGATGTCGGGAATGAAGCGTTCTAGAGCTTGCCACATCACTTCCGCCCGTTGCTGCTTGAGTTCAGCGTATTGAGGGCTGCGGCGGTCGAGACCGGCCCAGAGCTCGTAGGGTTCGTTGCCAGGAGTATAGGCGTGGATGACGTGCTTGCCTGTTGGCGCAAGAGACGGATCGAGAACGGACGGAATCGAAATTAAGACGACATTTTGAGGCGCGGTGACACCGCGCGCCCAATCGTTAACGACGGCGTAATGGCAGGCGAGGTCGTCCGGCAAGGTGGAACCGTCGATGCCCAAATGCAGGTGCATGAAACTGTGACAGGCAGGCGTGGCTTGGCGCTTGGCGCGATCGCGGTTTGGCAGTTGTTCTTCCGGTAGCAGCTTGAGCGTGTCCCAGACAGAAGCATTCGAGATGACTGCCTCGCGCGCGCGCAGGATTTTTCCGTTACGGAGCTGCACGCCCGTAGCGCGATTCTGCTCGATGCAGACGCGATCGACGTGTTTGCCTAGATGCAGTTGTCCGCCAAATTTGATGAGGCCTCTGACCAGGGCCTCGACAAGCGCGCCCGTGCCGCCGATGGGATAGTCAAGCTTCACCCTAGGACGGTACCACTCGGCAAACATGAAAGCCATTTCTGCCGTACTAGTACCGTCGGCAGGAAGGCCGGAGAGCAGAAAGCAGAGTAAATCGAGCCAGTTGCGGATGAAAGGGTCTCGGATATTCGCGATCGCTTTGGAGAACGGCCCCGTCAGCGTGCCGATGCGACCGAGGTGACGGGCGAGATTAGGGGTGAAGCGTCCGGCGGTGGCAAGTGCGCCCCAGTCAAACCGGAGGGAGAGAGGGGGAATGGCGATCGCGGCTTCTTTCAGCGGAGCCATCTTAGCTTGCAAGTCTCGCCACTCAGCCACGGCGCAATCGCCTCGAATCTGCTGCAGCACCTCGCAAAACGGCTCGGCGCCAACTGCGATATCGTAGCGACCTTCCGGAAACCAGCAGCCCCAGGTGTCGTAGGTAGCGCAAGGGAGATCTTCGCTGATCGCGTCCAACACTTGGCGCAGGGGATGGGGCGAGGGCGAATACGACAGGCCCGAATGGAGTGACGGGCCGGAGTCAAAGATAAATCCGTTGCGCTCGAAAGCGTGAGCGGCCCCTCCCGGAATCGTATGGCTCTCACAGACGACAACCTTAAAACCATAGCGAGCGAGCAAGGCAGCGCAGCACAGTCCGCCAATACCGCTACCGATGACAACAACATCGGTCTCGCGTGGCAGCGATGAATGCTTTGGGTTCGACTTCATGAACAGGCGATCGGGCTACATCCTCGTGCAGCTTAAGCGATCAAATCGCTCACCGTTTGTACTAACTCGGCTGACGAGAACCCCTTCGTCAGATATCCAGATGCTCCGACACGGCTAGCCTCACGGCCCCACTCTTCCAGGAGGCGCGACGAAACCACCAGCATCGGACAAGATATCCCGGCTTGGCGACAGCGTTCGATTAGGGTGAACCCGTCCATATTCGGCATCTCAATGTCGGTAATGACCAATGCCGGTTCGGGATTTTCCTGCAGCCAGTTCCAGGCTTCTAAACCGTCTGAAAGCGGAGTCGCTGAGTAGCCGGAGGCCGTTAAGGTGGCTTCGATGCGACGGCGCATCAGGGCCGCATCGTCCACGACGAGAATTTGCTGGACGTCAGAGGAGCGAGCCGTTGGAGATACCGATAGAGGCGCGACTGGACTAACTGCTGTCTGGAGCGATACGCCCGATTGCGACGATCGCTGCAAGGCTTCCTGTAACCCGATGGGGTCGAGGACGGGAATGAGACTGCCGTCGGTTTGTAAGCTCATGCCCAGTAAGCCTGCGGGAGCCTTGAGGGGATCTGGCAACAGCTCGATGGGCAAATCTTCCTGACCGACCAATTCTTCAGCCAGCAACCAAATGCCGGGAGCCGCATCGGCGCTAACATCGAGTTCGGGTCGGTCGACGCGCAAACATACGGAGGTAGGAGGATGCGAGCGCTCGACCTGGTGGTGCCAGTAGTCGCGTAGGTCGATAGCAGGCATGTCACCCGCTAAATCCTGGACCAGCAGCTGATAGGGGGAGTCAGCCGCAGCTGGCTTGGTAAATAGCTGTTCGAGTAGCGCTGTCGTGCTGACTTCATCGGCGGGAACAGCAAACACTTGGCCTTCTGCTTCTAGCAAAATGCAGCGCACCAGCAGGTGAGGTACAGGCACGTCCATGCGGAAGGTGGTGCCGCGGCCAAACTCGGATTCGAGGCTGAGGCGGCCGTCAATTGTTGCGATCGCTTCCGAGACAACGTCCATGCCGACGCCGCGACCGGAGACATCGCTGACCTCGGTGCGCGAGCTGAAGCCGGGTTGCGTGAGTACAGCCAGTAAAGCTTCGGTGGTGCCAGTGTCTTGCAGCGGTAGGTTTTTCGTACGAGCGGCGTGGGCGATCGCTTCTGGGTTGATGCCGCGGCCGTCATCCCGCACGGCCAGAAGAAAGCGATTGCCTCGACGCTGCAGCGTCAGCCAAATATTACCCGTAGCCGATTTGTCCGCAGCCAGGCGCTCGGTTTCCGATTCGAGGCCGTGGTCGAACGCATTGCGCAGCAGGTGCAGCAGGGCTGGTTCCAATTGGCGAGTCGTGCCAGCGTCGAGTTCGAGTTGCTCGCCCGCAACGTGGAGCTGCACCGGTTTTTGATAGCGGTTGCTCAAGTCGCGCACAATCGCTCGCGCTCGAAAGCTGAGGGTGCGAAACGGAACCAGTCGGCTTTCTTCCACCGTCGTCTGCAAGCGGCGAATGGTTCGATCCAGGGATTGAAAACTATCGGAGGTTTGGAGGGCAATTTTTTCGGCCTCGCTGCCCAGCTCGGTCAAGCGCAAGCTGGTTTCGAGCAGACGGTTGATAGTGACGTAGCCTTGGCGATAGCGCTCAGGCGTCGGGCCGTCACTGCTGGGGTTAACACTTTGAGATTGCGATGTATTCAGTAGGGCGTAGTCATCCTGGAGTTGGCGCAGGCTAGCGATATATTGGGCGCTTTCTTTCGCGAGATCCAACAGCGGTACGAGTTGAGATTGAAGGGAGCGATAGAGACCCTGAGCGGCACGAGCCTGCAGGAGGGTGTCGACCACTTCTCGGGCCGACCGATCCAAGCGGCCCAGCGGAACTGGAATTTGCACGCTGGCTTCAGCCGCATCGAGTTGGCGTTTGGCGTTTGGCGTACCTTCCAGCGTCACTGCTTGACCGAGGGCCGCCAGAGTTTGACTGGCAGCAGTGGTGAAAGCGTCAGGATCGACGAGGGCAGCTAGTTCGCTAATTTCGGTGATGGGAGCAAGGGGCGTTGCCAGTTCTAGCGTTTCCAGAGTGGCCAAATCTAGGTCTGGTACTTGAGTCGTAGGCAGGTCCTCGGTCGGGGTGGCGATCGCGGCCATATCGATATCTGAGGTCGCCGTCACCGGTGCTTCGAGGGTTGGCGTTGCGAGGGTCGGTATCGGCACTTCTGGCAGATCGAGCTCTGGCAGCGGAGCAGTTCCTAACGCAGCCAAATCATCTAGCGCGGACGATAGATCGACCAACGGCGGAGTGAGAGCATCGTTAGCAACGGGGGCAGTCAGTGGACTTGCGGCGGTTGAGTCAGCGGTTTGCGGTAATTCGCCGCCATAGGCGCAGCGCTTCAGATCCAATAAGTATTCGGGCCACAACTGCTTCCAGGTGGAGGCCTCGGGTGCTTGCAGGAGGTCGTGGCAGCGATCGAGCAGTTGCCCCCACTCCTCGCCCATCGTCAAGTCTTGCCCGACGGTCTCCAGTTCTTTTAGAGTTTCGGCAGCGGCAGCGAGCAGATCGGCGTCGACGTGGTTCTGCTCGGTATTAAGCTGCTCTACCCCCATCTCGACGGGCAAAACGACCAAGTCGAACCCTTGTTCGACGAAATCGCGCCGCAGCTGTGCGTTTTCATCCCACTCTGCCAAAAACCGTTCGCGCAACTGCTCGTGAATCTGGCTGATGCGGGCGAGGGTGGGAGCGACGCGATCGCTAACTTCAGCTTCCGATCCCTTGACAGAAAGCGTTCCGGTTAACAGTTCTCCCGCCTCTAGAAGCGCTTGACTCAGCTCGCCGTTGGCTAAAGGCGGGGCAGAGTTCAAGTAGCGGAGGTCGGACAAGACATCTTCCAGTGCTTTGGAGACGTGCAGGATAGCGTCGGCGGATACGGTAACGGCTCCGCCCTTAATGGTGTGGATGCAGCGATACATCTCTTGAATATCTGCCGTCCAGCTTGCCGCCTGTAAATTTTGGGCGAGCTGGCTGTAGCGCTGGAGATAGGTCTGCGTATCGACCGCAAACATCTCCCGCAGTTCTTGCTGAAGTTGGGCTTCTGCCTGTTCGGCAGGACTGAGAGCTTCATTCGACATGACGATATCCAGTAAGCAGTATCAGGGGAGCAGAGTCCGAACGAGACCGATAAGGCAACTCACGCACCCGACGAGAAGGTGAGGTCGTCGCCTGATTAGAGGTCAGCTGCCTGTCCGACCGCGGCAGGACGATGGCCGTTCTCGGGGAGGGCTGTATCGACGACCGTATCGTCATCAGTGAGGCTGGTTTCCCGCGCGGGTAATTGGAAGAACTCGATATTTTGCAATAAGTTGCGGGACAGTTGCTCCATCACGCCCGAACGCTGTCGCGTCATGGTGGCTCGGGTAGATGTATCGGCGGCGATTGCCGACAGGCCGCGGACGGATTGCAGCGTGGTTTGAGCCGACTGAGCAATAGACTGACTGGTATCCAGCGTTTGCTGACCGGCGGCTTCTACCTGGAAGGTAGCGGACTGAATGTTGTCAAACACTTGGCGGGACTGACCCACGCCGACCGTGATGCTTTGCACCTGCTGGTCGATGTCGCTAACGTCTTGATTGAGACCGGAGACCACAGTTTGAATTTGGTCGGTGCGCTGTTGTAGCAACATCAAGCCCTGGTTGGTGCTGGTGGCTAAGTCATTCACCTGCGAAGCCACAGTCTCAAACTCATTGGCAATGCTGGCAAATTGTTCGGGGTCGCTTTGCCCCTTGGCACGGGCGGCCAACATCGATGCATTCAAGGCTAGCACGCGAGTTAGGGCTGCCGTCCGTTTCTGGTCTTTGGCAAACTGAGCCGCTAATTCGACGAAGTTATTGAGCGTCTGCGATCGCTTCACGATCTGGTCGGTGCCTTGGCGCAACACGTCCGTACTCTGTGCCAGCGATGACATTTCCGCTTGGCCTTGCACGACCGCAGAGCGAGCTTGCTGCACGGATTCGTCCGTGAGACGAGCTTGTTGGGCCGTATCTCCGGCCAGCGTCGTCACCCCCTCCATCAGGGTTTCCACCTCGATCAGAGACTTGGCTTGACGTTGAGCCTGTTGGGCTGCAGACACGGCTAGTTGTTCGAGCTCTTCTGCCCCGCCAGCGGTTTGCTGTGCGGACGAGTTCACTTCTGCCATCACGTTGCCGAGCTGTTCGACTAAGCGGTTGAAGGTATCGGCCACCAAGCCGGTCGCGCGCTCGCTGACATCAGCTTTCACGGTCAGATCGCCTTCTTCAGCTGCCGACACCACATCCAGCAAATATCCGACATCCTCTTGCAGCATTTCGCTTTCAGATTCGATTTGTTGAGCTTGCTGCTGGAGTTGATGCTGGGCTTGCTTGGTGCGCTCTACTTCTTCGCGAATCTTGCGCTCGTTTGCGTCTACTTGAGACAACAGATTGAAGAATGAGGTAGACAACCGACCGATTTCATCCTGATTGGCCAGCCGCGATCGCGTGGAGGCATCGGCCGCCACCAGCTTGTTACATTCTTCTAAGATCGGATTGAGGCGACGATTCAAATTCCGCACGAATAGTAGGACTACTGCAGCCAAAATACCTGCGGCCAACAGCGTTGCCCCTACTGAGGTGAGTACCACGGGTTGCAGCACGGTGCGCACCGGCACCGCAGCCAGCATGATCCACCCCGTGCTGGGAATGGTTTGATAAGCCCAGTAATTGCCGGAACCTGGAATGGCTACCAAGCCTTCTGGAGTATTGCCAACGGCTTGCTCGATCTTGGGCCAGATTGCAGCTAGGGTTTCATTGGTTTCGTAGTTGCTGCCGGGTTCGCCCTCTCCAGGAGCTGGAGGTTGCTCCGGTGGAAACGTAATGATGTTGCCCTCACCCGAGAGCACGGCAAAATAACCTTCACCCTGTACCACGCCTTCCCCATCTTCAAGCTGTTGCACCAGCTGGGGCACGCCGATATCGACGTTGGTGATGCCGATCAAGTTTTTCCCTGAGTCAAACACGGGAGCGGCGTAGGTCATTAGCAGTACGCCGTTAGCTCCGTAGGGTTCCAGCCACACTTCTTGCTGGGTTTCTACCGGTTGCGTGTAGTAAATTTCCTCGTTGTAACCGTTATCAACGGCAATTTCGGAGTAAATGACATTATTGTAGGGAGCAGGCAAGCGGCCGCCTTGCTGTCCTTCCGTATCTTGGTCATAGTAATAATACGGAAAGAACCACGGGCGATCGCTCAGCAGTGAATTGGGAGTCTGGCCGAAGCCGAGTCCGTAGCCGATATCGGGCTGGCTGAGAAAATACTCGAAGGCTAGATCTTCATAAGCCTTCTGCTCGCTAACGCCGCGCTTTTTGAACACGCTCACCGCCGTAGCCATCGCCCGCGCGTGCTGTTGAATCGGCGTCAGCTTACTTTCGACCGCGCTGACTTCGTTTTTGAGGGAGCTGCGGATTTCCGATTTGGCCCTGCTTTCCAGGCTGGAGTAGGTAAATACGGCCAAGAGTCCCAAACCAACGGCAGCTCCACCCAATACCGAAAGTAACAGGCGCGTTCCGATAGACTTGAGTACGGGGGTGGCCGGAATCGCTGCGGAGGTTGGCGTAGCAGATGGATTCGAGCGTGCGGTCATGGGAAATAGTCCTGCAATGAAGATCGGAAGAACGAAGTCAAGCTGCAAAGAAGTCGAACAATATCTGGATCGCCCTACCCGCTCGGCGAGATAGCTTCGGGGGCGTCGGCGGCAAGAGACGTGGGAATTACTGTTGACGGAACCGGCGACACTGGCAAACTCTGAAGCGCTTGCAAAAGGTGTTGCACTCCGGCATCAATTGCGGCGACCCGCGCTCGCGTCGTGTGCATCTGGGACACCGCGAGATCGGCAAGGTCAGATGTTTCCTTGACGATTCGAGTTGCAGCAGCAGTGGAGTCGATCGCGGCTAGCTGAGAATGGGTTACCGCTGCTTCGGCTCGATTTGCCTGTGCCGTAGAGTCATTGACTTGCTTTAAGACCTCACCCGCCCGGGCTGCGTCGCCGCTCAATTGTTCGACCAACGCGCTGAGGCTTTCTACCTCTGCGTTGGCTCCTGTTACGGCTTCGCGTACCTGGGTCGAGCGACGGCGGAGGCCGCCAAGCTCCTGGTTGGTTTGACGAGCTAGCCGTTGTACCTGTTCGGCTACGGCACCAAACTCCAGTGCCAGGGGTAAAAACTGGTTGGGGTCGCGCTGTGCGGACGCTCGGGCTGATAGAAGCGAAGCGCTCATGGCTAAGGTCTGGGTCAAAGACGCAATCTGACTTTGATCCTGCACGAAACGATCGGCCACCTCCACGAATTCTGACAGCGATTTCACCCGTTGCACGATGCGCTCTGCCGCTGCCTGCAAGTGGTCGATATCAACACTCAGATCCGTGGTTGCGGTTTCTCCTCGCACGATCTCCTCGTGCAGCTCGGCCAAGGCCGTTTGCGCTCTGTCCACTTCTGCGGCGGACTGGCGTGCAGACTGCTCCGATTCGCGCATAAAGGACAAGATGCCGGTGACGGCGTTCGCCTGCTGTTGCGCGTTCTCGGTCGCAACTCGCGCAGAAGCATCCAGTTGTGAGAGCGCAGCCTCGAGCTGTTGTACAGTCTCGAGAACCTGCGGCAGGTCTAGATTCGCACTGGTGAGTTGCAGTGGCTCGTCCCCCGGCTCGGCTATCCGTCCTGACTCGAGGTCTGTGAGCGTAGACTGCAAACGACGCATGTTCTGCAGAGCATGCACCTCGCTCGGAACGGTGTTGTCTAACTCGTGGTGCGGGTTGGAAAGAGAACCAGCAGAGCTTCTGGATGCAATCGAGGCATTGACCTGCTCGAGGCAATGTCCCAATTGACTCCATTCATCGGCATAGGGCAACGTGCGGGGAAAAAGGTCTTCCCCCGTACCGAGCCGACGCGCGGCTTGGGTGATTTGGGATAGCGGTTGACCGATACGTCGTTGCGGGAAAGTCCAAAGTTCTCGAGATAACATCGCCAGAACGACCAGCCAGGCAAGTCCTCCGCCAGCGATCGCCAGCTCGGAGGGCGCGAGGTCGGTTTGCGGCTCAACCGTAGCGGGACGGGCGCTGCGATGTTGCCAGGCGCACACCCCCAGCAGACCGCCACCACCCAGTATGGCTACAGCCCCTAGCGCGATCGCGCGCTGGCGCAACTGAGTCACTAGCGACTGGGGGGACCGCACCTGAGGGGCGCGGGTTAAGTCATGCGTGCGAGTGGCGGTCATTAGAACCCTTCCTGCTTAAATTTCGGCGGCGATCGCCGTCTCGTTATCGCGATCGACGGCATCTGCGGTGCCGTTCTGGCTTCCGTCTATCTCGTCAATCTGTAGATCCGACGCACTGGGTAATTGGAAGAATTGAATTCTTTCCATCAGCTGACCCGATAGCTGTTCCATCGACTCGGAGCGGGTGCGAGTGGTCAGCGTGAGCTGCTCGGTCTGCTGGGTGGAATCGGTGATGCCTCGCATGGCCTGAGCGGTAGACTGGGCCGCTGCCATAATCTCTTGGCTGGAACGAGCAATCGTCTCACCGCTGCCTACGGCGCGGTCAGTCACCGACCGAACATTTTCAAAGGCTTCGCTAGACTGATCGGCTTCTTGCGTTAGATCTTCGACTAGGCCGCCGAGGTTTTGCACCTCAGCATCCACGGAAGTCACCACCGTATGGATTTGGCCGGTACGCTGCTCTAGCACGTCCAAACCTTCATTGGTTTGTTGAGCCAACGTGCTGACCTGTTCGGCAATGGATTCAAACTCGCGGGCTACCGTAGCAAACTGGCGCGGGTCGCGCTGCTCGGTCGCTCGGGCTGCCACTAGAGACGCGTTGAGAGCCAACACTTGGGTCATTGACGCGATATTGCTCTGGTCTTGCACGAACTGTTCGGCCAAACCGACAAATTCACCCAACGTTTTCATCTGCTGGACGATGCGGTCGGTACCTTGTTGCAGAGTGTTAATACCCGTGTTCAGTCCGCGCACTGCATTTTGACCGTTATCTACCGCCGCACTCACAGATATCAGCTCAGTGTTGGTGGTTTGCACCTGAGCAGCAGAGTCTTGGGCTGCCCGTTCTACCTGCTCGGCCAGCTGCAACACCTGTTCGGCAGACTGCACTTGCTGACTGGCATTGGTAGCTACCGTCTGGGCGATCGCCTTCATGTTGTCTGCCCCATTGGAGACCTGCCGGGCCGTACCAAACACCTGTTGCATCACCTGGCCCAATCCCTCGACGGAGCGATTGAGGGTATCGGCCACCAGCCCCGTAGCGCGCTCGCTAACGTTCGCCTGGACGGTCAAATCGCCTTCTTCCACTGCCGACACGACATCGAGGAGATGCTCGACATCTTCTTGCAGAGCCGCACTTTCACGCTCGGCAGCCTCAGTCATCGACTGCTGTACTTCCACTCGACGAGCAGCTTCTTGCTCGATTTGGCGCTGGTTGGCCCGCAGGCGATCGAGCAAGTTAAAAAATGATACCGATAGACGACCCACTTCATCGCGATCGCGCAATTGCGTCAATGTTGAGGCATCTGTGACGGCCAGCTTATTACATTCCGCCAGCATCGGGTCGAGACGCTGGTTGAGGCTGCGCACGAACAACCATACCGCTCCGCCCAACACCAGAGCCGCCAAAGCTGCCGAACCCAGTGATGAGAGCGCCACAGGCCAGACAACGGTACCGACGGGAACGGACGCCAGCATCACCCATTCCGTACTAGCGACTTTTTCGTACGCCCAGAAATTACCCGAACCCGGAATCGATACTAATCCAGCTGGTTCACTAGCAGCGGCCCGAGCGATACTCGGCCAAATTTTGGCTAAGGTTTCGTCGGTTTCAAAGCTGCTGCCTGCCTCCCCTTCTTCTGGAGCAGGAGGTTGATTGGGCGGAAATGTAATGATGTTACCTTCACCCGAAAGCACGGCGAAATAGCCTTCGCCCTTGACGACGCCTGCCTCACCGAGTTGCGCCACCAAGTCGGATACAGTGATGTCAACGTTGGTAATCCCCAGCAAGTTCTGGGCTTCGTCAAAAATGGGTGCGGCATAGGTCATCAACAATACGCCGTTAGCCCCATACGGCTCTAGCCACACCTCCTGCTGAGTTTCCACCGGTTGGGTGTAGTAGACCTCTTCGTTGTAGCCGCTGTCCACTGCGATTTCGGAATAAATCACGTTCTCGTAGGGAGCGGGCAAACGGCCACCGATCTGGGCGTCGGTGTCTTGGTCGTAATAGTAGTACGGGAAAAACCAATCGCGATCGCCCAGCAGCGATGTCGGTGTCTGGCCGAAGCCCAGACCGTAGCCAATATCAGGTTGACTGAGGAAAAAGCCAAAGGCCAGGTCTTCGTAAGTCTTTTGATCCTGAATGCCCTGGCTTTTGTACGCCGATACCGCGGTTGCCATCGCCCGCGCGTGCTGCTGAATCGGCGTCAGCTTACTTTCAATCGCGCCGACCTGCCGACTGACCGCCGTCTGAATTTCTGACCTGGCCGCATCGGTCGAGTTTTTCCAGGTGAAACCCACCATCGCGCCCAGCCCCATCAATGCGCCGAAGCCAGTGAACAGAAACAGCTTGAAACCCAGCGATTGCCGCAAGGGCACGCGGGTCGAAGTTGCGCTAGTCCCTACTGGGTTGCTGGTGACGGAATGAGTAGCCATATCGAGCGGTCCTATCGCAAATGCAGTGGAAACAACAGGGGGCAGGAGAAAACGAGATCTGCGTAGCAGTGGGTGAAACTAGACGCGAGCCACAGACGCGGGAAATTACTCATCTGAGGCTTGCCAGCGCAAGGGGTGCCACAGATGCGGATTAATAGAGTCGGGATCGACCATCTTCCACGAGTTGTTGGAAGCCGAGGCTGATGACGCTCCCGGCTGAGCCGATTCGCTGCCCAAAACGCGATCGACCATGATGCCCACGCCAGACAGATGAGGCGCGCTCGGCCCCAACGCCATCACCGTGAGCTGCTCCGGTACGACAGCTCGCGCCTGCTGCTGAGAAAGCTCGGACAAAAGGCGTTGACCGTCGGCTAGGGTCACGAGTTTGCCCTGATGGTGGATCACGCCAAGAATGGTGGGGTCGTAAAACGGCAGCGGCATAATTTGGCTGCGGTTAATAACGATAATTTCAGAGACCCACGGGGCAGGAAATCCCCAATCACGATCGCCAATTCGCGCCACCAAGACGCGATCGCGCCACGATGAAGTGGCCCGATTGCCCGTTGTGGCGAGAGGGTCGGTATCGATTTCTGGCAGGTCGTAAGATGTAGCCATTGTTTTGCTCTACTTCTTCACATCTTCTGTAGTGATTGGGTCAGACTCTCGCGCGTGACGGGCTTAACAATATAGTCATTGGCCCCAGCCCGTTTGATGCCGTAATTGATTTCTAACGAGGTTTTCTTACTCGAACAGAGAATCACGTGCTGCCTCGCCGTAGATTGATTGGAGCGCAACTCGCGCAAAAATTTATAGCCATCTTGTTGAGGCATGACGATGTCCAAAAATACGGCATCGTAGACTCCAGACGAAATCTTTTCAATGACCCCCGTTGTCGTTTCACTTGTCTCCACTTGATGACCGAGGTCCTGCAGTAGGGAGACAATTAGGTGCCGATCTACGGAACTATCGTCAACTACAAAAACGCGCATCGTCACGACTTGAAAAACATCCTTTTGGATTGCAGGTTACCAAATTCACACTGTATCGGAGATTCATACGATCTGCTGCTGACCTCTCAACTGCTCTTGTGTTTGAGCTTCATGGGGGAACAATCACCTCGGCGACGAACTCACAGATGGGGCGACCTGCTGCAAGATGTCATGTAACCGAGCGCAGAAACCGGAAATATCTGCTGCAGAGAGCGGTTTCTCTAAAAATGTACATTTGGCCCATTGCGCCCGCTTTTGATTGGACTGAGATTGCTCGGCTGTCATGATCACGACAGGTATGTCCGCAAGTTGCGGCTGGCGTCGGATCTGCTTAATCAGTTCAAATCCGGATGCGCCTGGCATGTTGATGTCTAAGAAGATGGTGACCGGACGATGATTCAACATGGTTTGGACGGCAGATAAGGCATTGTCACAGGTGACCGGCTGATAACCCAAACTCGATACCAATGTCTGAAACTGCCGCAAAATGAGCGGAGAGTCATCGACAACGAAAACCTCGGGCTTGCCCTGCGATCGCCTTGCCTGCTGCGGTGCTGGCGTCACTGTCGAGGCAGACGATGGCTGCGGAGGCCGAACGGCTGGGGCCGGTGATTGAACCTGACGATTGGGCGATCGCGAGGTTACGGGCGACGGCGCGGCAATTGGACGCGCGGCAACTGGACGCGCGGCAACAGCAGGAGTAGAAGAACGTGCTGTGGGAGCCGCCGCACTTGAAGCGCGATTGAGGGAAAGTGAAACCAAACCTTGTTGCACCAGCGGTGCAAATGTGGCGGCAACTTTGAGCGGATCGGCAGCCAAACGACGAGCCACAGTTGCCAACGATTCGCGGCGCTCGGTTAAGCTTTGTAGCTGTTGACGCTGAACCTCTGAAAGAGCGCGTTGCGCCACAGCTTCAATATTAAGGACAGGCACGGCTTCCATCGAAGGGACGTGGGGAGTGATGCGCTGCCATTGCAGATGCCGCTGCTGACTAGTGCTTTTCAAGGCACCCCACTCAAATCCCGTGATGGGAGAGCGCGTCATGAATTGGTAATCTTCAGTAAACTCACCTCGGCCAGAGCGATCGAGGAGACAAACATCGAGATCGCAGAGAGTAGCTAATTTCATGGCGCGCTCGATCTCGGCGCGAGGCAAAATACCTTGAGCCGCCATACGATTGACAGTCAGACTGAGAAAATTGCGTTGCTGTTCTGTGGCATGCCGCTCGAAATCTCGAAGTGCTGCTTGTTTTGCCGGTTCGTTTAACTGCGGCACGAAGCGTTGCAATGTTTGGATGAAGGCATCCCAACCGAGCGGTTTAGACCCTGAATACGTAATCCGACCTACCACGCAGGTGAGATACCAGTCCCGAGCTGGAGCAGATGACGTTGACTCCAATTGAATGTGCCAATATCCGGTTTGGCGACTAGTTAAGCCGCGATCGAGTTGGTTGCTCAACTCGCCAGGTCGGAAGATGAAGGGCACAGAAGCTGACATAATTTTCTAACTACCGCAAGCTGGATTCGCTCGAACAACAGGGGCGATTAGGTAAGTGAATGAGGATAAAATCCGCACCAATTTTCAAAGGAGCGTTTGAAACTGGACGTAACATCCGGAAATCTCGAGGATGGCTAATCACAAACGAGTGCAAAAGATGCTTCGCCTCGTGGATATGCCGTCACTTTACACCGCCTACATACTGAGATTACCCATCCCGAGTTCCTGTGCGATCTCACGTAATACTTTTCTTGCCTCACGTAGCATCTATGCACATGTAGTGAGAGCTACCTTGAGAGTAAAGCGTTACATCAATCTGGCTCAGTAAGAGCGATTCAGTTACTTACTTCATTACTTTTTGTGTAAGGCTTATCTATGAGTTTAGACAGCTCGATCTCTGAATAGATTCGTATAAAAGTGTAACGAGATCGACGTAAGCATATAAACCTATTAATAGTCGCGGATATTGTCGTTTTGCTGAAACGTTCCCAGTTAGCCTGTAATGAGCGGCTGAAGGCCTTGCGATCGCTTCAATAGTGGAGCAATCTTCTGCATCGTGGAAGGCAACGACTGTTGGCTGTCTTCTCCCTAGATAGTGATGACAGTACGGTGCAGATGTACTCTCTATTGTGCTCTTTGTTCAGTATGGCAGTGGCGCCTTTTTAGGGTTGAAGTACCAGACCTGCTCGTTCGGGATCGAAACCACTGGGAAATTGGGTGCTTGTATCGTAGCGGGTGTTGGCAAAGATAGCTCCGCTCAGGTTTGCAGTACTTAGATTAGCTCCCCTGAGATCGGCATCGGTGAGGTCGGTAGTGGCTAACGACACTCCGGTAAAATCGGCGCGCAAGAGGATTGCGGCATCAAGTTGAGTACGTTCGAATGTGGCGGTACTGAAGTTGGCATCGGCCAGATTAGCTTCTATGAGAATGGCGTCAGTGAGATCGGCATCGCTGAAGTCCGCTCCGCGTAAATCAGTCGCTTGGAGAATTGCCCCTTGCAATCCACTGGCGGCGAAAATGGCACCCCGCAGTACGGCTTCTCGAAAGTCGGTGCTGAATAAGGTCGCTTCGCGGAAGTCTGTTTCGACGACTGTGGCACCGCGCAAGATTGCCGATGTCAGATTGCTATTCCGCAGTGTTGCCTGAGTTAGATCGGCAAAACTCAGATCGGATTCGCGAAGGCTGACGTTTTCGAGGTCGATACCTACCGCGATCGCGCTCAGATTAGCGCCCTGCAGCTGGCAGCTATCGCATTCGCCATCTTGTAGGAGGGCAGCCAGTTCGGCGGGATTGGGGGTAGGTGCAGGGAACGGGCGCGAAGAGGGTACGGGCACGGGAATAGCTTCGCCGGGAATGGCGCGAATGTCTTCGGGAGCGAGCGTTAGGCGAGAAGAGAGGAGGACAGTAGCTGCAGCCGCGAGATTAGATTGCGACCGATTTTGCGGAACTATCGTCAAGGCAGCTTGAACGACGGCGGCATCAGCTAAGTCGATGGCAGCAGCAGGTGTAGCAAAGTCAATATCTGCTGCGAAGGGTTCGGGAAATATGCGATCGGGCGGGATGGTTACTGTAGGGCGCAATAACGCACCTACCGCAGTCGCGAGAGTCGCGCGATCGCGACGAGCAAAGGGTAAATTGGCGAACGCATGAGCGACAGCCACATCTTCAACTCGGACGCGATCGGTATCGTCGAAGTAGATTGAATTCACGCGAGCGACGGGCTCAGGGGCGATCGCCACAGGTGAAGTCGTTTCGCTTCCACAGGCAGACAGCGCAATGCCTAATGCCATCAGGGCAAGAATTTCTCGATACACGAATCCACTCCTTTCCTCACACAGTTAGTATCTGCTGTCTCGTTTAGACGGTAACGAAATCATTGACCGTAACCAGAGAAGCATTGATGCCGGTTAAAACAGCCAGAATTTCATTGCTACCCGTAACTTCGACTCGGGCACTGCCATCCGTGTTGGAGATAATGGCGATTGCTCCGAAACTGAGGCTGCCCCCCAAAGCCAAAACGTCCGTGCCGACTTCAAAGTCAGCGATTGTATCCGTGCCTTCGCCATCGGTAAGGACGAACGTGTCAACGCCTCCGCCGCCCGTCAAGGTGTCGTCATTCAGCCCGCCTACGAGAGTATCGCTGCCTTCGTTGCCAGTCAGCACGTCTTCGCCTCTGCCACCGTCGAGT
Source organism: Cyanobacteria bacterium J06642_2 (assembly GCA_039817845.1). GTDB lineage: Bacteria > Cyanobacteriota > Cyanobacteriia > Thermostichales > PCC-7336 > JBCBTL01. The sequence goes on from JBCBVC010000002.1 coordinate 27,024, forward strand.
CGGTCGTCGCCGCTACCAGCTAGCAAGCGATCGGCTCCAGAGAAGCCCGCGAGCGTTACGTTTCCAGAAAAGACCGACGCATCTAAAAAGTTATCCCCGATGCCGCCACTGAGTTCGCCCCGTTCGATGCTTTCGAGCGTGTCGGTACCGCGTCCGGTCAGCTGGGTGTCGTTCAGCTCGAAATCGGTATTTCCGGCGGCGATGACGGTGTCCATCCCCTCCCCGCCCCTGATATCGTCGTCATTCGTACCGCCCCGGAAGCGATCGCCTCCAGCTCCACCTACTAACGTGTCAATCCCCGTGCCACCGTCGAGGATGTCGTCGCTGTCACCGCCACGCAACAGGTCGTCGCCGTCACCGCCGTCGAGAATGCTGCTTTGGGTGCGACTGCCGACTAGAGTGTCGTTGCCGCCGCGACCGGAGAGGGCGATCGCCCCCAAGCTAAAGGCGGAGGCGTCGAGAGTGTTGACTCCATCGCCGCCCGTTAAATTGGCACGTTCGATGCTTATCAGTGCGTCTGTGCCGCGTCCGTTCAGCTGCGTATTGGTTAGTTCAAAATCAGCATCGGCTACCTCTGTCACGGTGTCTGTGCCGCGTCCGCCGTTGAGGTCGTCGTCTCCGTCTCCCCCCTGCAGTGCGTCGTTGCCCGTCTCGCCTTGCAGCGCGTCGTTGCCCGCACCACCGTCTAGAATGTCATCCCCCGAGCCGCCAAATAGAAAATCTCTGCCCGCATCGCCCGAGATGAGATCGTTGCTGGCGTTGCCGTAGAGGAAATCGGTGTCTGCGCCGCCGCCGAGGGTGTCCTCTCCTGAGCCACCTTCAAGGGTATCGACTCCTGTGCCGCCGTCGAGGACGTCATCGCCCGAGTTGCCTAACAGAGCATCATTCCCCGCATTGCCTTCAAGAATGTCATCACCGGAGCCACCCCGCAGGATGTCTGCTCCTTCTCCGCCTGAGAGAGCGTCGTCGCCAGCTTCTCCGGCCAAAACGTCGCCGCCTCTACGTCCGTCGATCTCATCATTCCGCAAACTGCCCGCAAGCCCGTTAGCTTCAGGAGTGCCCGAGAGGGAATTTTGCACCATCAAGGCGTCCCGAGCAGCGCTGGTTGTATCTGCAATAGCGGGAATGCGGCCGGGTTCGCCTCCTAGCGCCTCTTTTTCAATCAGCGCGTCGATGGATGCGCCCGTGTTGTTGGCGATCGCGTCTTCCGAAGTAATCTCACCCCCTCCCAAGGCTTGCAGGTCGTCGGACGTTCTGCCGAGGGATAAAACTTGCCGATCGCTAGCGCTACGACTGCGATTGGTGAAAAATGTCTCGTCGCTTAGTTCTTGATTCGTCACCGACGTGGGAACTGTGTCATCGAGGTCCTGATTGCCTTCAGCCACAATTTGGGCGACTCCTGAAGACACGTCTTCTTCCAAGCTCGTTCCGGCTTTGGTGGCGGCGTTTTGCAGAATCGCTTCGACGGTTTGAACATTGCTGAGGTCGAAGCTGGGTGAGTCTACACGAGCGGCAGCGAGTTGGGCATCCTGTAACAATGCGTCTGCGACAGCCTCGATCGCGAATTCAGCAATCTCTCTGTCAGTCGTGGCGTTGGCAAGGGCTCCGGTTCTGGCAATTGAGGCTGGATTATCAACAGCGATCGCGCCTTTAAGCAGACTAGTGGTTTGGTCGATGACGCTTTGAACTTTGACTTGCTCGACGAAGACGGTGAGACCGCTAGCTTCGTTTTGGGCGATCGCTTCAAGGGGGTCGTAGTTGAGCAGATCGACATTAGGTAATGCCAGGTTGGATTTGAGCTGCGACTGCACTTGGGATTCGGTCATGCCGCGCTGCACGCCCACAGTAACGAGTGTGGTCAGAGGCGTGACGGCTGTGGCGTTGGGCAGCGAATACATGGAGGTTTCGCGATCGAGGAATGTAGACGTATCCACCCCTTCGGCTACGACGATGCGGCCTTCGGAGGGATCGATGACGCCGTTGAAATTGGTGTCGTAGGTGGGCTTGGGAATGTCGAGATCGAAGGTGCCCTCCTCACTGGTGAAGGCAAACGGTTCGCCTGGATCGAGGATGCCGTTGAAGTTGGCGTCGAAGAACACCTGTCCGGCCACGATCGCCCCATCGATCGCCCGTCCTGCACCACTCGATGCCTGTCCCGTACCGAATTGAGCCAGCTCGAAGGTCGCGAACTGATTGTCGTATACCGTGCGGCCTAAGAAGTTCACCTCCGCGCCGAGGAAGGCTTCAATCGTGCCGCTGATGTCGAACAGTTCCCATGGAGTGTCGAGGAGATCGCCGATTTCAAACGCGCGAATTTTGCCGTCATCCGTACCGTTGTTCTCGCCAACGTCTACCAAATCGATGCCAACAATGCCCTGAATTCCACCTTTCAAAAATCCTGATGCCACCAGGACGTCGAGTCCGGCTCCAGCGGCTAGAGACGCTCGCAGGGCTAGTTCGCTGACGTCGGCTCCCGTGCCGTCTGCGTTGGCGCGATCGCTGACGAAAAATCCGTTAAAAATCGAGTCTGCCGATGCAATTGCAAAATCGTCGTTACTCCACTGATTGAGGCCGAACGTGTCGTAGCCGAAGGCTAGATCGGTAGAGAGCTCGAACTGGCCTTCAAATAAGCCGCTGATGGGGCCGAAAATCGGGAAGCTGCGGGAGATCTCGAAGCCTACGGCCAGCTCTGGCATGTCGTAGGTGAATAAATTGGTGTCGGGAGTTTCCAGAAGCAGCCCCAACGCTGTGAATGGATCGGTGAGGACAGGCACGTCAAAATCGCCGTCATCGGTGAAGCCTTTGGCGATCGCCCGTTGCTTTCCCGTCGTCCCACCCGTCGGTAAATTGTCGATCTTATTTTTGATGTTTCCGATAGCATCTTTGGCACGGGGCGTAACACCGCGAGCGTCGCCCTCTCCCGTGGCATCGAAATTTGGCAGGTCGAACGAACCGAAGTCGAGCAGAATGTCTCCTGCTTCGCTGTCCAATTCACGGATTTGTTGATTGAGATCGTCGATTTTCTCGATCGCGTTGAAAAAGCTCGTGTCAATCGATCTCCCTGATAGTCCAGCGGCGAGTTCGAGGAGAGTGACTTTGCGATCGCCGTCTTGGTCGAACAAAAAGTCCAGCCCAATTTGGGTCAGCAATTTCGTGTCGGAGTTGAGTAGATCGAAAACAGGACGAAATGGATCGATGATTTCATCAATTCGCTCCAGAACGGGCTTCACGAAATCGCTGACGTAGGAACCCAGGTCGATCTGAAGGTTGTTGAAATTCACCGTCGGCGCTTCAGGATCGAGCAGTTCGCCATTCGCATAGCCAAGGGTGGGAAAATCGACATCAATATCGACTAGAAATGTGGGCAAGAAAGAGGGACTGTTGGGAATTTCGATGCTGGTTTCTGCTTGCAATCCCAAATTCGCTTCAGCCGTCAGCGTTGCCTCGAACAGAGCTTCGGTTTCAAAATCATTTTTCAGCTCCCGCAGCGTGATGCGGTCTTCGTCGTCAGGGGCATCGGCGATCGAGAATACCCCTTCTGTGGGTTCGTCGTACTCGTCGTTGTCGTTGGCATCGAATTTGCTGGGGATGTCGCTGAAGCGATCGAAGATCTCCTCACCCAAAACTGTGGAAGGCTCGCCCGCATCGACCTGACCGTTGCGATTGGCATCAAAGAAGAAGCGTTTCTCGCTGGTATCCGCTTCGTCGCTAACGGCAAAGACCCCTTCGCTCGTCTCGTCGTATTGGCCGTTGCCGTTCGTATCGAGAGCTTCAGGAATTGCCCCGAGTGCTTCAAATACGTCATCACCCAAAGAGACAAATGACTCGCCTTGATCGAGATCGAGTTGTCCATTGCGTTGTCCGTCCTCGACACCATCGAAGTAAATGACCTTGCGGATGTTGTCGATATCATTCAGGCCAAACTCTAGTTTGGCTTCAGCTCGCGTGGGATTTCTCGCGACTGGGTCTTCAGCATCAACGTTGTTTTCAACATCAATGGTCAAAAAGCCTAAATTACCGGTAGCGCTAAAATCTTCACTCAAGGAGAAATCGACGTTGGCAGCAATGCCCGTCTTTTTCAATCCCGTGTCTTCATCCACACCAGCATCGATGAAAAAACCGAAGTTTTTATTGATGCCAAATGTCAGATTCAAGCCGTAATTGAATTGAGATTGCGCCCGCCCGTCGATCTCTATTCCCAGCGCGGGCAAACCTAAATCAGCAGCGAGCGAAAAATCGGCCAGCTCGTAAGTTTCGCCAATATTAATGTTGAAACTTACTTCTGACGTTGAAATGCTGTCGATGGAAACATTCGCTTTCGGCCCCGCGCCATTGTCTTCTGTCGCCGGGAAAATTTCTCGTAACTTCTCCTGCAACAACTCCTGAAGCCGTTCCGGCGTCAGTGCCTTCGCAGTTGCGACTGCATTGACAACTTCATTTTTGAAACTGTCGATAAATCCCGGTGCCGAATCTCCCAGCAATCCCACGATGGGCAAATCGACGGCCAATAATTCCCGCTCGATAATGGCTTGCAATTCTTCTAGAGCACTTTCTAAGCCTTCAGCCGTATCCGCTGCGTCAAACACTGTATCGGTAATGCTGACAGCGACTTCTTCAACGGCGATCGCGTCATACCCCGCATCCGCACTCGAAACCGTATGAGCAATCGAACTCGTATTCTCTTCGGCAGATTCAACGATGGCATCGGCGATCGCCTCTACCGTCACCACCTGCGGCACGTCCCAATTGCTCGTATCGAACTGAAGACTCGACGCACTCGTTCGCAGTTGGGCGGGATCGTTCGATAAAGAGACCTCTACAGTGGCACTTGGCTCAGCCGTCAACACCACCGAATAGCTGTCCGTCGCTCCATCTTCAAAAACAGCAGTACTGTCTCCCGTTTCGCGAATGCGCACTCCCTTCGTGCCGGTTTGGAAATTAGAGTCTGCGTTGGCAACCTCCAGCGTCGCCGTTCGAGCAGTTTCACTCGCTCCATAGCCGTCACCGGCTCCAGAGTCGAGTAGCGTAAGGGCGATTGTCTCCGAACTTTCAGTCAGGTCGTCGCCGAAGGTTGAAACATCGATAGTCGCAGTCTGGGCGCCCTCGGGAATCAGAATACTGGGCGGGTCGAAAGCGTCGTAATCGCTGCCGCCGCTGGCGCTCCCGCTCACTTCATAGCGAACGACAATGCCGCCTCTACGACTAACGGGCTGCGACAAGTTCAGAACAAACGCTCCAGACTCTCCTTCAGTGACGGAGCCGAAATTTGCCGCTGCAAAGCTAACTTCTGGCTCGTTGTCGGCAATGGTGAGGGTGGCTCGGTCGGATGTGCCGACTTGATAGCGATCGCCTTCTTCCGCAGCCGTTAGCAGAAACTCAACCGTTTCATTCGGATCGAAGTCGTCATCGTCTACCGCTTCAATTCGCGCCGTGACTTCGATAACTCCGGGCGGAATTCTAAAACTTGACTCGGTAAATTCAACCGTATTCGGCTCGAAGCTAACGCGATAATCCTTGGCTTGAGCCGTGCCAGCCAGCGAGTACGCAATATCGAGCGGGAGGGGGAAAGGGCTGTCTAAAGCGATGGTGAAAATCCCAATTTGTCGAGTTTCGGATGGAGCTTCACTTGGAGCCGTCTCCCTCGCCGTCACCGTTATCGTCGGCTTTTCCAGCTCGCTGACGGAGCCGAATGCGGCGATATCGCTATTTGCTGTTTCTGCCGAATTGCTGTCGAACGTGGTGTTTTGCTGCTGAAGCACCCCACCCGATCGCACGAAAATCGCTCCACCGCGCCCCTGCCCGTCATCGAGAGTGGTAGCACCGCTTCCTCCATTACCTCCAGCCGCAGAATTATCCGTAAACGAGCTGTCAATCAGAACCAGTCCAGCACCTTCGTCAACGAAGACAGCCCCACCAAGTCCAGCCCCACCACCACCAAATCCCGCTCGACCTCCATCTCCAGGATTCGACGACCGTGGCGGGATAATACTGCCGCCAATACCTGTGGCACCCGCATTGCCACTCGTACCGCTTCCCCCAAAGGCACCCCCAAATCCACCGCGACCACCCGAGCCACCTGTTGCGCCTCCTCCTACACCAGCGGCTGCGCCACCCCCGCCACCCCCGCCTGCCCCCCCGCCAGCGCCAAAACCACCGCTACCTCCATTTCCGCCATTTCCGCCAAACCAAACGCGCGAGGTGCCACCCCCGCCCACGCCGCCTCCGCCACCAGCGCCTCCGCCTACTCCTGAGTTGTTCCCAGCTCCACCGCTCCCCCCAGGCGAGCCTGACTCACCCCCAACAAACGCACCCCCTTCTCCGCCCGAGCCGCCACCTCCACCAATGCCAATATCGAGATCGCGATTTGCTCCAGCTCCATTCCCGCCCGTGGCACCGTTACTACCGCTGGACAATCCGCCGCTACCCGTGCCGCCATTGCCACCTGTACCGGAGCTGTTTCCGCCACGGACTGAGTGATTGGAAAAAATTACAGTGTCAGCGATCGCGTTGCTACCACTGCTCAAAAACAGTCCACCGCCAAACGCACCGCCACCGCCGCCGCCACTAGAAGCAGAAAGACCAGCCTGTCTGCCCCCAGAAATCTCTAAATCAGACAAACTAACGGTGCCAGTCCCAGCAATGTTTAATGCGCGTCGATTGGATGCTGCAATGAGCTGCGTGTCTCCCGTGCCGACAATCTCCAGTTCGTCACCACTAGAAATTGTCAGCGTCGCAGGTAGTCGAACCGTATCGACGATGATGTCAGGTGCATAGGGAATCTCCAGACTTGGCTGAATGATGACGCTCTCAAACACGATCGTGTCATCCACTCCATTCGTGTTTGCCGTAGCGATCGCCTCCGCAAACTCCTGCCCTAACTCCAGCGCCACAGCATCCTGTAACGCCTGACCACCGCGGGCATCGAATCGATCTAGACCCAGACTGTTCGCGATCTCCTGTCGCTCCTGTGCGTCTAACCCAATGACCGTGACGGAATTCATGACACCCTCAAAAACGCAAAATTTGACGCAGGCTGCCGCCGATCGCGACTGCACGTCGCGATCTCGCCAACAGATTCCCTGCATTCATGTCTCTACCACTCGGTCATGCCGACGGCAGCACTAATCTTTCCGCTAAAAACTCAACGACACGTTCTAAATCGTCAGCCTGTGACGAGTGAAAATACTGACGACCTCAATCTGAACGGATCATATCATTCTGAACAACAGGCGAGTGCTTTAGGTTAATAAAGCAACTTGAGTGCTAGGCTTTTTGTTAAATCTATCGTCACTTGGGTTATGCCTGCAGGCTAGTGGGCGCGGGCGATCGCTGTTTCGTAAGTCTTCTCGTTCGCCTTCACGGACTTCATCAAATCCACGACGGGCCGCGGATAATCGACTCCCAACCGCACGTCAAACCGCTTTTGCTCGACCGGCTGCAATTTCCAAGGTTCGTGAACTTTGGCGGCGGGGACCTGCTTCAACTCAGGCAGCCAATGTTTGACGTACTCTCCTTGCGGGTCGTAGTCTTTTGACTGCTTGAGAATGTTGAAATACCGAAAGCCGCGCGCGTCATTGCCCACGCCCGCCGTGTAGTTCCAATTTCCGTAGTTGCTGCAAACGTCATAGTCCACGAGTTGCGACTCAAACCATTCCGCCCCCATACGCCAGTCAATACCGAGATTCTTCGTCAAAAAGCTGGCCACATTCTGCCGCCCGCGGTTAGACATAAACCCAGTCAGCAAAAGCTCTCGCATATTGGCATCCACCAGTGGAAATCCAGTATTACCCGTCCGCCAGAGTTCGAATCGCTCCCAATCTTGCTGCCAGGGAATTGATATTCCCTGTAATCCCGAAGGGTAGAAGACGCGATCGCCGTGCTTCGCGCAAATAAACCGAAAATAATCTCGCCACAACAGCTCGAAAATCAACCAGTAAGTGGAGTCATTCTGCACCCGTTCCTCTTCATATCGAATCACTTCCGCGTCGATGTAACGTGGCGACAGACATCCTAGAGCCAACCAAGCTGAGAATTTAGAGGAGTAATCCGGCCCCTTCATGCCGTTGCGAGTTTGCTTGTACTCCTTTAGGCAATCTCGCTCCCACATATATTGCTGTAGACGCTCTTTCCCTGCCGTTTCACCACCCTGAAATGTCAATACAGCGCGATCGTCAACCTCAGGAATCTTCAGCCCCAGGTCATCTAAAGACGGTATTTCGCCCGTTTTGATATTCGGTAGAGCGGGCAAATGTTGCGGAGTAGGGAATGGCTCGTAAATCGTCCCTGACTTTTCAACCTGCTTGCGAAATTTCGTGAATACCTCCGGCACGCGATTGAGATCGAACGGCAAGTCGTCCGGATGGTAGAGCGTTGCTCCCCAAAACGTTTTCACTCTTACGCCCAATGTTTCGAGCGCCGCCGTCAGCGATCGCTCCACTGCCGTTTCTTCAGAAGTCACCTCGCGATGAAAATACACCGCATCTACCCCAAACTCTCTGGCGATCTTTGGCATCACGTCTTCCGGCCGACCTCGCCGCACGACTAAATCGCTACCTAGAGCTCTAAGGGACTTCCGTAAGTCCGCCAAGCTTTCCAGTAAAAACTGGGCTCGAAACGCACCCGTTTTAGGAAAACCAAAGGTCGTCTGGCCGAATTGGTGCGGGTCGATACAGTAAACCGGGATGAGGCGATCGCCTGCCGCCCGATAAAGCGGTTCGTGGTCGTGCAATCGCAGGTCATTACGGTACCAGAGAAGAATCATACGCGATGCGAAAAGATTGCTCAGATGTTTCAGCGCGATCTTCAAGGCACGACCGCACTGAATTCACAATACTCGGACCTGTTACATTTCTTCACCATCGTCGATCCGTTATACGGCTCCACAGCATTGGCAGCTGCCAAGTAGGTCAGAACATGCCAGCCGTTCGCGCTCCGAGTCGAGCAAGGCTACCATTCTCCCTGCTCGCACTCAAATCAAGCTCAGGAGATCCTGTAAAGTTCGCGAGCTAGCTTTCTGTCTACTCCCTATGGAGCTGTATGTGCTCATTCGACACTGATGACGTCCCTCTGCGCCTTCCGTGGCTGGCTGTAGGCGATCGCCTTAAAATGCGGCCAAGCGATCGCAACATGACGAGCGACAGGTTATGTAACCTGGATATACTCTACAGGTAGAGTGTATACGGATACTAGTACGTTTGAAAACACTATTTGTATAGGATTGACAGACTTTTTATGTCTCTATTGACGATTGAGAAGTATGGGGTTGATTTTGCATTTTTGATAACTGGAACAGCCTGGACACGAGCGATTGAGAAATTTTAGATGCATAAAGGACGAGGAGGAGGGCCAAAGGCAATCACAGTTCCAATTTCTGACAAAAGTAAGATAGTTCGTTAAACTATCATTGGTTTCGTGACATTATCTTCGAGCGATTGCGCGCGGTTTTATGCCCTTGAGATACTTGCAATTGCAGCGTAGATAGTGTATCCGCAGCAGCGCTTGACGGATTCCTGAGAACGCATGAGTCAATCTTCTCCGACGGCCAAGGCCCCTTGTATAGTTGATGTCGGCACTGTTGTCTACAGACCTGATATCTATCGGTTGTTGGCTGACCTCAACTACGTGCAGTACTTCGACCTTGAGGATGGCGACGTTCGCGCCGAGGGCGAGGGATACGTGATGGAGGTTTTTGCCAACGCTCGCTCAGCCACATTGGTGGCCAGCCAGAAGCTGTACATCAATCTATGCAGCTTTGATTATCTGAAGCTGGATGCGACGTCTGGGTCGCAAGCTGTTTTCGACCTAGTTCGAGACGATCGCGTCTTGCGTTTAATTCCATCAGCCAAGTCACCGGCTGAGCCCAAAGCCACAGCGGCAGATGTTAAGGCCTTAGAGGCAGCCGTGGCCAATGCTTTGGCCGCAAAGTGGGACGTCGAGTTGCTCGCGGCTGAAATGCATGTTGATGGTGAGGAACTAAGCTAAAAAGGGATGTTCCCCTTTAGCTCGGCAGGAGTTTTGCCTGTTGTTTAGATATCGTTTGGAGCCCGCAGCAAGGGCAGTGTATGTCTCGCCGAGTGCGAGCTGAAAAATTTTCTATGCTGTCATGCTGAGATGGCAGATAATGGGTCACGGCTGAGAAGGGTGCGGAGGGTATTAGCCAAGCGATCCACTCCTGCTTCGGTAGAGTGATGGCCCAACGTCAGACGAATTGCGCCTAAAGCTCCTTCGGAAGAATATCCCATTGCCAGTAACACGCGGCTAGGACTCAGCTGACCACTGTTGCAAGCCGACCCCGAACTAATGGCCATACCCTGACGGCTCAGTTGCACCACTAACCATTCTCCAGTGCGATCTCTCACTACGTAGCTGAGATGATGGGGCAACCGCGCGTCTAAATTGCTAGGTCCGGTCAGCGTTAAGGCAGGTATGTCAGCCAAAGCACTTGCCAATCGTCGTTGCAGCGATCGCAGTCGTGCAGTTTCGACTTGAATGTCTTGGCAAATAAGCTGAGCCGCCATGCCAAATCCAGCAATTGCAGGAACGGCTTGTGTCCCGGCTCGCATTTGATTTTCTTGTTTGCCTCCCAAGGAAAGCGGTGCGAGGTCGAGACCAGAACGGATATAGAGTGCGCCCGCCCCCTGAGGACCGTAGATTTTATGGCTGGACAGCGACAGTAAATCGACAGGCAAAGATTCGACATCGATCTCCAGACGTCCCATGGTCTGTACGGCATCCGTGTGAAAGGGAACCTCAGCAGCGCGACAAACAGCTCCCAATGCCGCGATCGGCTGAAGGGTGCCAACTTCGCTCTGACCGTGGATGACGGAGACAAGTGCTGTATTGTTTTGTAATGCTCGAGACAGCGTATCCGGTGCGATGACGCCATCAGCAGACACCGGCAACCGCGCCACTTGCCAGCCTTCACCTTCTAAACGTCGAGCCGCATTATCAATAGCAGAATGTTCGACACTAGAAATAATCAGATGCTGTGGCGTAGCGTAGCGACGAGCGATTCCCATCACGGCTAAGTTATCTGCTTCCGTACCTCCAGACGTAAATACGATGCGATCGCTTTGAGTGCCAATGGCGCTGGCCACCTGCTGGCGAGCAATTTCTAGTACCGTTGCGGCTCGCTGCCCCCAAAGGTGCAAGCTGGAGGGGTTACCCCACTGAGACTGCATCGCGTTGACAACAGCCGCCATCGCTTCAGGGCGTGGTGGCGTAGTCGCACTGCAATCGAAGTAGAGTGCGGGGTCGAAGTCGGTCAACATCGTTGGATGGAGAAAAAGCCATTTCATCATACTGGTTGGTCAGAGAATGCGAGATTCCTGTCGTTTTCGTTTTCAGGAAGCTCAAATGTTCGGCTACCAAGAATCGGACTGGATTCAAGCAGCCTCAGCTCTGACTGAGATATCACGTTCAGTAAGATAGCTTGCTGCGCGATCGCCCATTGGAGCAAATTGCAATTCTGAGTTACCGTATGAACGCAGGGCTAAATTATGTTGGTTTTATGAATCTCTCTCCTTCAGCTAGCTCGCAACCGGCGATTTGGAACGCTTTGCGTCAAGCAATTTCCGAAAGCTCCGGTTTTCAAGAATGGCTGCAATCGCAGTCGGGGTCGTCCACGTTTGACCTCGAAGCTTTGGATGTTCTCGTTCACGACTATCTCGAGGAGACTCTCTCCGCCCTGGCTTACTGAAGGCCAGCGTTATTGGTAACTGTCAATTGGCAACTGTCAAACAGTATTGAGTTGCAGCAACATTTCATTGCCATAACACCAGCCATGCGGGCAGCGTGAGTAGGACGAGCAACGAGCTACCCGCGATCGCAGCTACTGTCATCTCGCGATCCAGGTGAAACTCTTCCGCCAGCACTAGGGACGAAAATGCAGATGGCATGCCTGCCTGTAGTGCAATGAGCAAGCTGCCTTGGGCTGGTAACGGCATCACGTGCGCGATCGCTCCGACGCTTAGCGGTATCAATGCTGTTTTAATTGCGATCGCGGCCCAGCTTTGCCGTATCCCCTGCCAAGAGCGTAGTTGAGCCAGCCGCATCCCCATCAGGATTAAACTCAAGGGCACCATACTCCACGCAAAGCCCCGCAGTGCTAAGTCGAGGCCTGGGAATAGTGGCAGTTCGCGGACCGTCATACCGATGGCAAAGCCCCATAGGGCTGGAGTTTTGACGACCTGCTGCACGACTTTCCAGCCAGACAAGTGAGCGTGGCGACCGTATCGACTGGCCACCCATACGCCCAAACCAAACGTCCCAAATGCTGTGCCTAAGATGTCGTAGAACAGGGCCCAGGCAAAGTATGTCGTTCCTCCTATAGCTAAACAAATGGGATAGCCGATGTATCCGGTATTGCCCAGCATGGCCGCTAGTTGAAAACTGCCCTGTTGAGGTAAAGCTAATTCTCGTCCGCGGCAGCGCAACCACAGTCGGGCTGAGCCCCAGGCTAGTAAAATAGCCAGCCACGCACAGGCAGGAGCAGCCCATACGGCCCCAGACAGATCGGCTCCGCGTAGAAATCCGACCAGGCTAATTGGGATGCCGATCCAAAACAAAAAACGACCCAACGTCTGCGGGCCGAATCGCTTGAGCCAGAGCTTGGGCAGCCGCCATTTGGCAAGCATGCCCAATCCGACAAAGCCCAGCAATGGAACGTAAAGCTTCAGCAAGAGACCGATCACGCGCTCTCCGTACCACTAAGGCAAGCGTGGAGATTGGGCATCAGCCTTCAACTGCCATTGCAAAGGCAGACTTGCTTCTGCCTTCAAAGACAATGCTGGACTGTCCGCCGCATTCGTCAATCCCTGCATCCAAGACTGCAGATAATCGATGGGAGATCCTTGAGTAGGCCAAGCCTCAAGTCTGGCCGCACCCGACTGCAAAATTCGCCAAATCGAGTCAATGTTAAAGCGATCGCCTTCAACCGGAATATCGTCGTCGCCAATCCACTGTCTCAACGTTTCAACCGCCTCGGCTCGCCCGCCCAGCTCGTCTACCAAGCCAGCATTTAGGGCTTGACGCCCAGATAATATGCGCCCGTCGGCTAAATCGCGCACAGCGTTTGCAGACATTGCTTCTCGTCGCGAGACTGTCTCTGCATCGAAAATCTCAGCGGTTTTGTCGGGCAGAGTTTGTCGTCCGTCGGCGACATCGGTTACGAACTGTTCGTAAGTATCCTGTACGAGAGCTTGCAACAGGTCGCGATCGCTTTCAGAGAGCGGACGAAATGGAGACAAGATATCTTTGTACTGACCCGTTTTAATGGTAGCGGACTCGACGCCGATGTTATCCAACAGTTCTGTCGCAGTGATGCCCTGGATGATAACGCCAATACTACCCACCAGGCTGCCAGGATTGGCCACAATCGCACTGGTGGCGCTAGCAGCATAGTACGCGCCGCTAGCGGCGACATCTTGTACGGTGGCAATGATAGGTTTGGCTTCGCGTACGGCCTGCACGGCTCGATATAGTTCTTGACTAGCACCAACCGTGCCGCCGCCGCTGTTAATCTCCAGCAATACGCCCTTAACGCTCTTCTCTTCAGCCAGACGGCGCAGGCGATCACGTACCGCTAAAGCTCCAGTAGGAGCAAATCCAGCAGTAGTACTGTCAATAGGACCCTGCAGGCTGACGACGGCAATGCGATCGCGACCGACGCCAGCGGCCACAATCGGATCCGCTGACGGACGCGGCACCGCGACATCCGAACTTGGCTGTCTGCTGCCACCAACAATAACAGCGAGCAGACACAATGCGATCAAAATAGAGGCCAGAATGCGGTTGAGCTGCATGACAAGGGACGCTACAAAGAAATAAGGCTGGCAGAGTACTCCTTAAACATCCTATGCGATCGCCTTCCATCGGAATGGCAAATAGCACGGACCTTACATCAAAGAGCAAAAAGCAGAAGCGCGATTGCACTTCTGCTCGATGTGGTTACCAATTCGATTGACTAGTTGGCTGTAGCCACAACTTCACCCGTAGCATTGTTGACCACTTCAATTGTCGAGTTTCCAACGCCAGGAATGATGATGGAGTTGAAGGCAGCAATTTGCTTAAATGCAGAAGGCTTATCAGCTTCAGCCACCTCACCAGAGAGGTCGAGAGCCTCGGCCAAACTGCGTTCGAGGGCTGCTGCAAAAATCGCTTCGCCTTCAACAGTTGCAATCCGGACGAAGCTAGCTGAGGGAGCACCTGCCTCCGCAGAAGTCAGCGTAAATCCGCTGCCAGGTGCAGGTAGGTCGTCGTTCACCGCAACCTCAACCCGAATGTCGCCAGCCAAACCAGCCGGGACTTCTGCACTTAAGCCCACTGGGGTTCCGAAGGGAGGAGCACCTGCACCAGCGCGATCAGCTCCTTCAGCAATGTTAGCGGTCAATCCCGTTCCCTGAAGTAATACATCTGCCTGGCTAATGATATCTGCATCTGCAGGGCTAGTGTTACCACCTTGAATGAGCAGAGCTTGAGCCAAGAGAATTACGGCGTCAACGAGCTCGCCAGGAGTTCCATTCCCGTCGAAGTCAGATACAGCAATCGGATCCTGATTCGGAACGCCAATGATGTCGGCTTCCTGAACGTTCAGTCCAGTTCCTTGTAAAACTGCATTGGCCTGGCTTTGAATATCAGCTGTTGCGGGATTCGGATTACCACCCTGCCTGAGCAAAGCAATGGCAAGCGCTACGCCACCGTCGACGAGGTCAACCTCATTACTTTGTCCTTCAAAATAAAGCCTAACCCCGCGGTCACTCGCATATGTTTGACCGCCGAGTGTGGTTGAAGCTACTGAGCCTACACCAACAGCTGCCGCCAATCCCAGCGGAATCAGTACTTTTTTAACCATCATGTCGGAATGGAACCCCAAACAACTGCACGACCTCAGCGAAAGTAACCAAAACACGCATTCAGCGTACCTGAACTCACGCTACCAAAATCTACCACATCAAGATGAAAACGTACTAGGAAACATACTTGTCTGGTATCACTTCTAAAATTAGGCTTCAGCGTTTCCTCTAGCCTAAAAAATTGCAGGTGGAAAGCTGAAGCCTTCATTAGAAAATGTGAAGAACCTCTAAAACCCTACTGGAAAGGCTCTTCTAGAGCATTGCCGTCGCGGGTTCCGATGAACTCCACTGTCTCGTTGGTCAGACCATCGACAGTGATAGTTGTTCCTGCGGGAAGCTCAATTTGAGGAGAACCGAAAGGCAGTGAATACAAGGCAACAGACTGACCGTCCACATCCGTGACCGTTCCCTGAAGAGTGACAGGGTCAGCAGAATTAATGGTCAGCTCGGGTGCAGGGTCAGCAACAGTCGGGGTTACCCGGATTTGATCGCCCAAAACACCAAAGGTAGTCACACTTGCAGGAAATGCCTGACCAGTAGGATCTGGCGTGGGATCGGGAGTAGGATCTGGCGTGGGATCGGGAGTAGGATCTGGCGTGGGATCGGGAGTAGGATCGGTCACGACGTTGCCTACCAAGGCGATCTCGCGAGTAGCCGTCCCAATCGGTTCAGTAGTGCTATCTGGACCGAAGAAATCGAACTGCAACGTGAGGGAGTCAACCGCAACGCCATTGACATCGGTTACGGGAATTCCAGCCGGTACGATCTCGTCAAAGCCGTCGAGAGTACAAGAAACAGGAGGAGTAGCACCTGGTTCACAGCCCAACTGCTCGGCTGTAGCTGAGTCGCTTAAGGGTACGCTAGCCCCGCCAACTTCAATTCCACCAGGAGGATCGATGATCGACACGATAGCAGCTTGATCCGGATTTGGACCGTCTGGGAAGACAATCTCGACGTCGTCGAAAACAATTTCTTCACCAGCTGTAACTGAGTCGGGGATAGCTGCGTCGATACCCGGTTGAGGATCGTCAACGGCAACCGTGCCACCACCAACCGTGCCGCCGTCAGCTAAAGCTGGAGGAATTGCGACAATATCTGCAGCCAGGATCAAATTGTCAGCATCTGCTGCCCGCTCCAGAGCCGCATTAGCCGAAGTTGCCAAATCGTCAACGTTATCAGCTCCGCCCAAAGCAGCGAAGAGAATGGCAATATCTTCAATCGTGATGCCCGTATCGCCCTCGGGCTGATAGTAGTCGGCGTTGTCGACTGTCGGTAGCGGGTTCAACGGAGCGGTGATGAGGTTATCGTCACCCTCGCCCCTTTCCAGCGCAGCATTGGCTGACGTAATTAAATCAGCTTCTTCTGTTGCACCGCCGAGCAAGGCGAAGACGAGAGCAATATCTTCAATATCAACAATTTCAGGATTATCGCGGAAGATGGCTTGGACGGCACCGCCGCCGTTGGGAGCTAATGCGGCCGGGGGGGTACTTTCGGAACAAGCCGCAATGGCAGCTACAACTGCGGCCAACGGGGCCAATCGTTTCACCTGATTAAAGATAGACTTCACAACAAAACTCCTCCTCAGAGACCAAGTACGCGCGTGTAAGGTTGACGCAATACAGAAACAAATTTAAGCATTGCAGTCAACCCTACACGAAGATTGAGACAAACCTAAAAATGCCTAGGGGCATTGGTCGGACGTGCCGATGGCCTCATTTAAGGGGTCGGCAGATGCGATAGGGGCAATGACAGTGCAGATACCAGCCGAACCAGGGATGGTGACCTCGGTCACGGTACCCAGGCGGGTGGTGCTCGAAGCCACATTGGTGGTGAAGCGAGTAAAGTCCGCCGCAGTGCCGATGTCGTTAGGGACAAAGGTGGCCATGGTGGCGGCACCGTCACGAGTACCATCCACGACGAAGTTGGTCGCCGGGGCCGTTAAGGTGAAGGTTGGATCTTGGACAAAAATACCGAAATTACCGGCTTCCACAGCCGCTTGTGCTTCAAAGTCAACCGGAGCCGCGAACACTTGCGTGTCGTTATTAGGCGGTGGGGGGGCTTGGGCAACGCCGGGGACTTGCTCGCTGCAAGCAGCCAAAGAGGCTGAAGCCAGTGCGAAGGCCGAGACCATAACCATCTTTCTCAATGAGATGGGGGCGTGCTCGAATCGAATTCCGTTCATTTGCTCTCCTCTTACCACAATCTGTTTGACCGATGCTGAGACAGGGTTCATCTTCAGCAGTCAAATGCGTGCCAGTTTTAAGCGCGCAGCTAAAACCAATGTACTACGACTGAACGCGCAAGCAAGTGGCTACTAGCCAAATTTATGGCGGCCAGTGTATCACAATTAGCCTGCTGACCGCCGAAATGGCCTCTGCCGAGACCTCCGAACAACCTCTCTGGCAAGGGTTGAGCCTGCACGAGTAATTCTGTCTACGGTACTAACAAAAAGATGGCAGTATGAGGGTTGGAGTATTGTTCTGGAAACAGCCAGGATGGCGATCTTCAAGGTGAATATCGTGAGCGAGGCTGACGGTCTCGACATCACGATTGATGTTCCCGATGATGAGTACATTCTCGACGTAGCGGAAGAGCAAGGCATTGACCTGCCTTTCTCATGCCGTGCGGGAGCTTGTTCGACCTGTGCGGGTAAGCTCTTATCTGGCACAGTCGACCAAGGTGACCAGTCTTTTTTGGATGACGATCAAATTGAGGCCGGTTACGTGCTTACCTGCGTGGCCTACCCCACATCGGACTGTAAGATTACGACGCACCAGGAAGAAGAACTTTACTGAGGTCGTCTCGTTCTTCACTACTTACCTGCACCCTCTTGCTCGCTTCTGAAGAGCCTTTAGGTTCAGATCTGCGTTTAGCAGAATGTATGAGGCTAGGTAGTTAGCTCTGCTGGGTTCTACGGTGAGATTTCATCGCAAAGGCCAGCAGTTCGAGATCCCTACTTTCCATCACTCGAGTTTAGTGTTGCTTGAGATCGCTCGCGTCAGCTGTTTGATAAAGCATTCAGCTCGTTTACTGTAGAGGCAAGATCTCAGCTAAATCAAGAATATTGACAACTAAATGCTCGGCTTTAACGGCCATTACATGTACGCCCTGGCAAATATGACGGGCTTGCTGGATTTGTTCGGCAGCAATCGCAATCCCCTCTTGAAGCGGTTCTGAAGCCTGCTCCAGACGATTGATAATCATTTCGGGTATTTGCACGCCGGGCAGGTATTTGTTGATGAAACGAGCATTTTTGGCCGACTTAAGCAAGAAAATGCCGGCCAAAACGGGTTTTTGCAGCGGTCGGGCGACTTCGACCATGAATTGTTCCAGCAAGTCAAAGTCAGTGATTAATTGAGTTTGAAAGAATTCAGCCCCTTGACTGACTTTGCGATCGCAACGACGTTTCTGGCTGGAGCGATCGGGATGTTGTGGGTCTGCAGCAGCTCCTGGAAAGAGGCAAGTAGCGCCGTGAGGTAAGGGATTTTCGTTACAGTCCAGACCCCGATTGAGGCACCGAATTAAGTGCAAGAGCTGAATGGATTTGAATTCGAAGACTTGTCGCGTATCAGGACAATCGCCGTGTTTAGCAGGATCGCCCGTCAGAGCCAGCACGTTGCGAATGCCCAAAGCAGAAGCTCCCAATAAGTCTCCCTGAAGAGCAATGCGATTGCGATCGCGACAGGCTAGCTGCATCACAGGTTCCACACCGGCCTGCTGAATTAATGCCGCTGCCACTAACGGGCTCATGCGTGCTACAGCCCGATTGGAGTCTGTGACGTTGATGGCATGTACCCGGCCCTTTAGCTTGTCTACAATCTCCAACATGTGTGAAGGATCGCTGCCTTTTGGTGGGGCGACCTCCGCAGTGATCAAGAATTCATCCCGTCGAGCTGCTGCCTCGAGTTTGGAGATGGCTTGGGGCGAGGCTGGGCCTTCTGGGGAAAGAGAAGTTGGGGTCACGAAGTCAAATAGTGTAGTTGAGCTATGTTTCTCCATTGTCTCTGGTTTTCAACCATTCCGGGTTGCAGGGGGCGGGATGAGAGACAATCCTACATGGCGCGTGGGGCATAGGCGACATATGGTCGTTGCGGCTGAATCTTACGTACTGCAGCGGGTGCGAGCGATTGACCCCGTCTTACAATGCGATTGCACGGTTGATGTTTGGGTCGAACGAGGATCGATTCAGACCATTGAGGAACATCCGATTTCCGTACCCGACGGTGCCGAGGTTGTGGATGCCAGTCGTTGGGTTCTAGGGCCCGGATTGGTAGATCTGTACGTCCACACTGGCGAGCCGGGATACGAGCAACGCGAAACCTTCGAGTCGTTGGGGCGCGCCGCTCTAGCAGGAGGATTCACGCAGGTAGCTTTATTGCCGAGTACCGACCCCGTCGTCGATACACTCGCTCAGCTGGAGCGCGTGCAAGCTCGTCAGCAAACCGAACAGATGCCTCTCTGGCTGCCGCTAGCTGCAATGACGGTGGGATGCCGCAGTGAAAGCATGACTGAGTTTGCCGAACTGGTCGAAGCTGGTGCGATCGCCTTTTGCGATGACGCGCCGCTCCCTGCCCTACCACTTTTGCGGCGCGTGTTAGATTACCTCGCCCCACTGCAGAAAACAGCGCTACTTTGGCCCCGTCATGCCGAATTGGCTGGCTTAGGCGTGATGCACGAAGGCGAGCACTCTCTGCAATTAGGTTTGCCCGGAATTCCTGCGAGTGCGGAAACGGTGGCTGTTGCAGCGGTGCTAGAAATGCTGACGCCACAGAGTGCGCCCGTTCACCTGATGCGGTTGAGTCAAGCTCGCAGTCTCGAACTGGTAGACCGCGCTCGTCAGCAAGATTTACCCGTGTCGGCCAGCACGTCCTGGATGCACTTGCTGTTATGCGATCGCGATATTGAAACGTATCACTACGATCCAGCCCTGCACCTGTATGCGCCTCTGGGCACCGATCGCGATCGCGAGGCTTTGATTGATGCGGTTAAGTCGGGCACGTTGAGTGCGATCGCCACTGACCACAGTCCTTACACATTTGAAGAGAAAACCGTCCCGTTTGCGGTGGCTCCTCCTGGAGCTATTGGATTGGAACTGGCTCTGCCGCTTCTGTGGCAGCATCTCGTGACACCAGGAAAGCTGTCGGCCTTGAACTTATGGACAGCACTAAGCGCCCATCCGGCCCGCGTGCTCAATCTCAAGTCACCTTCACTCCAAAAAGGCCCGGAGGCGAACTGCATTTTGTTCGATCCAGAACGCACTTGGGTTGTGAATGCGAACACCCTCCAGAGCCAATCAAGCGCAACGCCCTGGTGGGGGCAAACCTTAACTGGCAAAGTACTTGGCTGTTGGCTAAACGGTAGTTGGATGGCTACCGACAAGGGTTAGTGGCTGGAGTAAGACGCAATTTTTCTGCCACGTCGCGATCGCCGTTAGCCAAACTCAGAGCATTTTCTTGCTGGGTGAGATATAGCAGCCGTCAAGCTGCTTAGGACGTTTTAGCTACCCAGAACCCAGGCGCAGTGAGGGCCTCTGTGTCCTAACTAAAACGTTAAGAGCAATATGTCTTGTAAAGTTGACCGTCTCCAAAACCGTGCTTGAGAGTCGGAGCGTACCTCAAAAAACCGGAAAACGCTCTCAATCCCTCATAATTCAGTTCGACGCCGTTAGCCAGATAAATTATCCGTGCGTAGGGGGTGAGACCCTCGGCCTGTCAGACATGAATCAATTTTGAGAGTTTCGTCTTCAGAAGAAGACCTGACCATCAGTCCGTCCAACGTGACATTACCCTGCAAGTAGGTAGAGAGTGACAAGCGTTGATAGAACGAGTAGCCTTCACCATTTACCATCCGAATGGTGACTTTGGCCTCGAGGCGGCGGAGCTGTAAGGCTGGCTGATCCCTGCCACTCCCGCTCCCAGAATGACGTAGCCTTTAGCCATAACTGAGACTAACGCCTTATCTTTCTAGAAAGTTAGTCTCAGAACTATGGGAGTTCGAAGGTTTCTCTTAACCGTCCGCCAGCGGTCGTCACGTACGACAAATTGCGAATTTTCCAGACAAACGCGACCCCCGCCTGAAATCAAAAGCTCAGGCAGGGGTCGTCAATTGACGTTAGAGCGCCAAAATAGTGCGGAGAGATCTTAGCCCGTGAGACCGCGGAACGTGCCTAAAAAGTCGGGCAAGACGGATAACAAATCAGCATTTTCGATTAGCAAGTACGCCACAATTGCACCACCGAAACCGCCCATCAGGAAGCCGGACGAGAACATACTCCAATCTTCAGCATTGCCCACTGGAGTATCGTTTGCAGGAGAAACATAGGCATACATTGACAATGCAGCTGTCATCAATACGATTAATGCACCAGCTGAGAAAAAACCTGCTAGGGAAGCGACTGCTTCATTCCGTAGCGGCCCGAGCAATGTAAACGGACCCACCAGCCAGTAACCGTGAGCCATACCAATTTCCAGACCGCGTGACAGGGGTGCCATGCCTGGACGACTGATGGGCAGCCAGTCAATAAAAAATCTGATAGCGGGTGTATTGTTGATGGGGGTTAGAAATGTGCCGACCTGCGGATTACTACCAGGCGCGGAAACATAACTAGAAGACTGTGCTTGAGTCATGTGAACCTTCCTCTCTTTCTACAAGGCTATGAATGTGAAGCCTTTGCGCTCGCATGAAAACAACTTTGAACTAGAACGTAAACAAACCATCAGGAAAGAATCGATTGATTTCGATAAACAGACCAACAAAAAATGTGCTGACTACGACAGCTAGAACAGGGGCTGAAGATAAAAACTTTTGCAAACCGTCATCCATGGATCCAAAACTCCAGATAATGAGTGAAAGCGCGAGCTCGAACTATGAGGTTCGATTCAACTGATTTCACCAAAAATGCATTGCGATCGCGCTAGTTTCACAGCGCATTTCAGCTTAACTATCCGACTTAGCGTGGCGAGATAGGAACTTCGTCATCGGGGAGGCTAATGCTGCCCGAACTGATTTCCATGAATGCGTTGACCGGCCACCCCAAGGCTATTAGAAACATTTTGGCCGCTAAGGGTACGTCGATATTGTTTTCTTTTTCACCCGTATCGCCTTCCTCGCGAATGGCAATCAAATACGAGCGACCGGCCCAACCTAGCCAACCAGTTAGGTACAAGAACATCAATCCAGGAATGACAAATTCACCGGCGTGATTGAGACGACCATCTGTGATTAAGTGGGGTAGCCCTTCCTCACCACAAAGCAAGTTGCTATAACTGTTAAACCGTTTTTTTACCAAAGTAAGGTTTCGCTGTGCAGATACGGCATTGGGCGAACCTGCCGGAGCCGATGCAAGAGTTGCTTCTAAAGTACTCACGCGATCGCTCAGACGCTGTTGAAACGCCGGAACGTCTCTGCACGGCTCTAGGCCAAGTGATTCCTTTGCGTTGGCTGCCTGCGACGTGCTAAAGACCAGCATAAATGCCAGAATAATTGCAAAAAGTTTTCTCATGAAACGATATCCAACAGTGACGACACTAAATGTGTTTCGACACTGAGACTTGTCGAAACATTGCTAGCATCATACCGCCGCCTGCTGCCCCAGTAAATAAAATTCACCTTCTCAGACTGGCCTATGGCAACTGTTCTGGCGATTGAAACTAGTTGTGACGAAACTGCTGCCGCAGTCGTTACAAACCGCAATATTCTTGCTTCGGTGGTTGCATCTCAGATCGACATTCATCGCCAATTTGGCGGCGTTGTACCAGAGGTGGCTTCCCGGCAGCACGTGCTCGCTATCCAGCCCGCGATCGCTACTGCTCTCGATCGCGCGGGTCTAACGATGGAGGCCATTGATGCTATTGCTGTGACCTGTGCTCCGGGATTAGTCGGGGCGCTCATGGTGGGCGTGATGGCAGCTAAAACGCTGGCTTTGGTATACGACAAGCCTCTGTTGGGCATTCATCACTTAGAAGGCCACGTATTCAGCGGTTTTTTGGCCGAGCCAGATTTGCAGCCCCCTTGCTTGTCACTACTCGTCTCGGGGGGGCACACGAGTTACGTGTGCGTAAGGGCCGAAGGGAAGTACGAAATTCTAGGGCAGACCCGCGATGATGCTGCTGGCGAAGCTTTTGACAAGGTAGCGCGCTTGCTTGGGTTGGGATATCCGGGAGGCCCCGAAATTGATACACAAGCTCGCCAAGGTGACGCTCGACGCTTTGTCTTGCCAGAAGGAAAGCTAGCCCATCCCTATGACACTAGCTTTAGCGGTTTGAAAACCGCTGTACTGCGTTTGGTGCAAAAACTAGAAGCAACTGGGGAGAGCGTACCTGTTGCCGATGTGGCTGCGAGTTTTCAAGCTACTGTAGCGCGCGTACTGACGAAAAAAGCGATCGCCTGCGCGCTCGATTTCGGGTTGCCTGCAATCGTACTAACGGGCGGTGTCGCTGCTAATCGCGAATTGCGCCAACGTTTGCAGGAAGCAGGGGCTGCTGCGGGCATTCGCATCGTGGTGCCTCCGCTGTCGCTTTGCACCGATAATGCAGCCATGATTGCAGCGGCAGGAGTCTCCCATTGGCAGCGTGGCGAGTGTTCTCCTTTGAGCTTAGGAGTACAGTCGCGCCTCTCCATTGAGGAGATCGCGTCACTCTACGAGTCGCCAGCTGTTGCCATCGCCACATGAGGGCACTTAGCTTGCCAGAGGTTATCTACTGACGCGCTGTGGTCGACTGTACGGCTCGATCCTGCACGATCCAGGTTCTGACAATGTCAACTTCTTCAGGAGACCAGCCGTTGACGATCTTTTCAATGGAAATATTGTTGGCCCGAGCGTAGGCAAATTCAATCGAGCGACCTGTCTGACGGATACGCGCGTGCCGTCCCGTCCATTTTGGGTCGAGTAAAGTACTGCCAGCTTCTCCCGGCTGTACGTACTTCAAGACAGTATCGTAGCTGTTGAGGGGCGATCTCCGCTGTCGTCCTGCGGGTTGATGACAAGCAATGCAGCTCGTATCTAAAAGGGGCTTGACGTCGCGATTGTAGGTGTACTGAGGTTCGGTTTTAAAAGTGAACTGGAGGGGCTCGACCAGGGGAAGGGCAGGCTGGGGAGGAATCTCAATAGCGTATTCGGTGCTGTAGTCCCACTGCTCGAACGGTTGTAGGACTAAATAATCATCTTGAGTAGCAAAACTAAGCTCGACTTCAGGTGTAAACGTAAGCTGTAATTCTTCAAATTCCGTTCCCAAGGGTTGACTGAAGCGTAAATAGACATCGCTATCTACCAATATGTCAGTAGCCTCATTGGCGGGTTCAGAAGATACCAAACCAAAACTGCCGCTTTCTGCTGGCGCGATCGCCTCATCGGGCAACTGCGACAACGCGATCGGCGCTCGAAACAGCCACAGCACGGCAATGCTGGCGATGAAGAACGCCGCGTAGGTACGCAGACCTTTGGCGGGCTTCGGGCAATTGCGCCAGAAGCTCGCGATCGCGCGCCAACTTCGTCGAGCGAGATGCATCATGTCATCACCCAGACTATCCGAGTATCCATTTTAACTAGCCTCGCTCGGTCGCCAGTGCCGCGACGGTGGCCCTACTCCTGAGCTGCCTGAGAAACTGGGGTTCCCGGAGTGGTTCCAGCCAGTCCTTCGCCTTCGCGAATGATATTGGGTGTCACCATCAGCACCACCTCGTTACGGGTGTTGTCAGTGTCCTGACGGCGGAACAGCGCTCCCAACAAAGGAATATCGCCGAGAATAGGTACCTTGCTGACCGTGACGCGATCGATATCTTGGATCAAACCCGACAGTACGAGAGTCTCGCCATCGCGAAAGCGCACCTGCTGCGAGTTCACAGTTCGCTGGTTCAGGAGAGTAATCTCAGTTCCATCTCCGAGGATAATAGTTTGACCGGGTGAGGACACCTGGGGTGAAATATCCATCGAGACATAGCCGTTATCATCAATGCGCACGTTGCGCAAGTTGAGCGTGACCCCAGCATTGCCGATTACGAATGTTTGAGTGGTCAAGAGCGTAGCCGGATCGGTTTGAACTTCGACGTTGGTAATGACCTGTTGACCGACTGATAGCGTGCTGAAGCCACCATCACTGACGACAATTTTTGGATCGGCCAGCACTTTCGCGTCATTGCTTTGAATCAGAGCGTCGATCCTGACGGCCAGAGCATTGGATAAGCGGTTGGCCGTATTGAAGACGAAATTACCGTCGTCGGAAGGTGCGCTAGGTCCGACACTGGGAATAGAGCTGCCTTGAGGTTGTTCGACCGGAGTGCCGCCAAAGTCCCCTACACCAACGCCAGAAACAGCAAAGTTCCCTGACGTGCCGCCGATCTCGATTCCCAAGCTACTGTCATTACCTAGTTCGACATCCACCAATTTGACGTTAATCAAGACTTGACGTTTGCGGATGTCTAACTGGGCAATTTGGGCAGCTACGATATCCAGCTGTTGAGGTGTTCCCATTGCCGTAATCGAATTCGTTCGTTCGTCGGGGAAAAACTTCATCCCGACGAGAGGACCGCCATCGGCAGCCAAAGATTCGAGCATGGGGAGAATTCCCTTCAGTTCGATATCTCCGCCTAGATCGCCACTATCGCTGCCTCCGGCACTAGAAGCAGTGGGCTCGATACCGCCCTCTTCCAACGTGCGATCCACAGCCAAAGCCTGATTGAGGCGGAAGGTGCGAATAAAAGTCTCCTGCACTCCAGGTAGGGTTCTTCCCACAAACACGGTTGCGCCCACGCGCTCAGAACTGAGCTGATTCAGTCTCAAGATGGAGTTGAACACTTCTTGAAGCGGCGTGTCTTGCACGTCTAATGAAATGACTTCGTCAGCAGGCACGTCATTCAACACGACATTCAGTCCAGCCCGCCGCACGAGTAAGCCCAACACGTCTGAGACAGGCGCATCTCGCAACGATAAAGTCACGTTTTCATTACTGCCGAGATTGACCGCAGGTGGCGTCAGGTTGATGGTGCTGATTGCAATATCGCCAACGGGAGGAGCGATCGCCCGCGTGCGCAAACGTGGAATGGTCGTTGGCTCGGTTGGCGTGAACTCACTCTCGTCGGTCGATTCTTCTTCCGGTGGAGTGTCGGTCGATTCCGCTTCAAACTCGATGGGGGCTTGAGCCACCGATTCGCCCAGCGCTCCTTCGCCTATGGCAGGCGGGGCTTCTGATGCAGGTGGTGCAGATTGAGCGGGAACCGATTGTGCGAGCTCATCAAGGCTGACGTTTGGCTCAACTTGAGCGACGAGCGCGCGTGTCGTCTCACTAAATCCCGAATTTGGCTGCTCCTGTGGTGAGGTAGCTTCAGCTTCTGCAATGGGGGTGGCCGATGCATCAACACCAATGAAATCAAATTCCAGGCGATCGAGCGTCCTTCGCGACATAAAACCGCGGGGGGCGCTGGAGTCACCAGCGATTTTAATGCGGACGTTCTCGCGATCGACTTGCTGCGCCTCCAGAGAACGAATTCCAGGAACCGGGCGATCTTGACGGTATTGCCCGGAACCAACTGCGAGTTTGGAATCGGCCAAATCGGCTACCCATGCGTTACCCTGCTGAGTAAACACGACCTGAGGCAGGGTTTTGCCTTCCAGATTCATCACCAACTTGACGCGCCCGCCGACGTTCTTGAGCTGCAAGCTCTTTATCTGGCTAGGGCTTTGACGAGCCGCTTTCACAGCTGCGCGATCGCTACCGGATAGTGCGGGAAAAACCTCAGCCGACGTACCCAACACCAGCCCCAAGGCGAGGCCAGCCACAGCGTAGCGCCGCACAAAACCAGTTCTCATCCTTCACTCCTCTACAAAAACTCACACACCACGCGAACCAAGGCTAATGTTGACTCTTGACCGCCAAAGAATCAATAAATTTGCTCGAATCACACCTAAGTATTGACCCGAAACTATCCTTCTGCACCTTCGCCTTCTGGAGGCGTGGCTGGCGCAGGGGCGATCGCACCGTCGTAAACGTAAGTACCCAGATCGAACTCAGTGGTTAGTCGATCGTCTTCAGAATCAAACGCCAAAGACACGTTGCTTACTTGCAGTAGGGTTCTCAAACGTTCGAGATTTTTCATTAAGCTAACGCCAGAGTCAAACGAACCATCAAAGCTGACACGTGTCGTATTCTTAAAAACTTGCGGTTGAATGGCCGCAGGTACTTCCGGCCCAGCAGGTTCGAGTGCTGTCGGCTCGAAGCTCTGCAACGAAGCATTACTCTGTTCGATCAGCCGATTCACCTCTAGCAGCTGCGTTTCAAGAGAGTCTGGCGTGGGCAAAAAAGCGCTGATCCGACGATTGACCTCGCGGGCTTGGCCGATCCGATCTTCAACATCGCCCAACCCTTGAATGCGCTGCTCGGCGGCATTGAGCTGAGACTGTTTTTGGCTCACATCGGCTTGCAGCGTCTGTAAGCTGTTTAGCCGGGGTCGCATGATGAAAAAGAAGGTCAATCCTCCTAATGCCAATATGGCCGCAGCAAACGCAAACAACAGTCGAATGGGCGTCCATTCCACACCTAAAAAATATGGCGGAGGTTCTTCCTCAAAAAATTCACCATCTTCTGGATAGTAATCGTCAGTGTCGTAGCTGTTGTACTGACTCATGTCCCTCACTCCAACCCACGCAAAAGTTCTATTTTTTGCACCAGACCCGACGAGCCTCGTGCTGCTAAAGTCGGCAGATACTCTGTTACGGGTTTATCTTCCAATGTGACATTGAGAGTGTAATCAACGGCTGATTGAACTCCCTCATCCGGATTACCGTCGTTGAATATCGCCTGTTCGATCGTGACATCTGCAATCAAGGGTGATTGCAACAGAGTTAGTTGGAAGTCATTCACTTGGTCAAAGGTCAGGGATTGTCCCGCCACCGAAATCGAGTTTTCGGCTGTCGACATGTTCGAGATCCAAGTATTCGGAGGAATGCGATTGCGAATTTCTTCCAAAATGGCCGACCAAGGCTGGACGCGCTCGAAAAAGGTTCTGAGTGCCTGCGTGCGCGTTTGAATACCGGAGAGTTCGGCCTGTAGCTGCTCTAGACGTGCGAGCTCGGCTTGAGCCTCAGCCAATTCAGTAGTGACCTCTTCTTGTTCGGCTTGTAGGGTTCGGATGCGACCGAATGTCCACAGATAGAAGCCACCAAAACCTGCGGCCAACAAAGCCAAAATGGCAACACCACCCAAGATGACATTAGAACTCGATAAACCGCCCGTACTCTGGCGGCCTGTTGCGACAGCAGCTGAAGCCTCGCGATCTAAATCGGTTCTTTCTGCCAGAAAGTTGATTTCGGGTATGTACATGTTAAAACTCCCGCATTCCCAATCCAATGGCTACGCCAACGGCGGCCTGACGCTCTTCAGGAACCTCAACTGAGGCTGGCAAGGTTACTCCACTGAGAGGATTTGCCAATTGCACGGTGAGGTTGAGCTGTTGAGAGAAGAAAAGGTCAATTTGTCGCACGATCGTGCCGCTACCTGCGAGTAAAATCTGGCTGACGGTAGCGCTGTTTTCTTGATTCGCATAGAAGTCAATCGATCGCTGAATCTCTTCGGCTAACTCAGTCAGGACGCGTGCGACAGCAGTTCCGGCGGCACTGCTGCTGCCGGACTGAATTTCGCCCATTGCGCTGTCGTCAGCCCGCACAATCGGCAGTTTGAGAGACTGCAAGAGCGGTCCTGTAGAGCTTGCTGGCGTATTTAACGCCTGCCCCAGAACATCTTGCATCTGTAAAGTACCCATTGCAATGGTGCGAGTGAACTGAGGGACGCCAGCAACCACTATGTTGATTTCGGTCGATTCGTAGTTGATCGCTACGACCGCGACGGCTTCCTGACGGCTGAGAGGCAATTGGGACTGAATCGAGCGGAGAATTGAGAAGCTAGCTGGTTCGATGCAGCGCGGCTGCAAGTTAGCCGCCCGCAACGCTTCCAGATAGTTATCGACGACTTCCTTCGGTGTTGCGACGAGTAGAACCTCTCGCTGAGGCGTCCCGTCTTCATCTGCTTCTACGCCCAAGATCTGATAGTCAATATCGGCCGCATCGCGATCGAAGGGAATGTACAGTTCGGCTTCTTGCTGCAGTACGACTTGACGGAGATCCCCATCGCTGAGGTCGGCCGAAAGCTTGAGCAAGCGCACGATCACTTCGCGGCCTGGAATGGCGCTGGCGACTGGTCCGGGCTTAATCTTGCGATCCTCGAGTAACTCCGTTAGAGTCATGCCCACAAGATCGGGATCGAGAATGCGCCCCTCTTCCATGGCACCTTCTGGCATGGCGATGGTCGCATACTGCTCCAACTTGATACCAGATCCCTGCTGCTTGACCTGAGCCACCGCAATTTCTTCAGGAGAAAGCTCAACGCCCAGTAAACTGCCGCCACCGCGCTGAAATAAACTTTTAATTGCACCTACCACAACACCAATCTCTATGTAATGGACAACTGCACGGCTAGAGGCATACTACCTAATTTAACCGTCGCGTACCACATCTTTGTTATCAGTGAATGGAGAATAACGATGGTTACGAAGCGCGGAACGGTCGAATAGAGTGCGCTTTTGGGTATCAATCTTGGGGCAAAATTGCGAGCTTCGATCGCGGCTCGAAATCATGCTGTTACGTGCTTATTCGAGATCATTTGGCTCGTGCTAATTCGAGTCGAGGCCCTAGGGTATGCGCTCTTTCAGTCAGAAAAACTGCGTTAGGGGCGCGATCGCTGCAGCCACGAAATGGTGGGGAAATACTTGATAACAGCCCGTCCGATGATGTTGCAGTGTGGGATGGGGCCAAACGTACGGCTATCGATGCTAACGGTTTCGCAGTCGCCGAGAGCAAAATATTCGTCTGCGGCTAGCTGCCAGGGTATGCCGTGCCATTCGACGTGTTGGCCGGGCACGCCCACTACTCGCTTGATGTAAGGCTGGGACGCATTAGCAAATACGATAATATCGCCAACGACATAAGTACGGCAGCGTTGCAAAACAAAGAGGCGATCGCCAGCAACCAAGGTTGGTGCCATGCTCTCGCCTCTTACGACTACACGCGAAAATCGCGTCAATAAAGATTTGGACTTGAAGCCCAACTTAAGCCTTGGTTTGCTTGAAGATATCGGCAATCTCTCCCGCCATATCCTTGAGCTTTTGGGCTTCAGCCGTGCTGACGCCGCGCTTGACAGTGGAACATTGCTTGGTCACTTTTAGGACTTTATCTGAAAGGTCGGGCCATTTGTCGAAATGCTCGGGCTTAAAGTAGTCGGTCCACAAAATGAGGACTTCTTTTTTGCACTTCTGAGCGTACTCTTCCTTGGTGGCAACCATGCGAGCGGCAGTATTTTCATAGGAAGCCCAGGCCGCAGCATCTCCATTGCCGGGTGGGGTTAAGGCTGCTAATTTCTCATCCATTTTAAAGACGGTTTCAGCGGCCCACATCATCGAGTCGGGTTCGTATACGCCGCAGGGAACGTCGCAGTGGGCGCTGACTTCAGGCAGAGCTTGCTCGGACTCGAATAAGGCAATCGCTTTGTTCCAGCAGGTCGAAAGCATTCTCACGAGATTAACCTTCCAACGTCTATCGGTTAACGGGCATCAGCACCAGGCTCGATAAGCTAGCAAGGGCTGTCGCACCACCGAATTTTAGCGCCATCGTCTCATTCCAGCAATTGCTTCACAGACAAGGACTTGATAGGGTTGCCAAGATTGTTGCGACGGTCGTTGCTGGAACTTTGGCAGGCCATTTGAGTCCGAGTCTCTAAGCTACTTTTTGCGTCGCCGCTGTTGAAAACGTGCCTCCAGGATTAATGATGTACGCGCTCTCCTCTGCTCGCCGCTTAATTGATTTTGGCAGGATGCCTAGACTGTGGCGTCATTTGGGCGCGATGAGTTTGGGAGTGCTGCTCGGGGTAGGATGGCCCGGAGCTGCTTGGGCACGACCGATTTTGACCGTGAAAATGCGGTTAGGACAGTCGATTCGCCCCAATTATTGGTACGCAATCGCCTTGAGTGACGAGGCGCGATCGCCAGAAGCCAATCTAGTCAATCCCAACGTGGCTCTCGGTGTTGACGACGTTTCATTTTTAGAGGACTGGGATTATTTGATTCGGGTCAAGCCGATCAACACAGAAGGCGAAGTGCAAACGTCAATCCAGGAACCGGGGGGGATTGAAAATGAATTTGCTACGGGGTTCAACGAGATCGATGTTTCCCGCGAGAAACGTCCGTTCGATACCATCGAGCTTGTTATCGATCTGTCGGAGTTAATCAAATTAGACGCCCAAAATCGGGACGTTAACGTTCTTTTGGCTACGTTCCCAGCGCCCGAGACAGTGGATTCTGAGACGACGATTTTGGCTCTTGATGCCACGCGAGGCGACAGTCCGAATTTCTATCCTCTCAGCTTGAGCGATCGCAGACAGGTGGTCGTAGACGACCCCCAGCGACAAGAAACCCTCCGCCGCAGTCGCGATTTACTAGCGGACGAGGGGACGTTGTCGGGAGATTTGCTGGAAACAGAAAACAGTGCACTGGAGGTGTTAGCCGCAAATATTGTTACGTTCGAATTTTTGCTGGAGGATCGCTAGCGATCTGAGCGTACATTCGACGGCTCGCATGTATATATCGCACCTTTTTCTGGAAGCGTGTTGATGTCATCTATGAGTAATGCCTTCTAAATCACTATTGTCCGGAGAGAATTCAACATCAGACTGGTGCCAATGGCGAAAAATCCTAATCCGGCGGCAAGTTTGATCAATTTAGGAGGAATAAGGCGAGCAACCCACTGCCCAGCGAGTACGCCAATGAGGCTAGTGAGCACGAGTGCTGTTGCTGCTCCCACAAATGTCCAGAGAGGATGATGGGACTGAGCACTGAGTAGGGCAGTAGCTAGTTGGGTCTTATCCCCCATTTCGGCCATAAAAATTGAGCCAAAGGCCACGAAACTCAGCGATATATTCTTCACAGGCATAGCGGGTGCACCCCTCACTCAAGCTTCGGTGGCATCAGAACGAACTTCAGCAGCCATGCTGCTGTCTATCGCCTCATCAGGGGGGGGGGCAGTGATTTCCTTCGCTGCCCCACGACCTGTCAACTCTTGCCACAAAACATAAAGGCCGATCGTGGTAAAACTAGCTCCGGCAAGAAGCTGAAGAAACTCGGCCGGAATCGCTCGTGCCACCCAGTTACCCAGGAGGACACTGACCGCACTCGCAGCAACTAGAGCAGAGGCTGAGCCTAAAAAAATGGACCAGGGTGATTTTTCCCTCGCGCTCATGAGCATAGTGGCGAGTTGAGTTTTATCGCCCATTTCGGCTACGAATACAGTGGTGAATGTGAGAGCAATCCACTGCCAAGGAGATACTGCCAGTGCTGTTGCACCGTCAGCGAGGTTCTGACTGGCCGAAGTTTCGACGGCTGTTGCGACTTCCCTTGCCAGTACGGGAGCCGAATGCCCTACAATCCAGCCCGAGGCTGCTATGACAGTCGCGCTTCGCCGGATAAATTGAAGCACGGTATAAAAACGTTTGGGCACGCTCGTATGTCTGAAAAAGACAGAAAGAGAGAACAACAGCACTGGTGGCCGACGCCACCAATTTATGACTTATTGTAAAGGGCGATCGCCACTTCTCGAACATGTGCGATTGTCAGCGGGGCGATATCTACCGCCTACTGCACCTATGGAGTGGATTTGACGGGACGAAACAGCCCGAAAACGGAGGTGTAGCCGTGCAGAAACGTCGTACCTCCGACTGGACCAATTTCGCCGTTACAGAAAAAACCACCTAAAGGAATGGTGCCGGCAAGTTCGCTAAAGATGCTGCTGTCGACGTTAGAACGACTGTAGAGATGTTCGCCCCGGCCCAAACAAGAAAACATGACGGCTCCTGAAACAGTGCCGGCAACGTCGCCATCTAGGCGATCGCGGTAACGGCTGAGCACCCAGCGGAGGTCGTCTTCCGAAGTGCGAGCGTCGCGCAGGTGAAACTGGATGGTTTGACCGGGTCGAATTCGATCTCCAATCGCTATGGCTCCTGAATTCGGATCGAGTCCCAAGATATTGCGAATCAGAAAATCGCCGCGCTCGGTTTTTGACTTAAATTCGTCCATCACCAGGCCGACAAACAGTGACGTGCGTGCCAGCTCGCGATCCTCAGGACTTAACTCGCGCACGACGTCTTGTAAGACTTCCAATGGCGGACGGTCGTCGAGCGCGATCGCCACATTTCGTTCGGCTTTGGTGACGCGGAGGGGGTCGCCAATGGGCCGGCAGCCCTGGGCGACGAGAGCGTCAATCGCGATGTTGCCTGACAAAGCTACGCCCACCGTGCCGAAGCGATGCAGAGTGTCATTTAGGAAGAGAGCGTTTTGTTCTGGATTATTACCTCCGCTGGCCAATCCCCCGACTTTCGTTGCACTCGGATATGTGAAATCTAAGCCTTGTAAAAGGTCGTTGATGCGGGATGAGAAACTATCTGCCAACACCACGAAATGAGGGTGCGACTCCTGCGGTACCTGTAGTACTTTTTCCCAGGCGGCGGGCGACGCATCCAAATCGGGCAGGTCGTCGCCATTGATGTGAAACGGGTACAGGTTGACCTCGGGCAAGACGGCTAGCGATAAGGCGATCGCCGGGTTCGCTTCAACTTCGCGATCTCCACCAACAATGCCGCCGCCAGAACAGCCCACCAGCACTTTGACCGATAGTAGGTCTTGGAGCAGGGGCAAAACCCGGGCATACTCGCTGGCAAAGGCAGACGAGATAAACAGGATAGCTAGGTCAGCGTCTGTTTTAACTCGGGCAGAGCTGCCATCAAAAGCGGGGGCACTTTCATTTGGGTCAGCTGCACCAGCCCCTACCATGACTGCCTGCGGTCGGTCGACGAGACGGGCTTTAGCCTGGGTCACGACATCTTGTAACGCTGCTTCGAGCGAGGGTTTGGTTGAAAGTGCATTGACCCATTGCATAAGCGCACCATGTTCGTCGTAGGCGATCGCGCGTTCGCGTTGAGTTGTACGGCAGCGCGCGAAGGGGAAGTATTATCTGAAACGCTAGCACGCGCTCAGGCCTCGCGGGTAAGTGCAGGCTTTGGTTGAGTGGGTACATAGGCCGACATGCCCCAATCTGCTAGTTTCGGCAGTTCTGCTCCTGCCGTGAGGTTGAAACCCAGTGGCGTCACGGTGATGTAGTTATCGCGGATGGCAGCAATGTCGGACTCGGGAGCTGCATGAGTATCGATCGCTTCTCCCGCAATCCAATAATAGGTTTTGCCACGCGGATCGACCCGTTTTTCAAACGTTTCAGTATAGTGTCTCATGCCTAACGGGGCCGCAACGACACCACAAATATCTGCCGTCGGTACAGGAGGGACGTTGACATTGAGCAAAGCAGGACCGGGAAATGGACGATCTCGACACGTCTCCAGCCATTGGCAGACGAAGTGTGCAGCAGCCTGAAAATCTGTGGTGTTACTGCTGGCTAAACTCACGGCCATGCTAGGCAGCCCCACCATTAAGCCTTCCATGGCTGCCGATACTGTCCCGGAATACAGCACGTCCGTTCCTAAGTTAGCGCCGTGATTGATCCCCGCAATCACCCAATCCGGATGGCAGTCCGACAACATGCCATCCAGGCCTAATTTGACGCAGTCTGCCGGAGTACCGGAGCAAGCCCAGGCGGCGATGGACTGATGATAAGGCGCTTGTACCTGCTCTACACGTAGGGGTTTGTGTAAGGTCAAGGCATGGCCCGTTGCCGAGCGTTCGCGATCGGGGCAAATCACGGTGAGTTGGTGCTGGCCCGTTTTTGCCAGGGCATTGGCCAAACTCAGCACTCCCGGCGCGTAGATACCATCGTCGTTACTAATCAAAAGTTTCATGTGGGTAGTGTAGCGAGCTAGTGGCGATCGCGCGTAACCAAAAAGCCCCTGCATGCAGGGGCGATCTCTTACTGTTGTCAGACTTGCAGGAGCTCGCGCTACACGTCGTAGTAGAGTGCAAATTCGTAGGGATGCGGGCGCAAGCGCAACGGGTTAACTTCGTTGTCGATCTTGTACTCAATCCAGGTCTGGATCAGATCTTCTGTAAAGACGCCACCCTCCAACAAGAACTGGTGGTCTTTTTCCAGATTTTCCAACGCTTCCAGCAGCGAACCAGGAGTGGAAGGAATACCTGCCAATTCCTCTGGAGATAGATCGTAGATATCCACATCCAAAGACGCGCCCGGATCGATTTGATTCTTAATACCGTCTAGACCGGCCATCAGCATGGCGGCGAAAGCCAAGTAAGGGTTGCTAGTGGCATCGGGGCAACGAAATTCGAGCCGCTTCGCCTTGGGATTCGAGCCAGATAGCGGAATCCGGATGGAGGCAGAGCGGTTCCCGGAGGAGTAAGCCAGGTTCACGGGTGCTTCAAAACCGGGGACCAACCGCTTGTACGAGTTGGTAGTGGGGTTAGTGAAGGCCAGCAATGCCGGAGCATGTTTGAGAATGCCGCCAATATAGTGAAGCGCCATCTGACTCAGGTTGGCGTAGCCGTCCCCGAAGAATAGAGGTTCGCCATTTGTCCACAGAGACTGGTGCGTGTGCATACCGGTACCGTTGTCATTAAACAAGGGCTTGGGCATGAACGTGACGGTCTTGCCATGCTTGCGAGCCACATTCTTGATGACGTACTTATAGATCATCAAGTTATCAGCAGCTTCGATGAGCTCTCCAAAGCGGAAGCCCAGCTCAGCCTGACCGCCAGTGGCCACTTCGTGGTGATGCTTCTCGATAGGCACCCCGAGCTTGCCCATGGTCAGCAGCATCTCGGTACGCAGATCCTGATATGTATCAGTAGGAGGAACGGGGAAATAACCTTCTTTGTAGCGAGGCTTATACCCCATGTTGCCGCCCGCTTCTTCGCGACCGGAGTTCCAGCGACCTTCAATTGAATCGACGTAGTGGTAGGCGCTGTTTTGCGTTTGGTCAAAGCGAACGTCGTCGAAGATGAAGAACTCGGCTTCGGGGCCAAAGTAAGCGGTATCGGCAATGCCCGCCGATCGCATGTAACCAATGGCTTTAGCTGCAATGCTGCGCGGGCAGCGATCGTAGGGCTCCCCCGTTCGGGGCTCGCTAATACTGCACGTCATGCTGAGGGTGGGCATTTCGGTGAAAGGATCGAGCCAAGCTGAGCTCGGATCGGGCACCATCAACATGTCGGATTCGTTGATCGCTTTCCAGCCGCGAATGCTGGAACCGTCAAAAGGCAGTCCTTCTGAGATCGTCTCTTCGTCAATCTGGCTGATGTGAAACGAGCAGTGCTGCCAGGTTCCAGGCAAGTCGATAAATTTCAGGTCAACAATCTCGACCCCGTTCTCGCTAATCATGCTGAGGACTTCTTGGGGGGTAGATGGCATTCGCGTCTCCTTCGACGATTCCGTTACTAAACTCAAACCTGTTGAGGCGCTTCTACCCAACCGCTCGCGATACGGTGACAGACAGGCCGCTGGCTAGAGGCGCAGCCCCATTTTTGGCTCACATTATCGTAGAAAGGTGATAATCACCATTTTGTAGTTTTTGCTACAAAATGATTGACTTTAGCAAACTCTACAGAGTTCCCGCCGGTTTGCTAAAGTCAACCCATCATGACTGCATCTCCTCACTGTTCTCCTCAGGAGACAGCCGCAAGCGATCGCTTTCCCCGCACGATTACCTTCAGTGCTGCGTACACGTTGGTGCCGACTTACGAATGTTTTAATCGTTGCACCTACTGTAATTTTCGCGTCGAGCCAGGGGCTGAGTGGTTGTCTCTAGCGGCAGCACGACAGGAGTTGGAAGCAATTCGAGATCGCGGCGTTTGCGAAATTCTCGTGCTCAGCGGCGAGGTTCACCCCCGAAGTTCGCGCCGAGCGCAGTTAATTGAACGCATCTACAACATCTGTGAATTGGCGCTAGAGCTTGGATTTTTGCCTCATACCAATGCAGGGCCGCTGTCTGAAGCCGAAATGCAACGGCTGAAATCGGTGAATGCTTCGATGGGACTGATGGTGGAACAAGTCAGCGATCGCCTGCTCGATACGGTGCATCGCCGCGCTCCCAGCAAAGTGCCTGCGCTGCGTCTGGCGCAACTCGAACAGGCCGGTCGCCTACAGATTCCATTCACCACGGGCATTCTCGTCGGTGTTGGTGAAACCATTGTGGAGCGCCAGGAGAGTTTGCAGGCGATCTCGGCCGTTCACGCCCGCTACGGCCACATTCAAGAAATCATTGTGCAGCCTTACCGTCAGGGCAGCGGGCAGGTATCGAATCAGGCAGACGCGCGCGGGGACGAGCTGGTGGAAACAGTGCGTTTGGCCCGCCAGATATTACCTGAGGATGTCGCGATTCAAATCCCGCCTAATTTGACTGACGAGCTCAAGCCTTGTCTGCAAGCAGGAGCAACCGATCTGGGTGGGATTAGTCCGGTGGACGTGGTGAATCCGGACTACCCTCATCCCACGGTTCGCGCACTCACGGCACGTCTGGCTCCTAACTACATATTGCGCCGACGCTTACCGCTGTACCCGCACCATTTTGATTGGGTGTCTGCCCGCGTCAGGCCCGTACTGGAACGGTGGCAAGATGCTTGATGCATCACTCGGATGTCAGTTACTGGAGCGGGTGGAAGGATTGCGATTGAGATGAGAGTCCGAGCTAGGTACTGACAAATGTTAGGGGAGAGGGCTAAGGGGTAGCATGTCTGAAATCGCGTTCATTTTTATTGCGACCGAACGCGCAGCTCCCATGCAGTCACTGGTTGAAGCTGAAGCCATTACCGATCGCGGACTTGCAGGCGATCACTTACAGTTGAGAGCACCTAGCCAACATGAGTTTGAATATTGAACCAAAGAAGAGCGATCGCGCACTAGTCTAATCTTTTCCCAGAGTGCCATGGTTTCTCCTCTCACCGCGACTTCAGCCTCCCA
Organism: Cyanobacteria bacterium J06642_2; assembly: GCA_039817845.1. Classification (GTDB taxonomy): domain Bacteria; phylum Cyanobacteriota; class Cyanobacteriia; order Thermostichales; family PCC-7336; genus JBCBTL01. The sequence continues at coordinate 64,821 of JBCBVC010000002.1, forward strand.
ATGTTTGGGCTAAAAATCGTTCTATGTAGTAGAGGCTGAGTTGACTGCTGACGCCATTGAAAATGGTGTCGTAAGCGTGATCGGCCCAGGGTATTTCAATCAACAGTGCTGTATTTCCCTTATCCAGCAGGCGTTCGGCAAGAGCGCGGCCGTACTTAGCTTGCACGACATTATCTCGGCCCCCGTACAATAGCAGCGTGGGAGGTAGGCCTTCTTTGACGTAAGTGATGGGTGATGCCTGCCGATATAGCTCCAGCAGCTTAGCCGGGGAACCGCCCAAAAATGTCTCTAAGGTGGCACGGGTATTGATGGGGTCGGGCGTGGGAGGAAACTGATAGCCCTGTACGAGATCTACGGGGCCGTAAAAGTCGATCGCTGCTCGGATAGGAGGAGACTCGTCGGAATAGGCTTGCAACAAGGCGAGATGGGCTCCAGCCGATCGCCCGAGGATGGCTACGCGATCGCGATCTGCTCCATAGTCGGCGGCATTGCGCTCGATCCAATCCAACGCGACACGCACGTCTTCCTGTTGCGCCGGGAATTGAAATTGAGGGGCGTGGCGGTAGGAAATTGCGAACACGACATACCCGCGAGCTGCCATGTAACGATTGAATTCTGCATGGTCGGCTGGACTGCCCCGTTGCCACGCTCCACCGTATGCGGTCACGATCGCCGGATAGATGCTTGCTTTTACGGGACGATACACGTCCAGAGTAAGCGGAATGCCTGCTGGTGTCGCAAACGGAATTGCCGAATCGTGTCGCACTGATAATCGCGGGATGCCTCTGAAGGCATCGAGGGCGCTAAACGGCTGTTGCCGCCACGAGTATGGATGTAAGGGGTCGAGCGCGGTCACCTTTATTCCTAACTGCTGCTCGAATGCAGCGTTAGCGTCTCTCACAACGGAAGGGAGTTGCAGGAGAGGCAAACAGCTCAAACCCACGCCTAGCAGCGCAACTCCTGCAGACACATACCTGATGGGATGGCTCCGCAGATTTATTGCGATCGCTGCTGCTAGTCCATTCCCTACCAGCAGCCACGGAGCCAGTTCGGGCGCTCCTACCGATAATGGCAGCAAGAAAAATGTAGGTGCGGGCAAGACAATCCAGGTGCTCAGGAAGAGACCGATGGCACTCAGCAATATTGAAAAGATAGCCAACCACATAGCGCTCTCATCCCCCACTTCCTCACGTTTTGCTCGACTTACCCCCCACTCATCATGACAATCAACGAACTTACAGGAACGATTCGGCCTACGTAAGCCCAGCGATCTCGCGAACGGTTTGGGAATGCATCACGTAATTGCCCATGCCTGCGAGCTACATCAGATGCCCGAGTGATAGGAGGACATGTTGAAAATGAGGCCGACTTTCCCGCAGCGATCTAGCAGTGAGAAGGGGGGGTACGTCACAATAAGAACATTCGTTGTCATCATCTGCTCGCATCCATGTCGTCACCAGCCCGTCCCGCTTCGATGTCCGGCGATCGCATTCGTCAAACGTTTCTCGATTTCTACGCGAAGCGGGGCCACACCGTGCTGCCAAGTGCCTCTCTCGTGCCCGAAGATCCGACAGTGTTATTGACTATTGCGGGCATGTTGCCGTTCAAACCCATCTTCTTAGGACAGCGAGAGGCAGACGTTCCCCGCGCGACCACGGCCCAGAAGTGCATTCGGAATAATGACATCGAAAATGTCGGTCGTACAGCTCGGCATCACACGTTTTTTGAGATGCTGGGGAATTTCAGCTTCGGCGATTATTTCAAGCGCGAGGCCATTGCCTGGGCTTGGGAGTTAGTCACAAAAGCGTACGGATTATCACCCGAGCAGCTAGTTGTCAGCGTATTTGAAACCGATGACGATGCCTTTGCAATTTGGCAAGATGGCATCGGTTTGCCGACTAAGCGAATTCGGCGCATGGGGGCCGAAGATAACTTTTGGGCAGCAGGCGAAACAGGGCCGTGCGGTCCTTGTTCGGAGATTTACTACGATTTCAAGCCCGAATTGGGCGATGAAGATATCGATCTAGAAGACGATTCCCGTTTCCTCGAGATCTACAACCTCGTTTTCATGGAGCTGAATCGCGACGCTGAAGGACACTTAACGCCGCTTGCCAAACAAAATATCGACACTGGCCTAGGGCTGGAACGACTAGCACAGATTTTGCAAGGCGTTCCCAATAACTATGAAACTGACCTGATTTTCCCCATCGTGCAAAAAGCAGCCGAGATTGCTGGCATTCAATACAAAACCAGCGACGAGGCCCAAACCATCTCGCTCAAAGTGATTGGCGATCACGTGCGGGCGGTGGTTCACATGATTAGCGACGGCATTTTCGCCTCCAACGTAGGGCGCGGTTATGTGGTGCGGCGCCTCATTCGGCGAGTAGTGCGTCACGGACGCTTGCTGGGCATCGATCGCCCCTTCATGGTTGAGGTGGCCGAAGTCGCGATCGCATTGGCCGAGAAAGCTCATCCACAGGTTAAAGAGCAGAGCGATCGCATCAACGCTGAACTGGAGCGAGAAGAGGCGCAATTCCTGAAAACGCTGGCGCGAGGCGAGAAAAAGCTGGCCGAGATTTTGGTGAAGCCAACAACAAAGAAGACGAAAACGATTGCGGGAGAAGATGCCTTCGTCTTGTACGACACCTATGGTTTTCCGCTGGAACTCACCCAGGAAATTGCTGCCGAACGTGGCTTCCAGGTAGACGAAGCTGCTTTCGAGCTCGAAATGCAAAAACAGGTCGATCGCTCGCAATCAGCCCACGAAACCATCGATCTGACCGTGCAGGGCGAGCTAGACACGTTAGCCGAACGCATTCATCCCACGGAATTCTTCGGATATACGGCATCTTCTGGTCAGAGTCGCATTGAGGCTCTCCTGGTGGATGGCCATGCGGTAGAAAAAGCTGAAGCTGGAGATGAGGTACGGGTCGTTCTCAATCAAACGCCGTTTTATGCCGAGTCTGGCGGTCAGGTGGGCGATCGCGGCTATCTTTCGGGTGATGAGACGCTGGTGCGCGTTATCGACGTGCAAAAAGAGTCCGATTTCTTCGTGCACTGCGGTCACGTCGAGCGCGGCACGCTTAAAGTCGGTGACACGGTATCGGCGCAGATTGATCGCGCCTGTCGGCGACGGGCCCAAGCCAACCATACGGCCACTCACCTGCTCCAGGCCGCGCTAAAAGCGATTGTGGACGAGAGTATCAGTCAGGCAGGATCGTTGGTGGACTTCGACCGTCTCCGCTTTGACTTCAATAGCCCGCGCGCGCTGACAGCAGACGAGTTGCGGCAGGTCGAGGAGCAAATCAATATCTGGATTGCCGAGGCTCACGGAACGACGGTGGCTGTCATGCCCCTGACTGAAGCCAAGGCGAAAGGTGCCACTGCCATGTTTGGTGAGAAATACGGTCTGGAGGTGCGAGTGGTTGACGTTCCGGGCGTGTCGATGGAGTTGTGCGGGGGCACGCACGTTGCCAATACAGCAGAAATTGGAGCCTTTAAGATCGTTTCAGAAGCGGGTGTAGCTGCTGGTATCCGTCGCATTGAAGCGGTGGCCGGACCGGCTATCTTGGATTACCTGAACGAACGCGATGTTGTCATCAAAGATTTGACGGCTAAGTTTAAGGTCAAGCCACAGGAACTGCCCGAACGCATCACTACGTTACAAGCTGACCTAAAATCAGCTCAAAAAGAGGTAGAGCGCCTCAAAAGCGATCTGGCGATCGCCCATGCAGAGGGCCTATTAACTCAGGTCGAAACGGTCGGGTCGTTGGAGATTTTGGTGGCAGAACTGAACGGCGCCGAGCCCGACGCGCTCAAATCAGCCGCATCGCACTTGCTCCAGAAGCTCGGCCCAGGAGCCGTCGTTTTAGGCTCGTCTCCTAAATCCAGTCAAGTGAGCTGGGTGGCTGCCTTTAGCCCCGATGTCGTCAAGCAAGGATTGCAGGCCGGCAAGTTCATTGGCGCGATCGCCAAAATCACCGGTGGCGGCGGCGGTGGACGACCCAACCTCGCGCAAGCAGGCGGACGTCAGCCCGATAAATTACCCGAGGCACTAGCAGCAGCGCGATCTCAATTGCAAGAAGCCCTCAAATCCTAAGCGGTCTTCTGCTCCGCTACCGAAGTCGGGTTTCATGTCAGGTAAGTACCTATAGAGCTCTTTACGTTTTAGTTCGGACGTGGAGGCACCGACTATGACTTGGGGGCTGGATAACTAAAACGTCTTAAACAGCATGAGGCTGCTATAGCTGGCGTATCCGCTCGGCTCCAAGCAGCCCTCACGTGACGGCAAACATTCCAGGCTTCCTTTGTTCCCAGGCAGAACAACTATTTCTCTACCTCCATTGAAATCTTCTGCCGCGGAAAAACGCACTGCAAAAGTACCAAATCCGAATCATTTACTCGGGACGGCAGGAAAGTGGGAATCGTTGGGCATTATAAATACGTCTTCCTGAGTGCTTGACAGGGCGCGCACACGCCAAAGTTGATGTCAGCACTTGCAGCTTTCGAGCGCATGTATCGGGAAAAGACATCAACAAATGTCTACAAGCCTATCGGCACGTAGACAAGAGCGGTGTGGAAGTTTTTCAATGCCCTCTCATTCAACTCTTGCTCGTTTGGGCTAGAGCAACGTCTTCAGCGCGTATTTCGTATGGCGGTGAAGTCTTTTTAGAGCGTAATGAGTCACCTCAATATATTTAGCATGATGAGCCAATTAATGCCAGCGTGCGAGGCTACTACTAAGCCTCGCATCATGTTTGTGGAAGACGACGACTCTGGGCGACAGCTATTGCAAGAGTGGCTGGAACTCATAGGATACGAGGTATTCAGCTTGCCGGATGGCCGCGATTTTATGCTGACGCTGGAGAAAATTTCTCCCGACCTTCTCCTTCTCGATCTCAAACTGCCTCATATTGATGGATTCACATTACTAGAGCAATTACAAACGTCGTCCTGGCGATCGCTGCCAGTAATCGTACTGTCCGCCTACAATTTGCAACGCACGCGGGATAAAGCCGCAGAGCTTGGCTGCACCCGTTATTTAGTCAAACCCACTCCACTCGATACCCTGCAGGGAATCATTCAATCTGCTCTCGACGACCGCGAACTTTCGGAATCTGACTGCTGAGTTAAAAACTCGTCCACTAGCGTATTGAGATGCTCGTAATCGTTCCGGAGCGACGCCAGTAGTTTCGTAAACTCATCAGCAAATCCTTCGAGACGCTGCAATCGATTGCCAAGATTGTCCTGGGCCTCGAGATATGCATCGCAAAATTCTTGTGGGGTCATAACGGCTAACTCAACGTCCCATTAGAAATAGCTTTGGAGCGATTACTCAAACATCGTGCGACTGCTCGAACCATGTGCGACTGCTCGAACCATGTGCGACTGCTCGAACCATGCATTCGGATAGCGCTAGACGAACAGCAATAATAGCATTGTATCAAAAATAACTATGTTTGCCTGGAATTATTGGGTGTCCACACTGATATGAGCATTGTGACACCTTTAAAATTGAGGTTTACAAGGATTTTATGTGATAGTGATTACACAAGCGATCGTCTTGACGGCCTCTGCTTGCCTGATGTTTGGCTTGAATTCGAGGTTGTTGCGTATTTTTATGTAGTAAATGGCTTCTGTTTGACCAGGGTGCACTGGTCTACCTGCGAAAAAAACAGGATTTATGGCAAAGCATTGAGCCTGCCATCGCTTCTTCTGTCCGAAGTCAAGCTCGTTTCTAAGTCAAGCTGACTTGCTCTCAAGGCCTGAGGCTGAAGAAGATGAGCTATCGCTGCATACAGGTTTCTACATGCATTGTTTGGCGCTCGAAGCGATGATGCCACGCTGTTAGGGCGATTGCCAAGCCATCAGCAGCATCGTCCGGGCGGGGAATTTTTTCCAGCTTGAGATCGCGTGTGACGGCTTCTTGAACGGCACGTTTGTCTGCTGTTCCGTATCCCGTTAGCGTTTGCTTAATCTGAGCGGGGGTAAATTCCTGGGGTAGGAGGTCATGCTGAGCGAGAACCAGCAAGATGACGCCACGAGCTTGAGCGACTTGAATGGTGTTGCCCATGCGGTAGAAAAACAGTTTTTCCAGCCCCACCCAGTTGGGCGTTAGCGTTCGTATTAATTCAGTTAGGTCTTCATAAAGGGTTTGGAGGCGGTAGGCAACTGGCGTGTGTTTAGGAGTGGTAATCACGCCGCATTCAATAAACTGTACGTTAGCTGCATCAGGGAACGCGGCGATCGCGCCAAATCCCATCATGCCCATGCCGGGATCGATACCCAAGATGCGAATGGGGGATGTCATCGCGTGTCTCTGAACAGGTCTCTGCTCACGCTACTCTATGTATGGACTTCGCGCACGACATCGAACGCGGTGAGACGATCGGCGATCGGGACTGACGCGATTGTCAGAGGCAACACAACTGGGGGTTAGGTATGGCCAGTACGAGCGAGCAAACGAGCGTACCGAGGTGGCAACGATGGGTTGTTTGGGCGGGCATTGCGCTCGTCGCGATCGGTTTCGGTATCGCTGATAGTATGGCCCCCGTGATGGCACTGCCAGCAGGGAATGCCGTCACCAATGGCCGGACGCTGTTGCGCTTGGCAGCTCCATTTGACCAGTCGCAGTTGCGCGAAATTGATGCGGCATTATCAGAGATTGACATCGATCTGAACCGCTCGGGTTGGGGTAGTGCATCTGGTCGCGTGAAGAAAGCCCGCCGCACAATTGAGAAAAAAGGAGATCGTATCGTCGCCTCTTTGCCAGAAGCTCATCTCGCTTCCGGTCGAGCCGATCTGGAGCGACTGCAATCCCGCATAGACGAGTTATCCACCGCTCTTGAGGCACGGGATCGAGATGAATCCCGTGTGCGTTTGAATGCAGTGTATGGGGCTTTGGAAAGCGTTGAGGCTGACGCGATCTCCGGTTTTCCCTTCAAGATTCCATCAGAATACGACGGACTGCCGCGCTTGTTAGGCCGCGCCCAGGTCGAGCTGGAAACTACGCAAGGGAGGATGCTGTTGGTCTTGGACGGCTATAACGCTCCTATCACAGCAGGCAACTTTGCCGATCTCGTCCAGAAAGGGTTCTACAACGGCTCGGAATTCGGCCAGGTCGAAGATTTCTTTTACATGCAGGCTGGCGATCCTCCAGGGCCTGAAGATGGCTACGTCGACCCTAAAACCAAGCAAAAACGCACGTTACCGTTAGAAATCCGCGCCATAGATGAAGTTGTGCCTCGCTATGGTGAGACATTTGAAGAGGCTGGTATTTTTGGAGCTGAACCAGCCCTGCCTTTCTCGGCAAAGGGAACGTTGGCGATGGCGCAATATCCTAACGAACCGAATAGTGCGTCATCTCAATTTTTCCTGTTTATGGCCGAACCCGATCTCTCTCCGGCTGGACTGAACTTTATTGACGGACGCTACAGCACATTTGGCTATGCCATCGAAGATACAGACGTGCTGGATCGATTGGGGCGCGAAGTGGATAAAACCGATCGCATTATCGAGGCACGCCTCATTTCTGGAGCGGAATTTTTGCAAAGCTAGCGCCGTCGTTTGCCGGAGCAACTACGACCTGAGGCATACTGCCAATAGACTTTGCCTCACCATCTCTTCTGTCATGCGAGAAGCTATATTGCTGCGTTCTGCTCCATCGATTGACTTAGCCTCGCTGATTGAATCGATGGCGCCTCGGCTGAGAGCTATGCAGCAACAACTCGGTTGCGAGTCCGGCTGGGCCAGCATCGCGAGCTCGCTACCAGATGTGGATCCTCTGGACGTGCTAGCTGCGGGCAATGACAACCTGCAGATGTACTGGCACAGCGGGTTGATGGGGGAAAGCGTAGCAGCTGGCGGCACGCTCGATCGCTATGAAACGGAGGGTGAGAACCGATTTGTCACGATTAAACAGTTCGTGCAAAAGCAATCGCGTCGATTTGTCGAGCTCGGTCGTTCCCCGTCGCTTGCGCCTCGCTTTTTTGCTCAGTTTTCTTTTTTTAATCGCGTCAGTCCTGGCTATACGTTCCCTGCCGCCAGCATAACGTTACCGAGGTGGATGGTGATTCGCACTCGTGAAGGGTGTCAGGGCACCATCAACATTCGACTCGATCGCACCACTAATCTCGACAAAACACTGACTCAAATCCTACGAAGGTTTCAGCAATTCGATCGCTCTCGCTTCCTCCTGCGCGCGCCACTCTCGGACCCATCGCTGACCTATGAACCCGTCAGCCATGCTTCGTCTTTTCGCGCCGGAGTGGATCGAGTGTTGACTTCGATTGCTGCTCGTCGCCTCGATAAAGCGGTACTGGCTCGCGCCGTCGACGCGATGTCCTCCCGCCCGTTACGTCCCCTCGAAGTGCTACGACAGTTGCGTCAAGCCCATCCCGATTGCTATGTCTTTGCTGTTACGAACGATCGCCATCAAACCTTTTTGGGAGCTAGCCCTGAATGTTTGGTTCGTCGTCAGGGCAATCGCGCGATCTCCGACGCGTTGGCAGGTTCGGCACCACGCGGTAAAACATTTGCCGATGACGACATTCTCGCTCGTCAGTTACTCGATAGCGTCAAAGATCGTCGCGAGCACGATATGGTCGTCGCGACAATCGCCCGACGCCTGTGCTCTCTGAAGCTAGTTCCTGAGGTGGCTGTGGCGCCCTCTCTCATGCAACTCCCTGCTATTCAGCACCTCCACACGCCAATTGCAGCTTGCGTTCCCACGTCTCTTCATTTATTAGATTTAGTCGCAGCACTGCATCCGACTCCTGCGGTCGCGGGTTCGCCCGTATCAGCTGCAGAGGAGTACATTCGAGCCTGCGAATCGTTCGAACGCGGATTATATGCCGCCCCCATCGGCTGGGTAGATAGCAACGGTAATGGTGAAATGGCCGTGGCCATTCGCTCTGGATTACTGAGTGATTGCCGTGCTCGTCTCTACGCAGGCGCGGGGATCGTCCGAGGTTCCGACCCGGACAAAGAGTTGCACGAGATTCATCTCAAACTGCAAGCGCTGGTTGAAGCGCTGACTTAAATGTTGGCTCCCCGTCTGATCCGTTCCCATCCCACAGAACTCGCGTATCGAACGGCGATATCAACCTGGTGGTTGCGAGGACTGTGCGCCCTGGGTTTGGTTACGATCTCCTGGGGATGTTGGACGTGGTCACAGCAGTGGGGTTGGGTGCGCATCGGTCTTGGTGCGGCAATGGCGATCGCAGCTGTTCAACTCGAATTTGTCGATCTGACCTTGGATTTACAGCAGCAGCAGTATGCTTTGCGTCGTAAGGACGTGTTGGGGGCTCGCCGTAGCACAGGCTCGTTTCACCAATTTGAATGCGTTGAAATGCGCCCAGTCAAACATTGGACAGGACTGAAATATGGTGCATTTTTGCAATGGAAACGAGGCAGTCATCGACTGGTGCGGGCTCATGCCAGCGCGCCGCGTCGGGGCAGCGTCTGTTTGGAGTTGCACCGTTCGAAGCGAACCGCTCGCCGAGCGATCGCCATGTTGGCCCAGCAATTACGCGTACCCCAAAGCGATCGCACTAGAGATCCCATTGACTTGCCATAGCAAATGCAACCGAAGCTCTGGTGCAATCGCAGACTTGCTCGCGACATGCGGCAAAATTACTGACTGTCAAATTGCATCAGTTCGCGGCGAAAGGTGCGGGCCACTTGCGATTGGTAGCGATGTGGATTGTAGATCATGTGCAAATCGCGCTTCACTTCTAAATCTCTGACAAATAGGCGATAAAGCCATCCGTCTGTCAAATCCGAACCTACAGCAGTGAGCGAGAGGAACGCCGCTCCCAATCCAGCTTTAACAGCGTTTTTAATTGCTTCCAGCGAACTGAGCTCCATTTCTACTCGAAATTGCGTTGGATCGATACCGCATGCTTCCAAGGCCGCATCGATCACCCGCTTGGTCGTGGACTGAGCATTAAGAGTAATGAACGGCAGTTGGCAGAGAGCTTCGCGCGGAATGTACGATTTCTCGCCAGGAGTGATGGCTATAGGTAACTCGAAACTGAATTGGGCATTGCTGGACTCGGGATTGGCCACTACGAGGACAAATTGATCCTGCGCATAGGGAATAGCCTCAAGCAACTTGCTAGCTTCAGACGGAATTGTTCCCCCTACAATTGCGAGGTCAAGTCGGCCTTCTAGCACGGCTTGAGAAATACGGCGGGTGGACATCACCTGCAACTGTACGGTGATATGGGGATGCGATCGGCGAAATTCCCCAATTAATTTCGGCATGACATACGTGCCGACCGTTTGACTGGCGCCTAAAGCGAGCGTGCCCCGCTTCAGCTCCTGTAAATCGACCAAAGCACGACACGCTTCCTCGCTCAGATTGAGAATTTTCTCGCTGTATTCGACTAACAGCTGCCCGGCTTCGGTTTGAGTGACCCGCCGACTGCCTCGTTCGAACAGCGTCACCCGCAACTGCTTTTCTAGATTTTGCACCTGCAAGCTCACTGCAGGCTGAGAAATAAACAGACGCTCAGCGGCTTTTCTGAAGCTGCCACACTCCGAGATCGCTTTGACGATCCGTAGCTGATCGAGGGTGAAGGGAACGTCAGCGTCAGACATCAGGGTCAGACATAGTGAAGAACCGCAAACATCGGACGCTAGGGAGCTATGGCACTACCGCGAATCAAGCTGCCAATGGTTTTGAACGTGATCTTAAGCTGCTTGAATGGATTGGCAGGTGCCACAGTTTTATACAGATAGCTGTCGAACGTCATCTTCTGCACGTCGATATCGCCACACATCTCCACAAAGGCTTCGCGAGTCGCATTGGAACGGTAGAAGACGCGTTGCAGAATATCTAGTACCACGTAGGTCAGGCGGTACTTGCGATCCCACCTCCTCAAGTAACGCTTAATCTCGGATTCAACGGGAATACGCGCCCCTTGCTTAGAAATCTCGACAATCGTCTCCGCACATATGCGACCTGACTTTGCTGCAAAGTAAATGCCTTCCCCCGAAGACTTCGTAACATATCCAGCTGCATCACCAACGAGGGCAACCCGACCAACCACGCGTCGAGGTCGGGGATGTTCCGGAATGGGGTGTGCTTCTACCTTAATGACTTCTCCGCCGCGAATTTTTTCGGCGGCCCGGCTGCGAATGCCAGCTTGCAGCGATTTAATGCTGGCTCGATTCACTTTCATCGTGCCCGTGCCGACAGCCACGTGATCGTACTTCGGGAAAACCCAAGCATAGAAGTCGGTTGAAACGTCATCACCAACGTACATCTCGGCCCGATTTTCGTAGTAAGCCATTTTGTCAGCCGGGATGCGAATGCGCTCTTGAAACGCAACCGCAAAGTTGTAATCTCCCGCATCAATAGCTTTGGCTACCTTAGAATTGAACCCATCTGCACCAATAATTAAATCTACTTCTAGTGATTTATCTTCACCTTGAGCCTGACCATTGGACAAATCGAAATAGCGAATGATGTAAGGCTGAGTTGTGTCTTTAGGATTCTCGGGCAGCTCGATATCTTGGACCGCACCATTGATGAGCTTGGCCCCTAAGTCAGCCGCACGGTTGCGTAGAAATGCGTCTAAAACTTCGCGGCGACACATGCCGATAAATTCATGATCTCGCTCGACTTTAATATCTACTTCTCGATTTGATGGAGACACCATCGTCATGTTGCGAACTTTGCGATCGATAATGTCTTCCGGCAGTTGGAATTCATCCACCATGCACAGTGGAATGGCACCGCCACAGGGTTTGGAATTATCTAATTTGCGCTCGAATAAATAGGTTTCAATCCCTGCTTTTGCTAATCCCTCTGCTGCACTTGCCCCGGCCGGGCCGCCACCCACTACTGCAACTCGTAATGCCACCTTCGTCCTCCAGGGTTTGCAAAATGCTTGAGCCAAGTACGATGTCGCGATCGCACTTCAAACTTCGCCATGCCAGCGCATCCTATCACGGCTTTTTAGCTGGGCTGGAGAGAGCGTAACAACTTGCTGAGCTTCTCCATTCTTTCACAGATAAACTCGCAACATTTATTCAACAAAAATCGACCAGAATCCAACAAAAATTTATACATCAGGTAATGGCTTGACGGGATCGCCTCGCTCAACGCGGAGGCAAAGTCGAGACGATCTGTATCCAACTGTTAGGCAGGGAGTACTTGCTTGAAGGCAGAGAGCAAGCGATCGACGTTCTCAGGTTGGCTGTTATAACCCATCAAACCAACCCGCCAAACCTGACCCTTGAGCTCGCCTAAGCCACCGCCAATTTCAATGCCGTATTCGGCTAACAGCTGCCCGGCTACAGCTTTTCCATTCACTCCTTCAGGAATGCGAACAGTCGTCAGTGTCGGTAAGCGATATTGACGGTCGACATGGCAAGTCAACCCCAGTTCTTCTAGACCCGACCACAGCCGTTCGGCATTGCTTTGGTGGCGTTGCCAGCGCGCTTCCAAACCTTCCTGGGCCAGCAGGCGCAGGGCCTCGCGCATTGCGTAGTTCATATTGACAGGAGCAGTGTGGTGATAGGTTCGACTGCTACCCCAGTAATTGCTCACGAGGGACATGTCTAAATACCAGTTAGCAACAGGCCGCGATCGCTTCTGCAGCTTCTCCATTGCCCGCGGCCCCATCGTGAATGGACCTAGACCGGGCGGGCAGCTCAAGCCTTTTTGACTGCAACTATAAGCCAGATCGATTCCCCATTCGTCTAGAAATAGCGGTACTCCCCCCAAGCTGGTTACGGTATCCACCAGCAGCAGGCAATCGAACTCGCGGCAGAGGTCGCCGACTCCATCTAGGGGCTGGCGCGCGCCGGTAGAGGTCTCAGCATGCACGAGCGCCAATACTGCCGGACGATGAGTTGCTAATGCTTCCCGCAGTTCGGCTAGCGAAAACACGTTGCCCCAAGGCTGATGCAGAGTTTTCACCTCAGCTCCGTAGCGTCCGGCCATATCGACAAGGCGATGGCCGAAATAGCCATTGATGCCAACGACGACGATATCACCTGGCCCGATCGCGTTGGCGAGAGTTGCTTCCATGGCAGCACTGCCCGTACCGCTCACGGGGATGGTCAACGCATTTTGCGTCTGCCAGGCGTAGCGCAACAGATCTTGAATTTCGTCCATCAGGGCAATAAAGCTGGGATCGAGGTGACCGACTGGCGGCAGCCGCATGGCGTCAAGCACTTGCGGATCGGCATTGGACGGCCCCGGCCCTAGCAATAATCGCTCGGGCATGTCGATAGCAGCCAGCGTCGTGCGAAACCTGTTGTCTATCGCAGGCGTTGGGGAAATGGGGGTAGCAACCACGGATTGTCCTCCAGCAATAAGCAATAAAACGTTAACTGAGCCAGCGCCCCCCAATGGCGAGCGAATCAAGCCAGATTGGTTTCAAAACTATACAAGACCCCTCGGCTTACCCCGCAGCCTCGCTGCTGAAAATTTAATGTGGCCGAGTTGTTAAGTCGGTAAACCATCGTTCGTAACGGTCTAGAAACTGCGGTAGTGAAAACACGGTTTCTGCTCGCTGCCGAGCCTGACGTGACATGATGGCTTGGCGTTCGGCATTGGCAAAGAAGGCATCAGTTCTTTGAGCAAGAGCGGTGGCATCCCCCGGTGAAATAAACCAGCCTGTTTCTCCCTCAGTGACAATTTCCCGAACGCCGCCCACACGTGAGGCGATCGCCGGAGTTCCGGCCGCAAAGGCTTCTAGCGTGACGAGGGAAGACGTATCGGCCAAGCTGGGATGCCACAGCAAGTCGGCAGCATTGTAGCGGAGATTGAGTTCGGCTGGGTCGGTAATGTGACGCGGTGCCAAACTGGGAAATTGAGCGAAGACGCGAGCCATCTCGCCACTCTGGCTGGAAATCGAGAGCGGAATTAAAAAGTATCCTTGTTGCTGCAGCTGCGGCAGCGCTTTGAGAATGACTTCGACCCCTTTACGCTTGTCGAGTAGATTTGCTGCCAGGGAAAACATCAGGGTTTTGGCCTCAGACGGAATCCCTAGTTTTTGCTTCGCGATCGCCTTATCGATGGGATGAAATAAATCTGTATCGACTGGGTTGAGGATGGTATTGACGTCAAAATGACCGAGAATGCCTTCACGCGCCACTTGGGAAATCCACTCCGAGACGCCCACTGGGTATAGCCGCGATCGCCCATACGTCCAATTTTTAATCGCGCGAATGCCCCGCGACCCGTCTCGGTGTAGCCACAGCAGCGGAAATTTGCCAAACTGCGGACAGGTACCGCATGCATGCTTCCAGCGATCGCAGTCGTACGAATACAGACATCCTCCGGTCAGCGGCCACATCGTATGTAGTGTCCACACCGTGGGTCGCAGGTGTGATAACCAGGCTAAGTGGGTCAGATTGAACGAAAATCCCATCACATCGTGCAGATGGATCAAGTCGAACTGCTCGAAATAGGATTGCCCCAGACTGCGTGGAAAGTGGCTGTTTAACGCCAATCCATTGAGTCCGAGACGGTGAATGAAGCGTCCCTGCAGCGTCTGACCCGTCGGTTGTGGCAAATCTGCAGCAACAATCCAATCTTCATCGGCATGCTTGGCTTTCACCAAATACTCGACCGCATGCCCTCGATCGCGCAACCCCCGTCCGAGCATGTAAGCAACGCGAGCTGCACCTCCCTTGGTGTCGGAATTATTGACTTGCAAAATTCGCACCAGTTCGTCTCCCGCTTTGGTTCCGAGGGCACTATGGGTGCATCTGACCATCTTCGCATCGCGTGCGATCTCTGATAGGCGCAGCTTTCCTAACGGAGTCGCGATCTCATTCGAGATCTCAGGTAGGTTGAGCTCAGTCCAGAATTCAAGTTGATTAGATATTCAATGCATTCAACCGTGATTGTGATTGCCCCTGTCGTTACAAGTAGAATTTCCGCCAAGACGGCCTCCGCAATCCACAAAGGCTCCTTCCGCTTTCGACACATTTAATTAAGAATGGCAGGCTCCCTTGAGAAACGCAGGCAAGCTGTGAAGCATCAGGGCTAGGATAAATCATTCAATAGCTGTGTAACTGGCATGGCGATCGAGGTCACAGTTGGATTGCCTTCGTTTGGACATACTGGGTGTCGGGTAGCGATTGCTATAGTGCTACCTACAACGCTGAGGAGTGTTGAGTATTCATGGCATCAATTGCGTTTCATACGCTTGCGAACGCGCTAGCACCTGCTTTAGAAGGCATGACAGAGTTCTTCTTGGCTGCCGATCAGGAAGAGCCGAGAATCGCTTTGACTCTGCTGTTAGGTGCGGCCTCCCTGCGCTTTTTGGTTTCGGTTTTGTTCCATCTTCTGGGAGCCAGTAATCGCAATTGATCGGCCTCTGCGATCTCCCAACTGACTAAACCGTGCGATCGCTACGTGGACGACAGCTTCCCTCCAGAGAAAGTGAATGCATTCGACTCGTTAGTGACGGCTGACGGTTCGCTGACGTTTTATTCAATAGAATTCAAGCAACATTTTCATAATCTTCACGGTGCCCGCGAGGAAGCGTTAGAAAAATTCGTCTTGCCTTGTCGGGTTCCTCTCCTGGCCCGTCAGCCAGAAGTCCGCGTTCTCGATATCTGCTTTGGTCTCGGCTATAACTCGGGCGTAGCACTGGAGCTACTTTATCGGCTCAATCCCGATTGTCGCGTCGTTCTGCACGCATTAGAGCGATCGCCTGATGTTCCGCTCCAGGCTCAGCGAATGGGGGTGTGGTCGGACTGGGATTTTGCGGTTGACTGGCTGCATCTCATTCGGACGGGGGGAGTGCAAACGGCTTCTTTAGAGGCTTATTGGCATGGTGGTGACGCGCGCCAGACGATAACGCGCGTGCCAACTGGATTTGCCGACGTAGTTTTTTTCGATCCCTTTGCCCCATCTGCCTGCCCCGAGCTGTGGACAGTTGATTTTTTTGCAGAAGTGGCGCGATGCATGACACGTCACGGCCGTCTATCGACATACTCTTGTGCTGCTGCCGTTCGTGTAGCCATGCAGGCAGTAGGATTTCATATTGGCTCCACCCCTCCAGTCGGAAGACCTTGGCCGGGAACGATTGCCGCACTTACGCCAACTGACCTACCCGCTTTAACTTTAATGGAACTCGAGCACCTGCAAACTCGTGCCGCAGTACCGTACCGCGATCCGACGCTAAAGGAAGAGCGCGATCGCATCCGATTGCAGCGGCAGCAGGCTCAACAACAAAGCTCTTTCGAACCAACCTCTTGCTGGAAACGCCGTTGGGCAGGGCAGATCGCGTCAACTTTGCAGATCAATTCATCATGAATAACACGCTCACGTATAATCAGTCACAGAGATGCCATCTGACTTGCATTAGGGATGTTACGATTAACTTCAGTTTAGTGCTTATTAATTAATCGTTAGAGGGTAAATTAGGTAAGTATCGCTTAAGAATTTGATTTTATGATTCTGACGTATAGGTATTTCAAAGCTAGGATCGGGTATGACACCACATAGAAGCAAGGTTTAGGGTTTTAGTCGTATGGTGCAACAGCTGTTTATCTTTTGAGTTCATATGTTGGAGACCTCGGCAATGCAAGTGTCATACATTAACGAATTGAGTCAAGATTCGGCCAACTTGCAGGCGATGGCCGTCCAAAGCACGAACCGTCAGCGACAAACTCCAATGCGCAGTTTGGCATTCATAAGCCTGCTATTACTGTTTGCGGCGGCGGCCCTGCCTCTTGCTTTGCTCGTCCCCGCCGAACTTTGAGCCAAGCGTTGGCTTCTCGGCGATTGATAACAAGTTTTACTCCAGCTCGGCTCCTCGTTATCAGCGAGGAGCTTTTTGTCTCTTGGTTGTATCCGAACTCAGCTTGATGGGCTTGACACACATAGCAGCCGTCAAGCTGCTTAGCTGACTTTTTGCACCTAGGGTAGAGAGGGTAGATTTGGAGTCCCTGAGAGAGCTATAGCAGCAGAGACGTCA
>JBCBVC010000003.1:0-73114 GCA_039817845.1 Cyanobacteria bacterium J06642_2
CAACTTTAGCCAGGCAGAAGACCCAAGGCTACAACGACTGTCTTCTCTGGGCTGCAGAACTTAGCAGGAAAAGTCAGATCGGATACCGAGAGAAATCGCTGTGTATAGAAGGATTCTGGCAGCAGTTCTTCAAATTCGCCGGTTCTCAAACTCATTGCTATCCCCAGGGTTTCCTAGTGGTCTGTCAGCTTTTAATTTGTGCGTTGGTTGCTCCTGAAGGCATGGCCAAGTAATCCATACAGGGAAATGCCACTCACAATTTCAAGCTTGACGCTGCACTAGTCTTAGACTGCAATAGCCCGATTCGATCTAGCGGCTGGAACATGCGTTCGCTGTACTTAAGCAAGTGACGTGGAGTTACCTCGACGCCTAGCTTCTGGGTTGGCCGCGCTGAGAGTGAACGTTCGGCAATTTCATCCTGCGTCCACCGCTGCTTGATACATTAGATGGGGCCGTGGGCGAGAATATTCGGGGTTTGCGTGGCTAAAGTGGGCGTTCGACAGCCGCCGGTGGGAGCGAGAGATTTGCTCCCGCTAGCCGTGGCACAAAAACAATGGGTAGAAGAGCGACTGCAGGGCGTCTTCCGGCGTTGGGGCTATCACCGTATCATCACGCCTACGCTGGAGCGGTTGGAGACGTTGACGGCGGGTGGCGCGGTGCAGCCTTCGGCGGTGATGCAATTGCGCGATCTCCAGGGCGATGTGTTGGGGTTGCGGCCGGAATTAACGGCCTCGATCGCTCGTGCAGCTGCAACCCGTATGGCCGACTCAGCTTTACCGCAGCGTTTGTTTTACAGTGCCAACGTCTTTCGCGAAACGCGACAGGGGCACGAATTTTTCCAGACCGGCGTAGAACTATTAGGAGCGGCGGGATGGCTGGCCGATATCGAGGTCATGCTGGTGATGGCGGACTGTATGAATGCACTGCCGCTGCCAGGGTGGACGCTGATCTTGGGAGAAGTTGGACTGACCGAAAGTATTCTGGATACGATCGCGCCTTCGGCTCGGGCTTCGGTGCGAAAAGCTTTGGTGCAGCTCGACCGCGTTTATTTGGAAACAGCTGACCTGTCAGAGCGCGATCGGCAATGCGCGCTGCAACTGTTCGACCTGCGCGGAACGCCCGAACGTGTTTTGTCTCAGCTCAAAGCTTTACCGTTATCGCTGCATCAAGGCCGCGTACGTCATCTTCAGCAGGTGTGCGATATCTTGAGCGATCGCGGGTTGTCGGTGGTGCTGGATCTGAGTTTGATTCAACCCTTTGCTTATTACACAGGGGTGGTCTTTGAAGCGACGTGTGAAGGCGAACGGTTGGGCTTGGGTGGGCGCTACGATAACCTTTTCAGTCTGTACAGTCCCGATCGCCTACAGCGACCTGGCATCGGCTTCTCATTGACCCTAGAAACGCTGCTGCGCTTGATGCAGGTTTCTGGTAGCTTGCCGACCCGACTGGTTGAGGCTACGCATTTGCTCGTGCCGTTGGAGGCTGCTGCTGTCCCTGCCGTACTGGAATTGGCCGCACGGTGGCGACATGTCAGCGATGACAGAGAATCTAAACGGGTTGAAATTGAACTGCGCGGCCCGTTTGATTGCGGTGCAGCAGAACGATCGACAGAAGAGATTACAACGACCGCGCGATCGCGCGGTATTGATGAAATTGTCTGGGTACAGGCGGACGGGACCTTCCACGCCACCTCAGCTCAGTTGCCCGAAGGAGTGACGATCTCGTGATTACGATCGCGTTGGCCAAGGGCGAATTGCTCAAAGAAGGAGTTGCGCTCTTTCAATCAGTAGGCATTGATTTCAGCCTGTTGCTCGACCCCAGCAATCGCTTATTGCGAGTGACGTCTCCCACCCGTCCTGACGGCCAGGAGTATGAAGCTTTGCTGGTGCGCACCCACGACGTACCGGTGTATGTCGAGTACGGGCAAGCACAGCTAGGGATTGTCGGGTATGACGTCTTACGAGAGAAACGGGCGAATGTTGCCCATTTAGTAGATCTCAAATTTGGTGGCTGTCGTCTCAGCGTGGCCGTCAAGCAAGATAGCCCGTATCAGCGGGCGCTCGACCTTCCGCCCAACGCACGCATCGCTTCCAAGTTCGTCAATTGTGCTGCTGATTATTTTGCCGAGCTGGATATTCCGATTGAAGTGATTCCGCTCTACGGTTCGGTCGAACTCGCTCCTATCACCGGCATGGCAGATGCCATTGTCGATTTGGTGGCTACCGGACGAACGTTGCGCGAGAACGGCTTGGTCGAACGAGATTGCATCTACTACAGTACGGCCCGCCTGATTGCCCATCCCCTCAGCTACCGCACCAACCGCGATCGCCTGATCGAACTGGTGAGCAAACTGCGCGATTGCGTCGCCACCGCCGAATATGTGGCTCTGCGCTGAGCCCAAAATCAATGCCGCTCCCTGGCAAGAGAAAGCGGCAAGTTAAGCATGGGGCGATAGCCTGTTCGGACTCAGGTGGTCGCCTTTTTCGGACTGAGGATCATGATCATGTTGCGCCCTTCGCGTTTGGGAGCTTGCTGTAATTCAGCAATTTCATTCAGATCGGCCGCTAAGCGCTTGAGCAGCCGCTGTGCGAGATCAGTATGCTGAATTTCACGACCGCGAAAGGTGACAGTGGCTTTAACTTTATCGCCGTGATTGATGAACTTCTGCGCGTTGCGAAGGCGTACATTGTAGTCGTGTTCCTCAATCTTATAGCGCATCTTTACCTCTTTTACGTCAGAGGTATGCTGCTTCTTCTTGGCTTCGCGCGCTTTTTTCTCTTTCTCAAACTTAAATTTGCCGTAATCCATAATCCGGCAAACAGGAGGATCGGCTTTATCGCTCACCAATACGAGATCGAGCTCTTTCTCTTCGGCAATTTGTTGAGCGTCGCGGGGGTGCATGATCCCGAGCTGCTCGCCGCCTTCACCGATAACCCGAATAGAAGGGAACCGAATGTTTTCATTAATGTTAGGAACTTCTCGTTTCGGTCTGCGCGTGACGATATTTCTAGCCAAGCAATTGAACTCCTGAATGACATGACAGCGCGCTCTCAGTTTCAAAGCAAGCATTGCGCCTGCTACAGAAAGGAACGCCAATACGGATACTGTCAGCTTATAAGGTGAAACCTAAGAAATCTGTTGCATCCGATGCCCTCTATTTTAGCTCAGCACTGAAAGACCCTCGCGATCGCCTAACCAGCCACGACTGACGGGGTTCCACGATGAGAATATTTGGGGAGTGAGGATGCGCCCAGAACCCTTGACTTGCCACCGTTCGAGTTTGCTTGCCTCCTCGGTTCTGGAAGCGCGATCGCTCGTGGTAGATTCGTAACGAAATGATTCAGCAAAGGCGGAAACTGTGGAACGGACGTTTATTGCCATCAAGCCTGATGGCGTGCAACGCGGCTTGGTGGGCGCGATCGTACAGAAGTTTGAAGCTAAAGGGTTCCAACTCGCCGGGCTGAAGTTAATGCAGGTCAGTCGCGAACTGGCTGAAGAGCATTATGGCGAGCACAAAGAACGTCCCTTTTTTCCCGGCTTAGTCGAGTTCATTACGTCTGGTCCCGTCGTAGCCATGGTGTGGGAAGGTAAAGGCGTGGTGGCTGCCGCCCGCAAGATGATTGGCAAAACCAACCCCCTCGATTCCGAACCCGGTACCATCCGCGGTGACTACGGCATTGATATCGGGCGCAACATTATCCACGGTTCGGATGCCCCCGAAACCGCAACTCGAGAAATCGCCCTCTGGTTTAACGAGAACGAGTTGGCCACGTGGTCGCCAACTTTGACCAAATGGATTTATGAGTGAACATTCCTGAGGATGAGTTAGCTTGTGGTAGGCGTTCCAAGTGAGATGTCTGCCGGTCGCACTCCGGATGGAGAAAGCGATCGCGGTCACCTGTTAACCGAATCCGTGAATCCAGCTAGTACCGATCTCGATCGGCTTTCGGTTCTGGAGTTAGTGAACGTGATTAATCAGGAAGACGCCAAAGTAGCTGCTGCGGTTGCGACTCAGCGCGAGGCAATCGCGACGGCGATCGAACTCGCGGCTGCGGCTTTGCGAGCGGGCGGACGCATGTTTTACGTCGGTGCAGGGACGAGCGGACGCTTGGGCGTTCTCGATGCCGCTGAATGTCCGCCCACGTTTAGTGCTGTACCCGAACAGGTTCAGGGCATCATTGCTGGTGGCATTGGTGCTCTCACTCGTAGTGCGGAAGGCAAAGAAGACGAGTGGGATGCTGGTGTTGCGGCTATTGCCGAACGGGCCGTGGCAGCCCGCGATTTTGTGGTCGGCATTGCAGCTGGTGGAACGACGCCGTTCGTCCACGGTGCGTTGGCCGCTGCCCGCGATCGCGGTGCTAAAACTGCGTTTTTCGCCTGCGTGTCCGAGGCGGACGTTCCGATGGTCTGCGATGTCAACATTCGTCCTCTGGTAGGCCCAGAGGTATTGACGGGCTCAACACGAATGAAGGCAGGTACTGCCACTAAGCTCGTGCTCAATATGCTATCCACGGGAGCCATGGTGCAGGTGGGCAAAACCTACGGCAATTACATGGTGGATGTCACGGTTAGCAATGCAAAACTGCGCGATCGCGCCTTACGCATGATTCAACGGTTGGCAGACTGCGATCGAGACACGGCTACGACCTTGCTGGAAACCGCTCACCTACAAGTCAAGCCGGCTCTTTTGATGCATTGGGCCAGCTGCGATTACGCTACCGCCATATCAACGTTGCAATCTTGCGATGGCAGTTTGAGAGTGGCACGCCATCAACTGCTGGCTTGAGCTACGGTAACGCGCCAAATGCCCTCAGATATCTACACGCTTGCTTCAATAACATTGCACCATTGGAGGTATTGCTGGTTTGATTGCCTGGAGAAAAGGCCTTTCCCCAGTCAAATGGATTCTCTACGGTCAACTCGGCGGCACGATTGCCTTGATCGCAGTACTCTCCGTACGCAAAGAAAACTCCGATATTTAGAGAAACTCAGTCTTTACGACAATCATATTGCTGGTGCAAGTCTGGCAACTCTAACGCGCCGACATATCTACCTCAGAAATAATTGTGTACGGTTTTCTGGACGTGACATATTTTTGTTGCGGTTTGTAAAATTAGATGCGGGTTGCAACTGGATTAATACTCTGATGACTCTGAAAAAGCAGAACAATGGCAACCAGTCACGAGAAAATGTCGCTCGCATCGAACCAGACGCAGACGAGGGAAAAGTCCTATGTCTTCATTGCCAGCGTACTGCAACAAATGGCATTAAGTGTAGAGGATTCTGCGTAGCTGACAGCGACTACTAAGGGATTATGTCAAACTACATTCAACTACTTCGGCAGCTGGCCAGAAAAAGCGCGATTGCCGGAAGATAGCAAGACAGCAGTTTCAGCCCTGTGGCACGACGGGCTGAAAGCTAGCCAACACCGGAACGTTAGAAATTTAAAACTTGGAGATATAGACGCAGAAAACCGCTGAAGTTGTCCGCGCAGCGAAATGGAGCGTGGAAAGGGGTTCGCGTTTTTTTTGATAAGCTGTGTGGCAGAAAAGATGGGTCAGTTTAGCTCTGGAGAGGAAGGCAAGCGGTCATGGATAAAATTCCTCCCGTCGAGCTGACACAGCAATATCGATCGCTAGCGGACGAGCTGTTACCTGCGGTCGAGGCGCTTATTTCGTCCGGGCGCTACATTGGCGGACCTGCAGTAACGGCTCTGGAGCAGAGTTTGGCTCAGTTTGTGGGTTGCACGGAAGTCGTGGCCTGCAATTCCGGTACCGACGCGCTGTACTTGGCAATGCGCGCCCTTGATATCGGTCCTGGCGATGAAGTGATCGTGCCGCCCTTCACCTTTTTCTCCAGCGCTGAAGCCATCAGCATGACGGGGGCACGGCCGGTATTTGTGGATATTGAGGCCGAGACATTCAATATTGACTGCAATCGCATTGAAGCGGCGATTACGCCCCGCACGAAAGCAATTATGCCCGTGCATCTGTTCGGCCGGCCCGTCAATATGACGGCAGTGATGGACATTGCGACTCGCCATCAATTGGCTGTGGTAGAAGATTGCGCCCAGGCAACTGGAGCATCCTGGGACGGCCGCAAAGTGGGCGCCATTGGCCACGTTGGCTGTTTCAGCTTTTTTCCGACAAAAAATTTAGGCGGTATGGGCGACGGAGGTGCCGTCTCTACCTCTGACCCAGCGATCGCGGCTACGGTTCGGATGTTAAAAGAGCACGGTAGTAAGGAGCGCTACTATCACGAAGCTTTGGGTGTCAATAGTCGCCTCGACGCTCTGCAAGCCGCAATTCTCAACGTCAAGCTACCTCATTTGTCTGAATGGAACGAATGCCGACGTAATTTGGCGGCCACCTACCAATTTTTGTTAGCAGACTGTCCCGATATCGTATTGCCCCAAAACGGAGTGGGCGGGCAATCAGTGTGGAATCAGTTTACGATTCGGATTCAGTCGGGCCATCAATCGAGTGGAGAGCGACGCGATCGCGTTAAGCAAGCACTCTTCGAGGCTGGGGTCATCAGCATGATTTACTATCCCGTGCCCATTCATCTCCAAAAAGCCTATGCCAAGCTGAGCCACCAACCGGGAGATTTTCCCGTGGCTGAGCTATGTGCAAGTGAAGTATTGTCGCTGCCCATGTTCCCCGAGCTGTCTTACGTGCAGCAGGAACGAGTCGCGCGTGCCTTATATGCGGCACTTTCTCCCTCTGCTGCAGTGGCTTAGCCTATACTCGTTTTAGTCAATGGGTAGGAGCGAATCGTGGGATTTGCCGACATGTCGATTGCCGACCTCGCAGAAGATTACAACCTAGAGGTGGCGCAGGTCATCGCTTTGTGTGAGGAGCTGAAGATTCCTTATCGCAATGCCGAGACCTATCTTGCACTCGAAGATGCGAAATCTATTATCAATCGCGCTCGCGCAGCCACATCCGAGCAGGCGTGATTTAATCAATACCGACATCCTTATCGATCATCTCAATGCAACGTGCCTTCAAACACCTCGATACCATTACGGCTCTGTTCGTAGCGGTCTTGCTTATCTCGAACGTGACGTCCACTAAACTGCTTGACTTGGGCGCATTTACGTTTGATGGGGGCACGATTTTGTTTCCCCTCAGCTATATCTTCGGGGATATTTTGACCGAGGTATACGGCTACAATCGCTCTCGCAAGGTCATTTGGCTGGGGTTTATCTCAGCATTACTGATGTCGGTTACCTTTATCGCAGTAGGTGCTTTGCCTCCGGCGGCAGATTGGCCCCATCAAGAGTCGTATCAGGCAATTTTAGGTCTTACTCCGCGTATTGTTGTGGCTAGTTTGATTGCCTTTTTCGCTGGCGAATTTTCTAATTCATTTACGCTTGCGCGCCTGAAAGTCATGACGCAAGGCCGCCTTTTGTGGGTGCGCACCATTGGTTCGACACTAGTGGGTCAATTGATTGATACGCTGCTGTTCGTCGCGATCGCTTTCGCAGGGTTGTTCCCAAACGATGTCATCGTGGCAATTGTGATTTCAAACTACGTCTTTAAATGCGGCGTTGAGGCTCTGTTTACGCCCTTCACCTACTGGATATCGAGTTGGCTAAAACAGCAAGAGCAGGTGGATCACTACGATATCGGTACCAATTTCAACCCGTTTCACTGGTCGGGGGCGAATTAGGGTCGAGCTGCACGAGCCAGCTTTGACCAGCGAGGCTGACGCGATCGCCTTCAGCCAACTTTTTGCGGCGTCGCGTCTCCACCTCACCATTGAGCGTAACTGCGCCACTTTGAATCAGCATTTTGGCTTGTCCGCCGGTGCCCGTGGCCCCGACAACCTGTAGGAACTGGCCTAGCTCCATGGGCATTGTCCGCGAGCTTGCGCGTCATTAACGTTGCAGGCGAGAAGAAGCATCTTCTATTTCTTTGCCAAGTTATTCTCGACTGAAAAGCGTTCCATAAAACGCATAAACCGATCCCACTCTTCAGGCGATTTCATCTCATAAATGGCCTCGATGTACTTGAATTTGCCATCTGCAAACTTGACCCGCACTTCGCGAGTCATCATCTCCCCCTCTTCATCCGTCATGGTCATGCCCAGGAACTCTTGCGCCACTGGCTCTTCGAACTCGAACACCGCCGCACCGCGATTACCCGTCTTCGATCGCTTGAGACGAACGTTGGAGGGCACCTCGGTCGTACCGGGGGTGAATTCGATACTTGCCATTGTAAAGTTCCATTAAGCGAATGATTACTCAATCATAAGGCATTAGGGCTGCTCTTTCTGCGAGATCGCGATCGCTGGCAGTGCCTGCTGATACTACATTACAGAAGACATTTCGCTCTTTCGCTCTTGCAGGACCATTCAGAATACGTTACATAAACTAAGGGGAAGTATTGCGAAATGTAAAATAGCAGCTTCGCCATGCTGCCGTTGCGAGTGCATTTATGACTGTCGCTGTTCCGAACCAGGCTTCCTACACCAGGGCTGACTGGTGTATGGGCTACGAGTCGCTCAAAACCGAGCATTCTTACTGGATTGACGATATTGACGGTCGGCTTCCTCCCGATTTGGTCGGAACTCTCTTTCGCAACGGACCTGGGCAGTTAGATGTGAACGGTTGTCCTTACAGTCATCCATTCGACGGCGATGGCATGGTTTCGGCAATTACGTTCACGGGCGATCGCGCGCACTTTCAAAATCGCTATGTCCGCACCCCCGAATTTGAAGCCGAGCAAAAGGCCGGACGTATCCTCTATCGCGGCGTCTTCGGCACGCCCAAACCCGGAGGCTGGCTAGCCAATGTTTTCGACTTGCGCACCAAAAATTTGGCGAACACTAACGTCGTTTACCAAGGGGACAAACTGTTGGCGCTGTGGGAAGCTAGCGCCCCCTACAGTCTCTCTCCCGACACCTTAGCGACCCTTGGTGAAGAGACTTTCGACGGCGCGTTGGCTTCCGGCCAATCTTTCACTGCCCACCCCCGCCGCGACCCCGAGACGGGAGATTTGATCGCGTTCGGCGTCAAACCGGGACTGTCCTCAACCATTTATCTCTATCGCGTGGACGATCGCGGTCAACTCGTTGAGCAAACGTCGCATCAGGTGCCAGGGTTCTGCTTTCTGCACGACTTCGTCATCACGCCGAATTACCGCATCTTTTTCCAAAATCCGGTCTCTTTCAACGCCTTACCCTTCGTGTTCGGTCTCAAATCGGCTGGCAGTTGCGTCGTCCTCGACCCGAAAGCAAAGACGCAAATCCTGTTATTCGATCGCCAAGGTAATCTGCACCGCCTTGAAACCGATCCGTGCTTCATCTTTCATCACGTCAATGCCTACGAAGCCGACGCGAACACGCTCGTGGTTGAGTCCATTTGCTACGAAGATTACCCCTCACTCGAATCGGGCAGCGATTTTCGAGGCGTGAACTTCGCCAAAGTGCCCCCTGCCTTCGTTTACCGCTTCACGCTCGATTTAAAGCGCGATCGCGTTAGCAAAAAACTGATCTTCGAGCGCTCCTGTGAGTTCCCTACCGTTCACCCTGACAAAGTGGGACACGAGCATCGCTACACGTATTTGGGGTCAATTGCGTCTGGCGATCGCAACGCGCCGTTGCAAGCCATTACCAAAATCGATGGCGTCTCGGGCGAGACCGAATCCCACAGTTTCGCTCCGCGCGGCTTCATCAGCGAGCCTCTCTTCATTCCTCGTCCCGAGGGTCGGGCGGAAGATGACGGTTGGGTCGTCACGGTCATTTTCGATGCTGCTCACAACCGTTCCGACGTGGTCATCCTCGACGCACAAAACATTGCCGACGCACCTGTAGCAACGCTTCATCTCAAGCATCACATTCCCTACGGACTCCACGGCTCGTTTACAACCGAGGTGTTTGGCGATCGCCAACGGGATTCAGACACGTAACATCAGCTTCTGTGGCAATTGAGTAACGTCTCAACCAAGTCTTGTGCTGTTCTCAGTCGCTCAGGATCGTCAGATCGTGCGACCCAAGCAGCCAACTCATTCAGCGAACCATTGACTAAGTGGGCAAATCCCTCCGCATCAATCGTCTTGAGTTGACCTTTGTTGAAAGCAATCTGAATTGCCTCGTAGAGCAGATCGAATCCATAGCGATCGATTTCAACGAGGTCGTCTGCCGCCAAAACAGCAGGAGCCTCGACGAATACTAAGCGTCGTACCTCATCCTGTTGAGCGACTTCTAAGAATGCCTTGCAGCCAACGATCAACTGCTGCCAGTTGTCATCTAGCGGTCGGACCTGAGCTTGAATGTAGTCCGTAATTTCAGCATAGGCTTCCACAATGACCGCTTTGAAGACCCCAACCTTGTCGTGGAATTGGTGATATAACGCTCCACGTGTAATCCCTAATTCACTGATAATTTCTTCCGTCCCTGTCGCTGCATATCCTTTCGTGGCGAATAGATGACGCGCCCGATCGAGGATGGAGCGGCGGGTACGGCGAGTTTGCTCGGCTTTAGTGAGCTTTACAGACATCGAACATCCTTAAAGATAAACATTCAGACAGTATGTATCTTGACAGGCTTTGTCTCGCCGCCTAGGATACATACAGACTGTATCTTTGGTTGAGATCTTTCTCGGAGGGAATCTGATGTCAGCCACGTTGAGTACGCGTAAAGCGAAAACTGCAGATATTTCGTTTCTTGCCAAGATTGAGTACGAAGCCTCCCTGCCACCTCTAAATCACTGTTTCTGGGAAGACGTGTTGCAAGGTACGGGAACTGGTGCTTTGCCGTTTATCGAGGCGGAACTCAAAACAGATGCTTCGAATTGGGGTAAGGTATCTGATTTCATCATTTTGGAAGCGGAAGGTAAGCCCGTTGCAGCGGCAGCAGGTTATGTCCCGAACGCGGAAGATTACTGTCCGTTGGATTTATCGCGTCTAGAAGCGATCGCGCAGGAATTGCAGTGGTCGCCAGAAACCACAACCCTCTTTCGCGATCGCTATATGGAACTTTGGGGAAACGATTTGCGACCGCCCTTTCTCACGCCTCAAGCCACCTGGATTATTGAAAATGTTGCCGTTATGCCGGAATCGCGAGGGCGAGGTTTTGGGAAAGTATTGCTCAGAGCAGTGTTAGAGGAAGGGCGATCGCGGCAGCATTCTCGTGCCGGAATTATGGTTATCAACGGGAATGATGTGGCTCAACATACCTATGAATCTATTGGGTTCAAGCCTTATCAAACTTTTCACGCAGATTACTTCTCCGATCTGTTTGATATCGACTTTCCTGGTGTTACGAAATTGGGTCTGCGTCTAAACTAAACAGGAGAAAATCCATGTCATTTAAGACTATTCTTGTCGCAGGAGCCAGTCGCGGTATCGGACTGGCAGTAGCGGAACATTTAGTGTCTAAGTGCGAGCGTTTATTAGCTGTCTCTCGCACGAAAGCTCCCGTTGGCGAATGGATTCGTGCAGATTTATCCGACCTGACAGGAGTAGAAGCGGTGTTTGAGGCGATTGGAGACGATTGTTTAGATGCCTTGCTTTACATGGGTGGAACGTGGGAAACGCATGCGTTTACTAGCCAATATCGCTTTGAAGACTGTTCTGATGAAGATATTTCCCGCGTGATTGCCGTTAACTTAGTTGCTCCCATTCGATTAGTTAAAGCGTTATTACCTGCCCTGCGACGATCGGACAATCCGAAAATGATTTTCATGGGCTCGCTCTCAGGACGAGATAATTTCCCAGGCAGAGAAGTTGCGAATAGTGCGTCTAAATTTGGATTGCGGGGTGTGGTACATTCCTTGCGAGAAGAATTGCGATCGCAGCAGATAAGTGCAACAGTGATTAATCCCGGTAATGTGGGAACACCTGAAGTTTTGGCAGACCTCGCTGCAGATAATTTAATCGGTGGCGAGGCAATTCCTCTAACAGATCTTTTGAGCATTATCGATTGCGTTCTTTCATTATCGAGAGGTACGTGTATTAAAGAGATTGATGTGCCTGCAATGTTAGGAGCAGGAGCTTAAGCATTTCTGCGTTCATATATTCAAATGAAATAACGGTCGGCTTTAGGCTGCGCAGATATGTATGTTCGGGCACTAAAAACTATAGTGATGTCTTCACAATATGTGGTTTCTAGGCTTCTAATCAATGTCTCATTTTTGAGTTGGGTAAACCGCACTCAACCGCACTTGTGAACCCAAAAAGCAGAGTGCCATACTTTTAATAGAAGACAGGGAGTACAGAGGTCGCTAGCTCAACAAGCCATCATCGAGAAACGTAGAGAGTTTCGTTTCTTGCTTCTGGCTGGAGCTGTAGTCACTCTTCTCTGCCATTTTGGGAGCATTATCATGACGGATTCTAACCCTAACCCCACTAATTACTTACCTGGCTTTGAGGGCACGCAGGCTCCGGGGCCTGACAACGAGCTTTGGCAGTATATGCAGTCTCAAGCACCTGAGACATTTCAAAATATTGCTAAATCCTCTTCCCCTGAGGTCATGGAAATTCTCAGCCACAACATTCGCAGCTTGGTGGGCAACTTACCGCCCGATCAGTTTGGAGTACAAATTGTTACGAACCGCGAGAACTTAGCACGCATGTTGTCAGGTGCAATGATGGGTGGCTACTTTCTCAAAACGCTGGAACAGCGTTTAGCCTTAGAGCAAGCGATGGCAGGGAAAACGCCTCCCAGCTTAAGTGAAGCAGACGACAATACTGAGTCTCGGTGACTTCGTGCTGTGTTGTGAAATCGGTCTAAGCGTATCAGCTGTAGCTGCAGGACGTTTTGGAAATGGCGTGGTTAATCCATGCTGGAGTCACGAGCAGACATGACTTAACAGACGAGTGAGGAAGAAATTGGCAGGTAGTCCATCCAACATTAGAGCATCGCCCCCGGAGAACATATGTCGGTAGCCTCAGTACGGAGACAACACTTGCATCGCCTGCTGAAACTCAGAGCGTCGTAGGAAGAAATTGCAGAAGGTGCGCCGCAGAAAGCCACAGTCACAGCGGAACTGCAACTACCCTGTTTAGACAACAATCGCGTGCATGGTTTGGCCCAGTTCGTGCCGAAGTATAGTGTGACGAAATTAGTGACGATCTTGCAGTCGGTCAGCTCAACTCGAAGGTTCGCGCTCAATCCATAGAAATAAAGATACGATCGCAACAGCAGGCAGCACGAGACCCACAATCATAACCAGATAGGGTGGCAGGAAGGCGGCGGTCATTACAGGTCCCCAAACAAAACAGTGCCCAAACTTTATCATGGCGATCGCGTCGCGACGGCATCCGAGCAATCGAGCTTAACGTTGAGAGTTGAATTGCTCGGGATAGCGATTGATAATCTCCTGACGGCGAAAGCAGGTTAGAGCGTGATCGTTGACTAAACCTGTGGCCTGCATGTAGGCATAGCAGATGGTTGAACCCACAAATTTAAAGCCGCGCCGTTTCAGATCTCGGCTGAGAGCGTCAGACTCGGGCGTCGTGGCTGGGTAGTCAGTGAGAGTCTGCCAGGCATTGACAATTGGGCGACCGCCGCCGAATTGCCAAATGTAATCGGTAAAGCTACCACACTCGGACTGAATGTCGAGAAAGAGGCGGGCATTGAGTATTGCTGCTGCAATTTTGCGACGATTGCGGACGATACCGGCATCCTGCAGGAGCGAGTTCGCTTTTGCGTCGTCATATCGCGCCACTTTCACAGGATCGAAACCGTCAAAAGCCCTACGGTAGGCTGCTCTTTTCCTGAGAATGGTGTACCAACTCAATCCCGCCTGAGCAGATTCGAGGATGAGGAATTCAAACGCGAGGCGATCGTCGAAGACCGGCACGCCCCACTCGAGATCGTGATAGGCAACATAGTCGGGCTTGCTCAGATCGACCCACGGACAACGTGAGCGCGCGTCCGATGACACGGAAATATTAGAAATATCAATTGTCATGCCAGCTAAACCTCCGGCTAAAGATCTTGCCGCCTATCCAGTCTATGGGTCTGCCAAGATAGGTTGAGTTCTTGCAATCAACTGCCAAAGGAATAGCTCTATGGTGTCACCTAGTTCTGCGGCTGCGCCCGAGATGCTCGACGAGGATCGCGCTCTTTCTCTGGTAGAAGAAGCGATCGCTGCCTCAGATGCCGACGGAGTATTCGTCAGTGTAGAAGCAGGCACGTCGGCACTCAGCCGCTTTTCGGACAATCAGATGACTCAGAATCTGAGCCGGACGCGCTTTTCGCTATCCATAACCAGTTATGTCGGCGAGCGCAGCGCCACCACTACCACTACTGAACTGAATGGCGATGCAATCCGCGCTACGGTGCAAAGATCGCGCGAACTAGCTGAGATTGCTCCCATCGATCCCGAATGGGTTCCTCTTTTAGGCCCTCAAACGTATCCTCAGTACGAGTCGGGCTTTGACGAAGCCACAGCAACGTGTTCGGCACGACAACGAGGCGAGCGGGTACACCGCAGCTGCGAACTCAGTCAACGAGCTGGAGTGGCGGGTTCGGGGTCACTTAGCACCGACGAGAAGTTGACTGCCATCGGAAACTCAACGGGGCTGAGAGCTAGCGATCGCCGTACCGAGGCTGAATTTAGCTTTACTGCTCGTATCGATGACGGTACGGGTTGGCATCAACGCACGGCCTGGAATCTTGGCGCACTGCCGATTGAGGCTCTCGTCCGTGACGCGATCGCTCGCGCTCAGGCCTCTTGCCATCCACGTCCTATTGCTCCCGCAACTTACCCCGTCATCATGACGCCCGCCGCTGTGGCCGAATTGGCGAGCTGGATAATGTGGAACTTAGACGCACGGGCAGCGGATGAGGGGCGATCGTTCATGTCGCGAGTTTCGACGGCTGAGGCTCCAGCGGGAAATCGGTTGGGGGAACAATTGTTCAGTCCTCTGGTACAGATCCGTCGCGATTCCAGCCATCCGCTCTTGCGTCTCTGCCCGTTTTTCCGCAACGGTTTACCCAATAGTGACCTCGATATCGTGCGCGATGGCATTCCAAGCGCACTTTCCTACAGCCGTTACTGGGCGATACAAACGCAAAGCGTACCTACTGGCCCGATGAGTCCATTCGTGATGAAAGGAAGCGATCGCTCTTTAGATGATTTGATTGCTCAAACCGAACGCGGCATTTTGATCAATCGCGCTTGGTACGTGCGCTACGTCAATCCCAAAACGCTGGAAGTGACGGGTATGACTCGCGACGGCACGGCTTGGATCGAGGACGGCAAAATCGCCTACCCCATCCAAAACTTGCGCTTCAATCAGAGCCTGCCTAACTTATTTCGAGACATTGACGCCCTCGGCACGGTTGAGCGTCACGGCAATTGCGTGGTGCCCAGCGCGCGATCGCGCGGTCTCCGATTCGATAGCGTTACCGACAGTATTTGATGAGCTGGCAACTTTAGCCGTGTTAACGCTAACCCAGAAGCTTCCTACATATCCGCAAACATGTATGGTGGAGGGGTTCAATGGATACCTCTGGTTAGAGATTGTTCAAGGACTTGATAGCGAGAGCGTCAACGCGATAAGTTACTACTTCTGCTGACTTGGCCGAGTAAACGTCCCAATACATCTCACTAACTTGCTTAGAGAGCCTAGCAAAACATATGTAAACATCGTGATTGCCAATATCGTAGCAGTGGGGGAATCTCCATGCTCGAGGATGGACTGTAAATCGACAGTTACAGGTCCCACTGCTTGGGAAGTGATTGTGTTTGTCATTGATATGTCTCAAACTCGATGTCATCATCATCACCTTTAAAACTTGAACTCATGTTTCATATCTGCTTCATCTTTTCAGTTCATTCAAAGTGAATTGTCACTGATGCGATGTGAACCATGACTGAACTAAAACTGTTTTCACGGTCCAGATTCAGCCAATTAATATGCCGGCAACAATACGAGCATCCTCAGAAGGGCTCAGATTAATCGACAAAGCTCGTAGAGTTAAAGGCTGGGCAAAGAGAGATAAAGTTTGGGCGGATCTTGTTCCAACGTCCCTGTCAACCTTAGGTCGTTTCTGGCTAGGATTTAATGTTCAGCAAGAAACATTTCAAGGTATATGTAACGCTGTTGGCATTGAAGATTGGCAGTCAATCGCAGACTTTGATGGCACCAGATATTTCTCAAAAAAAATTTACACTGAAAGACTAAGTTTTGCAATTCAAGGCAGTATAGAAAAAATTGATAAACATAGGCTTGAATCTATATCGGCCTTACTTCAGCAGATAACGGGAGATACTGAGATCGTGATTTTAGATGTAGAGGAAGGTAGCATTAAATTGACTTTAGGTGGCTCTCCAGAATCGCTTAGGAGAATTGAAACTCTGTATAATTCGGGAAAACTAACAGAAGTACTAGGAATCTCTGTTCTAGATGTTCATATTCTTGAAAAGAATGAGCTCATTCAATCAATAAAAAACAATTCCGATTCTGTTTTGACTCTCAGTGGGGCCAACCTCAGT
Organism: Cyanobacteria bacterium J06642_2; assembly: GCA_039817845.1. GTDB lineage: Bacteria > Cyanobacteriota > Cyanobacteriia > Thermostichales > PCC-7336 > JBCBTL01. The sequence goes on from JBCBVC010000003.1 coordinate 16,454, forward strand.
GGAGTTGACCTCAATGGGACCAACCTCAGTGGGTCCGACCTCATTATGTCCGACCTAAGTGGGTCTGACCTAAGTGGGTCTGACCTAAGTGGGGCCGACCTCCGGTGGGCTGACCTCAATGGGGCCAACCTCAGAGAAACCAACCTTTGTGGGGCTGACCTCGGTGGGGCTGACCTCAGTGAGGCTGACCTTAGGGGGGCCAACCTCAGTGAGGCTGACCTTAGGGGGGGCGACATCAGTAGGGCCAACCTCAGTAGGGCCAACCTCAGTTGGACCATTCTCAGAAATGCCTTCTTTATTGGAGCCAACTTCAGAAGGGCCAACCTCAGCCAAGCCAATCTCAGTGGGGCCAACCTCAGCGAGGCCAACATCGATGAGGCTGATGTTGTCAGAAATGCAGTTTTTATATCCGTTGAAGGTGTTTCTGTTCAAGTCAAGAGAAGTTTGCAGAAAAGAGGTGCAATATTTAATGATCCTCCCCCCCCGGAAGAAAGGGGATTGTATCGAGTCAGCTAAATCATCTTGATGTTTATTGCTAACGGAATTTTTTAAAGTCCTAACTCTGCTCTAGCTAATTCTGCCGCTGTAAACACGTCAACATCAGAAGCTTCAGTCCAGTCTGGCTCACCGATATCGCGGTAAAACGTTTCGTCGTATGGGCGTGTTTGTACGACCACAGGCATGGGAACGGCGTGCCCTAAAATCAGCGCTTGCTGCTTAGTATCTAGCTTGGCTAAAACTGTTTTGAGGTTCTGACCACCCGAGACACCTGTAAACACGGCATCGATATCTTTATCGTCATTCAGCAGCGCCGTAATGCGCGTGCCCACCTGCGACATCACTTCACTATCGATCCCCGAAGGTCGCTGATCGACCACGAGTAACGTGACGAAATATTTCCGCATTTCGCGGGCGATCGTGCCGTAAATGGTTTGTTTGACCGTCTGGGGCGCGAGAAACCGATGCGCTTCTTCAATGCAAATTACGAGCTGACGCGGTTTATCTGCCGGGTCTTTGCTATGTAAAAACTTTTCGGCTTTGTACACATATGCCTGGTGAATGCGACGCGTGATGACGTTACTCGCCAGCATGTAAGACAACAGATTCGCTTGCGAGCCAAATTCAACAATGACGTGTTTGCCCGCTTCTAGCGATTCTAGAATGTGATTGATGTAGTTATGGGGAACGGCAGGCTTGATGTATTTGAGGTCGTCCAAGCGGGTTAGCTTACGCTGAAGCGCCATCATTGAAGCCTTATGACCCATGCGCTGCTCGCAGAATTCTTGAATGTCGGAATTGGACATATTGAGCAACTGCACGATCCAGTTGCGTCCGAATTCATTGCGCAGAATGATGGCATTTTCCAGGCTGGTTTCCGAGAGATTGAGTTCGTCTCTCAGTAACGCCAAGTCTTCTACTTCAATTTGGCCGTAGCTGATATACAAATCCAACGCATCGCGGACGCCTCGCCTGCGAGTTGAGTCAGGATCGAGAGTGTAGATTTGCACTTGGCTAGGAAAAAGTTGCCGCAATCCTTTGACAGTATGAGCGTAGCTGCCTTCTGCAGCTGCCTCCCAGCCGTATTCCGAATGCATGTCAAAAATCAGATTGACAGCGGCCTGCTTGCGAATAATTCCGGCCAGGAGCAGTCGCGTTAGAAACGATTTCCCCGTCCCCGACTTCCCAAAAATACCGTTGCTGCGTTCGACAAAGCGATCGAGATCGATACAGATGGGCACGTCCATATCGAGGGGATTGCCGATCGCAAAATTGCGCTTACCGCGATCGCTTTCTAGCCCAAATACTGCCTGAAAGTCAGTGCGATCGGCTTCGTAGACTTGCGAGAAATGAGCTGGAATCGTTTTAACAGGAAGTAACTGCGTTTCCCCCGCGTTTCCACTCGTATCCTCAGCATCTACCAGCATCAACATAGGGGCGATCGCCACCGTGCCAAATGTTCCTGTCCCAGCCAAAACTTCGCGCAAAAACTGTTCTTCAGGTCGGGGAGGATTCAACAAAATTTGAGGGCTGGTCGTTTCTAGCGCCACATCCGTTAGCAAACCAAAAAAACGGGTACGCTGACCGCGTACGACTGCAAACTTTCCAACCCGCATCTCTTCAACAGAGACACCAGGATTGAGTCGAGCCTCCAGCCCTTGGGTCAGCGATCCTTGGGTGATGGTGGCCAGAGCATGTGAATAAGTCATTCGGGTAATAAAGCGTTAGCAGCTATCTTATCTCTCTACTTTTCCGTACTCCAAATTCTCTCTAAAAAAGCTTCAGTTTTGATGCATTATCAACCATTAGTTTCTGCTAGTTTCTGCCAAAGCGATCGCGGCTAGCGGCACGTTGCGTTCGAGTGTTTGCAACTGATGCGAATGCGCCTGCAGAGTTTCAATCAATGACTCACAGGCACGATCGGGCCGGACGCTGTCCCCACAAGTGAAAACATCGACAGCCGCATAGTGCGATTCCGGCCACGTATGGATAGATAAATGGGATTCCGCCAGCAACCCCAGCACCGTAACCCCGTGTGGATGAAACTGATGCGCCATAACCTTCAGTACGGTGACATTGGCCCGTTCTGCAGCATGCTGCATCGCAGCTTGCAGAAAGTCAGCATCGTCCAACAAGTCAGGCGGACAGCCGTACAGGTCCAAAATGCAGTGAGTACCCACCAAATTTAGCTCTATTGCTCGTAATCATGAGGCATACGCAAGTCTATCTCGGGGGTCAATGCAGTAATGATAGCTGGCCGGTCTCAGACTTCGGCTCCACGGTACCCGCTGGCAATAACGCGCCTTCGTGGTGCAGTAACCATCGCTTGCGCTCGATGCCGCCAGCGTACCCCGTGAGCTTTCCATTGGCTCCAATCACGCGGTGACAAGGCAGCGCAATTGAGATTGGGTTCAATCCATTGGTTCTGCCTACGGCTCGGCAGGCATCAGGATGACCCAGTCGAGCAGCCAGCTCCCCATATGACAGCGTTTGGCCGGCTGGAATCGCGCGCAATGATTGCCATACTTGCTGCTGAAATTTCGACCCGTCCGTTCGCACGAGTACGTCGTCAAAGCTCGTCAAGTCACCGTTGAAATAAGCGCGCAGGCGATCGCTCAATCCCGTAGGATTCGGGGTAGGAATCAAGTTAACTGTCTCGAAGCGTTTGTGCAGAAGCGTCCGAAAGCGGCGATCGCAATCGACAAAATCGAGGGCACACAGATGCGTACCGTCCGTAACGAGGTAGATGTCCCCAATTGGAGATGGGACTGTGTCGACCAATAATTCCATCACTCAGGACTGATACGCTTCAGCTTCCCACTGTTCGGGCGTGTAAGTTTTGAGCGCGAGGGCGTGAATAGACGATTTCATCTGGTCTGCTAATGCGTCGTAAACCATGCGGTGCTGTTTAAGCATTAACTTACCGGCAAAGTCAGGTGAAACGACGATAACGCGAAAGTGGCTGCCGCCTGTATTGCCGGCATGGCCAGCGTGGAGATGACTTTCATCTTCAACATAGACATAGGTGGTATGCAGCTCTTCCTTCAGACGTCGTTCGAGGTCAGCGCTCGCGATCGCAGCAGTCATAATTTGATGGAAAACAACGGCATTTTCGGTGTACAGCTTTCGCGCCCGACTGGCAACCCTGGTAGATTTGACGGTTAAAATCGAGAGCACGTGGCTCGCGTATTGACGCGCTGTCCTCCACACTTTTCTTTTCCAGGTCGCTCCCCCGTGAAACAAGTTCTCGTCATCGTTCATCAAGAAACTTCAGATCCCGGACGCATCGGCGAGTTGCTGCGATCGCGAGGATATCAACTCGACATGCACTACCCTTGCCTGGGCCAAGCCTTACCTGAAACCCTCGAACAGCACGAGGCCACAGTGGTATTTGGCGGACCCATGAGCGCCAACGACGATGGCGAACTTCCTTTTATTCGCGCCGAACTGGATTGGATTCCTCTCGCCCTAGAATCGGGCAAGCCCTTTTTAGGAATTTGCTTGGGAGCGCAGTTACTGGCGCGCGTCTTGGGCGCATCCGTGCATCCCCACTCCGAAGATGTGACAGAAGTCGGGTACGTGCCGATCTCGCCGACCGCAGCAGGAGCATCGCTATTTGGCGACCTCACCCACGTATACCAGTGGCATCAGGAAGGATTCGATCTCCCGACAGACGCGACGTTGCTGGCAACCAGCGCGGACTATCCTCATCAGGCATTTCACTACGATCGCGCCATTTATGGCCTGCAATTTCATCCTGAAGTCACTTGCAGCATGGTAGACCTATGGACAACTCGTGCGGCAGAAAAGTTGGCATGGAAAGGCGCGCAATCCAAAGCCGAACATTTACAAAAGTGCCCTCTATTCGATCCCGCGATCGCGCAATGGACTAGCAATTTTATCGATATCTGGCTGAGTGCATCTCCAGCAATATCTCCATCGCCACTGCCAGACTATCGCAGCGTTTGCGGAGCAGCTTAACTGGCCTCAACGAGTCACGATCTGTTCGTAGGTGTTGCTGCGAAACCAGCGGTCGATTTCGCGAGCGCGCAGGACGGGGACGGGGTGCGATCGCCCAGCAGTTTGCATTTGCTTGAGCATCACTTGCCACTGATCGCGATCCAGGTCGGCGTAGGTACGTGCTTGCTCGAGAAACGCATCGACATTAAGCTGTTTCGCCAGTTGAGGAGAACCGCCGCAGAGTTTCATTAGCACAGAAACCACTGTGCGCGCGTCTTGACTGACCAAAAGAGCCGCGCGATCGCAACTAAATTCAGCGCACTGCACCCACTGCATTAGTTGTTCTTGCAACGACTGCTGCAAGAGCGTCCCCAAAGGTAGCAGGCTAGCCGACAGCATCAGAATATTGGCCATAGTTAAGTACACGCCGTGGTTGCACTTGAGGTGGCCCAGCTCGTGAGCTATGACGGCCTGAATTTCTTTGGGTTCGAGCAAATCCAGCAGTGACGTGTGAACGACCACAAATGGCTGCTTGCCCCGCATCGCGAAGGTGTAAGCATTTGGCGTCGGATTTTGCTTCACGTAGAGCTGGGGTGGCTCAATATCCAAAATCTGGCAGGCTTCGAGCAACAGTTCGTGCAAATCGGGCAATTGCTTCGCACTGACCTGAATGCTGGAGGCAATGTTGTCGAGGTAAAACACTTGTTCGGCTGTAGGGGCAAGGAGGTTTTGAATCACCATGCCCAGACCGGGAACTTGTTGCAGCGAGCGCGTGGCGCGTTCGTCGATAGGATGGCGAAAATGTTCGGCCCGCAGTCCGTACAGCGTTTGGCGACTCAATGCTTCCATGCCCGTTCTCGCGCGAAAGTACTGTCTAGATTGACTACTCCAATTATAGAGATCGCACCTTCAGCCATTGCGATTTCGGTAAAGCGAGTCTGGCTCAAACAACAGGTTCGAGTTCGGAAACAGCGATCGCGTTTGCGGCAGCGCGCAGATAGAATTACCACTGGCGATAGACAGGTACTCCGCTCCATTGTTTAGGCTAGAAGATAGCGTTGGATACCTCACCATGCTCTTGAAGCAATCTGTCACTATTCCAGAACGGAGTTGCGCGCGCAATTTAGGCTGGCGCCGGGCTTTGGCCAGCAGCGTCGCGATTGCCAGCCTCGTTCTAGGTGGTGTTGCTCCGGCAGCATCGGCACTAGATGTGGGGAGTTTGCTGTTCCAAGGACTACGAGTGTTGCAGCTCTCTAACGTTTCAGATAGTCAAGACGTGCAATTGGGCCAACAGATTCACGCGCAGCTGATGGAAAGCGGCGATGTCACACTGTCTCAGAATCAGCAGTTGAATGCTTACGTGCGCGAGATCGGCCAGCGTTTGGTGCAGAACTCTTCGCGAGCCAAATTGCCATTTCAATTCTTCGTGGTCGAGAACAAAGCTATCAATGCATTTGCCACGACAGGCGGATTTGTTTACATCAATACTGGCACGATTGACGCAGCCGAGACCGAAGATCAAATTGCCTCAGTACTTGCCCACGAAATCGCTCACATCACCGAAAAGCACGTACTCGAAAACCTGCAGCAGTCGGCTATCATTCGCGGCGGCGCGCAGGCGATTGGGGTGGGCAATAGCAATGTGGCGGGAGCCGCAGCAGAGCTGGCCTTACGTCGACCCAAAAGCCGCGACGCCGAATATGAAGCTGATGCGACAGGACTAGGGATCCTGTACCGCTCGGGCTACGATCCCCAGGCAATGCCGCAGTTCTTGACCAAGCTGTTGAAGCTGGGTCGCAATGCGCCCACGATATTTAGCACGCACCCGCCGTCGAGCGATCGCATCTCCCGCGTCAATCAGCTCATTGCAGCCAACAGTTTGGTTGCATCCAGCCCCCAACGTCCCAAATTTTCCGGTTATCAGACTCAAGTTCAGCGTCTGGAACCGGCTGAGGACGTGCAGACTTTACCCGTACTGCCTTCCCAATCTCAGGTGCAAACTCTGCCTGTGCTGGATAATTGAGGCGAAGTGCTCCAGCCTTCTGCAAATAACCAATAACTAATGCCTCTTTGCTTTTGTGGCAAGGAGGCATATTGCTTGGAGTGATTCATGCTGAAGATTCCGTCCATGCGCTCGGTTTTTCTACAACCTACTCGCTATGACTCAGTGGCTCCAGAGATGAAGTCTTTGGGGCTGACATCTCGGAGAAACTCGCGAAATTCCTCTTGCTCGGCAGCATCAGCATCTCGGTCGATTGGAATGGATGCTTCCGAAATCACTTCTTCCATGGCCCAAATCGGAGCGTCAGCTCGCAGGGCAATCGCGATCGCGTCGCTAGGACGGCAGTCGATCTCCTTTTTCTCTCCCTCGCGCACGGTGGTGATGATGGCATAGAACGTATCGTCTCGCAGAGCGCAAATGACAATGCGCTCAACTTCAATGCCCCATTCCGTCCACGAGTTCAAAATTAAGTCGTGGGTCATGGGTCGTGCAGGCCGCTCTGACTCCAACGCTTTCAAAATGGCGCTGGCTTCTGCTTTCCCTACCAAAATTGGAATGGCTCGCCGCTCAGCCAAGTCTCGCAAAATGACAATGGGTACTTTATTCACAGCTTCTAGGGCAATACCAGCAACTTCCATCTCGACCATTGCATTGCTCCTAGACGTCTAACTGTATCGATCCTACCACCCCGCTTCGGTTTGACAAGCAGCCTCTATCCCGCTCGTACCGGACGTTTCCGCACTTCTGAAAAGGGTCGATCGCGTGCCTCGATGCCTCATCTCAACGCGATCGCGCACAATGAAGACACCCCTTGCCACTGCTGTCTTACCATGTTTACTGGATTGGTCGAAGCTTTAGGAATTGTTGAAGATTTAGGCGCAAGTCGCGTCCGGGTTCGCTGGCTCGATCCCAATCCAGCCACGCTTGCCGACCTCGCGTTGGGTGACAGCGTCGCGGTCGACGGCGTGTGTTTGACCGTGGCTGAAACCAAAGCTGATGGATTTACGGCTGATATCTCTCCTGAAACCCGTCGCCGCTCTACTCTCGATACGGGTACAGGTCGTCACGTCGCGAATTTAGAGCGATCGCTACGGGCGGGCAGCAAAATTGGCGGTCATTTCGTGACCGGCCACATTGACGGCGTCGGTTATTTGGAATCATCGCGAGAAACCGATAATGCCTGGGAGATGAACTTTCGCGTTCCAGACAAGATCGCTCGGTATGTCGTGCCCAAAGGCAGTATTGCCATTAACGGCATTAGCCTGACCGTCGCAGCAGTAGACGAGTCTGGCGCTTGTTTTCAAGTTGCTGTCATTCCTCACACGTACCACGCTACAAATCTCTCCCGATTGCGACCCAGCGATTGCGTCAATCTCGAAGGCGACATTCTGGGTAAGTACGTTGAAAAACTACTCATGAGCTCTCCGGCCGCATCCGCACCAACGAATCCCGAGCTCAGCCTCAGCTTCCTGTCTCAGCATGGCTATCTGTGATTCGGTCCTGAAGTTGCTCGATACTCTAGACCTCTCGTACGTGAAGCATCTATGGCACTGGCAGGGACGGGCACATTGGTAAATATCGTGGCGATCTCCATCGGTTCGGGCCTCGGCTCGCTGGTGGGGCAGCGCTTGCCGCCGCGACTCAACGAAAGTTTATTGCGGGCAATCGGGCTTGTTACCGTTGTCGTTGGCATTCAAATGGGATTGACGGCACAGACAGCACTGCAATCTGTGGTCGTCTTGTTGGCTATGGCTATTGGCGTCAGCATTGGTGAAGCGATCGATATCGAGCGTGGCCTGATGTGGCTCGGCCACACCTTAGAAATTCAGGCAAAACAGTGGCTGGGACCGAGCCGGATTACCCGAGCATTCGTCACGTCCAGCATCGTTTTTTTAGTGGGACCCATGGCCATCCTCGGTTCCATCCAAGATGGCTTGGGCGACCCATCTTTATTGCTGATTAAGTCGGGATTGGATGGCGTCGCATCCATTGCCTTTACTGCTAGTCTCGGCATCGGGACGTTCTTTTCTTTACTGCCTGTGGCAGTTTATCAGGGCATTCTAACGCTGTTGGCATCCCAGTTACAAGGAGTGATGACTGATGCAGTGGTTGAAGCCCTGACGGCTGTGGGAGGCTTGTTAGTGCTCGCCGTAGGACTTAACTTGCTAGAGATCGCGCGGCTGCGATTGGGCAATTTTTTGCCGGCTCTGCCCCTGGCCGCGGCATTGACCGCGTGGCTGCCACTGTGGACAACCGAGTTCTGACTCACCTACCTCACGCGACAGGAGGAGGCGATTGACGGCGCAATGCCATCGCGAGTTGCTGCTTCAAATCTCGACAGCGCAGGGCTGTCAGCTGAATTGAAGGTCGGGAGTCGCTCTCTCGGTTTGGGAGAGGTGTTTGCAGGCGATCGCAAAAGAGCAATCCCTCTGCTTTGCCCAGCGCCAAACCCAGCCACAAGATGCGCAGTACCTCTAGCTCCACCACTTCCAATGCATCAGCATGTATCTGCTGAGAGGGAGCATTGCGGGTATTGGCACGGACTTGTAACGCCGTAGCTGCCTCTCTATGACTGTAGGCTGCTAACCAGGTACCTGGTTGTAGAGCGGACTCCTGCGGCGCTACGGTGCTCCACTCGAATACGCCCCATCCACCGGCGCGATCGCGCAGGACAAAGTACCGCAAACTACCAAGCTGACGTGCGAGTTCGCCGAGCATGTCAACCGCGATCCCGATAGCTTGAGGCGGCAGTCCAGTAGGAGGCTGCTGCTGCAGGAGCGATAGCTCCTGTTGGTCAAGGGAGCGAACCATATCCACGAAAAAAAATTTCAGCTGCAAGACGCGATCGCCACTAGCTTATAGTAACCACCACGTTTTCTGAACATCTCGGTCTGCCATCGCCATGCCAAGAACCCTCTTTTTGGCTCAACTGCCAAAGCACCCGAGAGCGAGATGGAGATGCAGAAATGTCCAGACGTCAATTTGACATTGTACGGAGTCAAAGAACATAATGGAGGCCGCTCTGCAGCTGGGACTGTAGTTCAATTGGTTAGAGCACCGCCCTGTCACGGCGGAAGTTGCGGGTTCGAATCCCGTCAGTCCCGTACCCCAAGTTTTACATAGTTCTCCCACGGCAAGGTGACTCGAAGAGTTCGGGGACTATTTAAGGCATCAATTACTCAACTCGATGATTATCAGTGGGAATGTGAATGCGGGTCCCAGCCCATTGCAACTTTTCTCGCAAGGTGCGGAAGTAAGACACGCCGCGCTCGAGCATGACAAACTGCGCGGAGCAATCAGCCCGCTGCACCTCGACGTTCTCTCCCGGATTGACCGACCGCGCCAGCAAGCCATCCGTCCACAACCGTGTCAATCCGTCTCCGTCTGCCAGCGGCCAAATTTGTACGCGCGATTGCCCGCCAATCACAATCGGGCGACTGGCCAAACTGAGGGGGCAGATGGGGGTAATCGTAATTGCCTCCAAGCCAGGAGCAATGATGGGACCGCTGGCAGCTACTGTATAAGACGTAGTCCCCGTTGGTGTAGCCACGAGTAAACCGTCACCGTGATATTGATCGACAATCTCGCCGTCCACCTCAATTTCTAAGAGAGAAGCAGGCAAACGGGCCTGGGTTACTGGCTTGACGCAAATTTCGTTGAGACAAAAAAAATCATCGCTCTGAGCGTTTCCATCCACATTCAGGATGCGCGCTCGCAGCATCATGCGAGATTGCAGACTGAAGTCATCCTCAACTAGTCGGTCCCACGGAGCATCTTCCAGCACCCGGACGGACTGGGCTAGGAATCCGAGATGCCCTCCGGCCTTAATCGACAGAATAGGAACTCCGTACGGCGACAGGTGACGCGCAGCAGCCAACGTCGAGCCGTCTCCACCAAGCACGATCGCCAAATCTAGCGGCTGCTCTACGGCCTCAAGAAAGACGGGGTAGGGATTATGCTGCATACCTGTCGGCGCTGTCAGCACGGTAATGTGCCGCGCTCGCAGAGCTTCGGCACAGCGCTCGCAGACAGCCTTACTGACGCGATCGCTTTCTTTGTAGGCGATCGCCACCTGACGCAGTTGCACGATATCCCTCGCAAGGTACGACTCGTGTATGAAACGACGAAAGGTGCTGACCCATCAAGTCGACAACACGCAAAAAATGCCTAGGAAACTCGTGAACTACTGCGAGTTTCCTAAGTACGAGATAGTGAAACGCGACAAAACTGGCTAGCTCTCAGCCTTGCCATTGGCAACTTGCTTGAGATGAATGTGCTTGTAACCTAGCTGAATTTCGAATTCATCACCGGGGTTGAGATTCATTTTTTTTGTGTAGGCCGAGCCGATGATCAATTGGCCATTCTTATGCACGGTGACGCGATAAGTTGGCTCGCGACCGCGACCGTCGCGAGCGAGACCAGGCGAGAGTTCTACTCCATTCGCCGCCAAAATTGCATCGTAAAAACCAGTTAAATTTACCCGAGACTTATTACTATTCTTGGATTGAGTGATATAGCCGCATTGGCGAGCGCGTTCGCGACGCGAGAGATGATTGAGGGACTCTATTTTTTGCAACAGAGCCTTGCCGGTCAAAGGAGGAGAAGGAATGTCAGCCATTGGTAGCTCGTATGTTTTACTTTCTACTATTAGGATAGTTCATCCATTGACCTAATGGGCAAGTCGTGAATCCATATTTTGATAAATTTCTTAGAAGAACAGCATGAGACGATCTCGATTAAACTTATGGCCTTCAAGGACTAGCTTTGCTGGAGGTGAATGACTCAGTCAGCAGGCATGGAATGGCATTTATCTGAACGTACCTCTGTCATATATCGAACCGATCTGACATCCCACCTCTTTAGATTTAACAGGCAGATTGAACTGCTGGCAAAACAGACTCAGCATTGATTTGCCTGTGGATTGTTGATTAGCGAAAGCAGGGACCGTAAAACGTAAATCGCCTAACAGACGCGATGGTGGCAGGTATGAAGCATAAATGTCTACCGAGACTTCTATATCCTGAGCTTTTTACCTCAACGTGGTGGTCGTGAAGTAGGTAGGACAGTTTCAGATAGAATATGGCAGTCGTTGCAGCAGGGTTCACCTTTGATCGAACGCTACACGTTGCCCGAAATGGGTCAGTTATGGACGGATGCCGCTAAGTTTGAGGCGTGGATGCAGGTAGAAATTGCGGTCTGCGAAGCTCAAGCCCAACAGGGATTAGTTCCAGCAACGGCTCTCGCTGAAATTAAGGAAAAAGCTCAATTCTCTGTCGAGCGGGTGTTAGAGATCGAAGCTGAGGTTCGTCATGACGTCATTGCGTTTCTGACCAATATCAATGAATATGTTGGCCATGCAGGCCGCTACATTCATAAAGGGTTAACGAGTTCGGATGTTCTAGATACCGGCTTGTCATTACAGTTAGTAGCTTCGTTAGATGCCATTCTAAGTCAATTGGAAACCCTCATCCAAGCAATCCGCTTTCAATCTCAACAACATCGTTACACCCTAATGGTGGGTCGTACCCACGGAATTCATGCCGAACCCATCACGTTTGGATTTAAGTTGGCCGGCTGGTTAGCAGAGTGTTTGCGGCATCGAGAACGCTTGGTTCAGTTGCGTCGAATAGTTGCCGTCGGCAAAATTTCGGGTGCGGTAGGAACCTATGCAAATGTCGCTCCCATCATTGAGAAATTAACCTGCGAACAATTGGGTTTAACTCCAGACACGGCATCAACACAAGTCATTTCTCGCGATCGCCACGCTGAGTACGTGCAAGCCTTGGCGTTATTAGCTGCCTCTATCGAGCGATTCGCGGTTGAAATTCGCAATTTACAGCGGACGGACGTGCTGGAGTTGGAAGAATTTTTTGCTAAGGGTCAGAAAGGCTCGTCTGCTATGCCCCACAAGCGCAATCCCATTAAGTCAGAACAATTAACCGGATTGGCACGGCTGCTGCGCGGTCATGCAGTGGCAGCACTAGAGAATGTGGCGTTATGGCACGAGCGGGATATTTCTCACAGTTCGGTCGAACGCGTAATTTTGCCAGATGCTTCAATTATTTGTCACTACATGCTGGTACAGATGACGCAACTGGTCAGTCAGTGGCAGGTCCATGCTGACAATATGACGCGCAATCTCAATATCTACGGGGGTGCGATTTTTAGTCAGCAAGTGTTGCTCGCCTTAGTTAACAAAGGCTTGAGTCGCGAAGACGCATATGCACTCGTGCAGCGCAATGCTCACGCTGCTTGGAATCAGCCAGAGGGAGACTTCAAGCGCAATCTTCTCCAAGACCCAGACGTCACGAGTCAGCTCAGTCCAGACGAGATTGCCGCCTGTTTCGATCCTCAACACCACCTCAAACATCTAGATATCGTGTTCGATCGCCTCGATATTTAAACCTCAATACTTGAGAAACGTTGGGATGTCGATGCAGAATATGTAGAACTCCATGCCTGCAAGGGCTAGAAGCTTCCGCGTTAGCGATTCATCAGAATCAGCCTGGCGAGGAAAAATCCATCCCTACCGCTAACGTGTGGCCAAATAGTTTGAGGCGAGGCGTCTGGGTCGAGCCGCCATTCGGGATGGCAAGCGAGGAAGCGATCGAGCTGCTGTTGATTTTCCTCAGGATGCATTGTGCAAGTGGCATAGACGAGAACGCCTCCCGGTTTCACCCAAGCCGCAGCACGCTCTAACAGTCGGGTTTGGAGGGCGACCAGCTCTGTAATGCGTTCGGGGGACTGTCGCCAGCGAGCATCGGCATGACGGTGCAGAGTTCCCAAGCCCGAACAGGGGGCGTCGAGCAAGACGCGATCGCTCGTCCCCCAAGCTGGTAGTTCTAATCCTTCGGGGTCAAACTGAGGCGCGGCCAGGTCCACCGCACGGGTTTGAATCGATTGCAGTTGCAACCTAGCAGCATTGGCCTGCAGGCGTTTGAGGCGATGGACATGGCGATCGAGGGCCCAAATCTCGGCTCGGTCTTCCGTAAGTTCGGCTATATGTGTCGTCTTACCACCGGGAGCCGCACAGCAATCAATGATGAGTTCGCCAGGCTGGGGATCGAGGAGTCGGGCAACCTGTTGCGCACTGCTGTCTTGCACCGACCACCAGCCCTCGCGATAGCCCGGCAGATCGGAGATCGCTCCCACAGAACGACTCAGGCGCAGAGCTTCTGGTGCTTCCGATACGAGAACCGTTGAGATTGATGCTTGCTGCAGAGCATCCCGAACTGATTCGACCGTACAGCGAAAAGTATTAACCCTCAGGTCGATGTGGGGTGCTCGATTAAACCAGCGGCACAGTTCTTCAGTTGCTGTCGGCCCCAATTGTTGCCACCACAATTGCACCAGCCACGAAGGATAGCTTTGTGCGATCGCTAATTGCTCAATCGGATCGTCAAGCTGCGGCAGCCGCTCGTCAGGATTGCAGCGTAGGTAGGCTCGAAGAATACCATTGACAACACCAGACAATTTACCCAAGCGGCAAGACCGAGCGAGTTCGACCGTCTCGTGGACGGCCGTGTGCTCGGGCACGCGATCGAGGCAATGCAGTTGATACAGACCAATCTGTAGCACCAGGCGCAAATTAGGAGGTTGACGGTCGGCTGATTTGCGGCTGAAGCGATCGATCAAGGCATCCAAGGTGCGGCGGCGGCGGGTCACCCCATAAACCAATTCGGTAACTAATCTGCGATCGCCGTCAACCACCTCCGCGTTAGCTAACACTCGTTCCAGAGCAATATCAGCAAAAGCCTGCTGGCGATCGACTTGACGCAGCGCTAACCAGGCCAAATATCGAGCTGAAAGGGTCTTTTGCACGTGTTTGATGCGATCGCTTTTCGATGAATTTTCGCGGGTTGGCAATGCTTTCATAATGGTTGCCAAACGTGAACTGACTGTGACAATCGATAGCCCTTGCGGGTCTCAAATCTATCGCAGTTAACAATATTGAAAGCGCGCATTTCAGATTGGATGCGTCAGCTGCTATGGACTGGAACCGCCAAATCCGGCAAAATCCGGCATGGATGTTTGCTCAATCTCGATTCTGCTCGTGATAGCAACATTCGTTACGGGTCAACTGGTTGCGCTCAGCAAAGGTGCTGGCACGATAGAGGAAAGCGGGCAAACTAGAGTCTGGATGTCACGCGATCGCGAACTCGCTTGCCAGGTGGGTAGGGCAGAGCGACAATCAAAGGCTGTACGAGGAAACGAGCTCAATGACGGCGAACAGTCCCGTGCCGCAACTCTCGGCATTAGAACAGTTAACCATACCGGAGCAGGGTGATTCTGCGGCTAAAGCAGTCATTAAATGTCGCTTGGACTTCATGTTTTGTGCCCTAGAAGCTCTCAGCGACGATAGCTCGGCGGCGGCCCTCGACGCGGCTAAAGCTTTGGGCGTAGACGGCTGGATTGGCGATCGCGTTGCCTTTTGGCGTCTGCGCAATGCCAATCCGCTGCGTCGCAGTGATGGCGGTCGCAAAAAACTCGACATTGACGAAGTCCGCGCCCTCGTGCTGACTATTTGTTTGCTGGCTAAACAGCATCAGGCTGCTATCCGCGCCACACTCGAACGAGTTGAAGCTGCAACCCATGCAGAGCGCGACCTGTCAGCAGAGCCCCAGGTCGCGGATTACTTAGACGGATTTCACGGCCAATATCGCGAGCGCATGATTGACGGCGATCTCCTATCCGGCGAAAGCATTTCTGAATTGGCGATCGCATTGCTGGTCGATCTAATGCTGTGTAGCGGTCGTGAAGGTCCACATCGCTTGTGGCAGGCTTTGCTCGTGCGGCCCGAAATGAACGTTCCTGAAATTGCAACCGCTGCCGATACCGCGACTGGAGCGAGTACGGTGACAACAGCAGGAACGGCTGCCTCAACGACTTCTGCCGATATTTCGCCTACGTCTACTGCCGATACGTCACCGTCCTAACTTCGAGCCATGGCTAGTACCCCCATTTCCCGTATTTATCAACAGTCCACCTGTACCTTGACAGTGACAGGTCAAACGACTCAGCCTGAGGATTTGAGCGCCATCTCGGGCAATCTCAATTGTCAACTCGACCTCAAGGACACCCGTGGTTCGCAACAGCTCACCGGCGATTTGGCCCTGCTCCAAGATTTAGCCGCCGTGTTGGAACGCTATGCCCAATCCCTACTGAGCGGTCAACCCCAAGGGACCTTTAGCGGTACGGTAGCAATACGGCCTTTGGCTTATATCGTCCACCGCATGACCGTACGACAAGGCACTGGCATCGGCCAAGCAGACTTAAGCGCCTCGCAGCTCTTCGACCTGACGGAAGCCCTCGCAGAACTGCGCGCGACGGTCCCTCACCTAAATGAGTTGAAGTTGACGCAGCCTAAATCCTGGTACGCTCAACCGACAGGTATTGCCGCACTGCTGGTGGGTGGCGTGGGCGTTGCTGCCGCGATCGCCGTATTAGCAACAGGAGGGGGTGAAACCACTCTGCGCCAGCAGGAAAGCAGGGCTGACTCGAACGGCTCTGAGATCGCATTGAGCGAATCAACTCTCCCTGCGGCCCCCGATGCGCGCCGCGGAACCCTACCAGAGGGGACACCGCAAGGTAGTGACGAGCAGGATGGCGACGTTGCCAGATTGAGCGCCGACAGCGAACTGTCAGATAATGCAGCCCGTAGTGATACATCACCAGCTCGGCCAGCTGCACCACCAGCTCTCTCAGCTGCTCTAGAAAATCCCGACCAACCAGAAAGACCGAGTGATAGCGATCGCGGCGAAGCCCTCCGGCAAGAATGGGAAGAAGCTTGGGTTGCTCCCACCGAGTTGGATGTGGATTGGGCTTACACGGTTGTCATCGAACCCGACGGAGCCATTGTCAGCGCTCTGCCCATAGACGAGGCAGCGGCTGCAGGTAAAGAGCAAACCCCCTTTGCTGAGGTTCCCACCACATCGCCAGCAACACTACCTGCCGAAGCCCAGATCTTCACCGTTACCTTTAGCCCTGACGGTAGCGTCACCACAGCTGCAGCAGAATAACCTGGGAAATATTGAGTACGCTGCGCCAGCGAGGACCGGAGTTTCATGCACGCTTTGTCATTACCGACCTGGTTCATCCATATTGCTAGCGTAGTCGAGTGGATCGCAGCCATCGCTCTGATATGGCAGTTTGGTCGCGATCTTCCGCAGTGGCGCTGGTTGGCATGGGGGATGCTACCCGCATTGGTCGGAGCAATGTCGGCATTGACGTGGCACTTTTTTGATAATGCTCCAGCACTGGAATGGATTGTGACAGTGCAAGCCAGCATGACGCTGATTGGCAACTGTACGATGGCGATCGCAGCCTATCTCATTTGGTCGAAGAGCGTCAGCTCCACTCAGCCTGACGAGGGAGGGGGCAAGCGTGGCTAATTTATTTGCCTTATCGCTCTTCCCCTACTTAATTTTTTTGGGCTTTTTGACGCGCACGCCTGAAACCCCCCGTTTGGCGTTAGTTGGGTTCTACTTGCTGCTGCTATTCGTCGTCATCACCATCCCTGCCGGACTATACGCACAGACGCACTACCACACCTCACTAGCCAACGTGGATTGGCTGCACGGCAGCGCTGAAGCCTTTTTGACGCTCTCCAATGTCGTTGTCGTGTTGGGATTTAAGCAAGCTCTGATGCGTCGAGAGGCCGAAGAACCTGATAATCGAACTGAGTTCGACTTAGGCTGAGATTCTCAGCTAGGATGCTAATAGGCGTCACTAGGCGTCCGCCCGCAATTTCACGAGCTGCTGCAAATCACTCCCATGGCTTCTGCATCCATATCCGTTCCCAAAAAAAAAGTAGCTAAACCGCCTCTCGACATTCACACCATGGGCGATCGCGTCTTGCGCCAAGATGCCAAGCGGGTATCGCAGGTCAATGACGAGATCCGACAGCTCGTGCGAGACATGCTGCAAACCATGTATAGTGCCGATGGCATTGGGCTAGCCGCACCGCAAGTAGGAGTTCACAAGCGGCTAATTGTGATCGATCCCGACCCGCAAAACACCTCTACACCCCCATTAGTGTTGATCAACCCCGAGATTCGCGGGTACGGCAACGATATTGTCTTGGCCCAGGAAGGCTGCCTGAGCATCCCTGACGTCTACCTCGACGTGAAGCGACCGGAAGCTATTGAAGTGACCTTCAAAGACGAACGCGGCCGCCCTCGCCGCGCCAAGATGAACGGCTTAGCCGCCCGCGTCGTTCAGCACGAGATCGATCATCTCGAAGGGGTTCTATTCGTGGATCGCGTCGAGAACGCCATCTTGCGCGATCGCGAGCTCAAACAATATGGGTTCAACAGCCGCGATGTTATCCCACTAACTTGACGTCTTTAGCTTTTTCCTACCAAGCTCGATGTGCAACAACTTCAATAACTAAAGGCCTACCACAGCTGTGATAGGCCTCAGTAATAAGAGAACTAAACTGAATCTAATTGAGACGCGAACTCGACATCACTACTATTTCGCAAGACGCTGTGAAAGTAACTGCTCCTCAAGTGCAGCAATGCGGTTATAAGCAGCCGTCAGTTGGGCAGTCAAACGTTGTACCTGAGCCTCAGGAGCCATTTCTTGTCCAGCAGTCATGCGGGAACTAGAATCAGCTGCTAGACCCTCGTCAATCAGAATATCGCGAATGTCGTCTTCAATTTGACCGTAATTGAGTGCGTGAGACTTAACAGGTGCAAGTGCTTCCACCTGAGGAATGCGATTAGACACTTCGGCTGCCACTAGGGAGGGCAATCGCTCCACAGCTAGCCTGAGCGTCTCAATCTGATGATGTAGCTCTTGGACTTGCTCTTTTAAGGCTTCCATACCGAGGGCACCGTATTTCTATTTAAAGACTAAAAACAAGTTATGGAAAAAGCTTGTCTTCCCCTAGTTTATTTAAGCTTCTTGACAAAGTTTGTACTGGTTCGATCTCCCTTAGTTTGCCATTCAAACGAGCCTAGCCACCATCACCTCATCATTCGCAACACTTTTTTCTCAATGACTGTCCGGGCGCACCAAGCTAATCAAGTCCGAATAGAGTCGCCCTTACGCCAAGTGCAACTGGGATCGCGTAGAAGTAAAACCAGTCCCGTCTCTTGAGAGTGTTTCCAGAGGAAATGCTTAGTCCTCAACCCAAAATGACTCAAAGCAACACCCTAAAAACGCAATAAAGAACCCCAATCCGAAAGTAACTGGTAGCAAGAAGTAGCAGGCTCGGCTATCGTTGCTTCGCACGCCAATCTGCTCGTGAAAATCGAGCACTGAGCCCCAGATTCATTGCCATAACTTCCAAGTTGTGGGTCACCTGCGGGCCAGAGTCATGGGTGGCCGCGATCGCAGCAACCGCGATACTTGACTAGAACTCTTGCAATAAATGCTCCGGTGGAATGGAAGTTTCAGACTTCAGAATGGCATTCGTGAAAAAAGTCCACTTTTGAGTTAAAACAATTTGGTATAAACAATCGAAAGCAGGTCTGGCCTCGATTTGGGGCGCGGAGAGATTTAGTCCGACTTGATAATTGCCTATCCGAGATACGTTCCTTCCAACGCTACGGGAAGCAGTGATAGTATCTTTACAGAAATCACATAATAACTTCGTTGCAGCAATATGTGATGTAGTAGCCTGACTCCTTTGAGGTCAGTTGGACGTCACTCAGAAAACCCACCGTCGGACGCGTCCGGTAGCTGCGGCAAGGTCTGTACTAGTGCTTGAGGGGGTGGCGAGCGGCTGATGTATTGCAGACAACAGATGAAAGCTTAGCATTATTGGCAGGGGAATGCTGGTGAGCAGTAACTCGAAGAAAAATACAGCGACAGACGGTCTCGGGAATCTCAGCCAAATTCGCGATATTCTGTTTGGCCAGCAAATGCGCGAGTTTGGCGATCGCTTCGCGCGAATCGAGGCAGATTTAGCCCAAGGGCGGCAAGACATGTTGGAGCGTATCGAGCAGGTTCGCGAGTCCATGGCATTAGAGCTGCGAGCGGCCACAGATGCAACCGACAAAAAGTTCAACTCCCTCAGCGTAGAAACGCGCGAAGCGCGGGCCGACTTGGAGCAAGAGCTCTATCGCTCTCGCGATAAGCTCTCCAACACGCTGGCAGTACTGGACGAAGCTCTCGACCGACAAACGTCTTCCATCCGCACCGATTTATTGCGGGGGCAAGAGCGCCTCCAGGATGATATTCGAGAACTAAAAGCCAATATTGTCAGTCAGCTCGAAGACTATGTTGCGAACTTACAAGATGCCAAAGTGTCGCGGGATGCCATGGCCGAGCTATTGTTCGAGATGGGAGTGCGGTTGAAAGGCTTAGATGTGGTCCCTGAGTTGCAGGCGGCCAATCTAACCGATGCTCTGGTGCAGGAGCTCGCCCAGGAAGCTACAGATGCTAGCGAGAATTCAACTGCGCCAGTGGATTGAGATCGAGTATGTATCGCGTCTCGATGACACTATTCGCCTTACTTAGGCAACTTTCGTCAGACTTCGATTACAATCGCTCAACAATATCCAAGTTCGCTCGCTTAATGCGGATTTGAGTCTCACACTTAAATTAGCGCAGCTTGAATTGGCAACACCTAGCGGGTTGCAGCACGTGCAGCCACGATCTGGCCTATGTCTTCCTCCTCTTACGATGCAATTGAACGCGAAGTTTTGAAGGCACGACAGCACGGTGCTAGTGTTGACGCCAATCGATCTTTAACACCTTCAGAGTCATCTGATGATGCGGTAGAACATCTGCGCGATTTGCTCCTGGAGCCGCGTTTGTTTCAAATGCGCCAGCAAGGCCAGGCGCTGGAACGTCAACTGAACGACATCGAGCATCAAATCGCAGACCCCGATCGGCACAATGAGTGGGTGAGATCGGTATTGACTAGCGCGTTATCGAGCGAGGCTCGCTATTCAGCAGAGGCACTAGCCCAAGCCATTGCTCCCATCGTTGCCGAGGCTCTCTCCGAACGCATCGGCCAGTCCCCGGAAGAATTGGGGCGTGCGATCGCGCCAGAGATGGCAACCGCGCTGCGGGAGCAGGTTCGTCTCGAACCCGATGCTATTGCCAACGCGATCGCTCCAGAAATGGGCAAAGCGATTAAAGACCAAATTGTTATGGAACGCGACGCCATGGTGGACGCGCTCTATCCCGTGATCGGTAGCACCATCGCCAAATACTTGGCGGCGACCTTAGAAAATATCAACCGCAAGCTGGAAGAAGCCCTCAGCGTGGAGGGAGTGAAGCGTAAAATTCGGGCGCGCCTTCAGGGAATTTCAGAAGCTGAGCTACTGTTGCGCGAGTCAGTGCCGTTTTTCGTCCAAAACGTATTTTTAATTCACAAAAACTCGGGATTGGTAATTGCCGAAGCTCAACAGGCTGAAGGACCGATGTTGGAATCGGACATGATCGCTGGCATGCTGACCGCCATCCGCAGCTTTGTCAATGAATATATCGCCCAGTCCGGCGATATGTCGGAGCTAGACGATATCAAATACGGCAACTCAGAGGTCATGTTGGAAGTGGCTGGGTACTGTTATCTAGCTGTCGTCGTGCAAGGGCAACCACCGCAAGCATTTGCTCGAGATGTGAGCCGGACGCTCAGTCGCATCATTCAGACCTACGGGGATGCAATCGAAGCTTTTACCGGCGATCTTGACGAGGTTCCTAGCGATGTCAAGGCATCACTAGACCAGCTTTGCGATCGCTACACTCCTGCTCTCAACGAACCTGAATCCTTGCCGGTGCAGCGAGGCCGTTCTGCTCTAACTATCGGGGTCACAGCACTGGCGATCGTGCTTTTATTGTGGGGAACTGGCAGTTGGCTCAGTCATCGCCTCGAAATGGCAGCCGAACGCGCTCTATTTAGCAATCCCGAGTTATCGGTGTATCGCCTCGAAGCCGACGCTCAACGAGGCTTATTTCATCCTCACGGTACGCTGACGCTGACGGGTCGCGTACCCGATGCTTACCTACAGCAGAAAGCCGCAAGTGTAGCGAGCACAGTTGTTTCCGCTCGGGCTCGTATTGCTAATGAAATCTTAGCTGTCGAAACGCCAACCAATCCGGTGCTTACTGCTGCTGAGGTCGAGCGCGTTACGGCCGTCCTCAATCGTCAAGATAGCGTCGATATTTCGACAACGTTAGATGCTGGACGAGTCACTGCACGCGGCACGGTGGAAAAAGTTGCAGACGCTGATGCGATCGCCGCAACCCTAGCCGCAATTCCAGGGGTGCGATCCGTAACTAACGTAACGATGTTGACGCCCCTAACCCTACCAACGCGGATTTACTTTAAGGCGAATTCAGCTCAGATACCTACCACCTTACTCAACAGCAAGCTCGAACCCGTGCGGGCATTTTTGGAGCAATATCCTGACACTCGCCTGCGCATTATCGGCCACAGTGACACCAGTGGGGTGCCACAAACGAACCAATTGCTAGCCTTACGGCGCGCTCAAACAGTTAAATATGCACTAGAGCTAATCGGAATCGAGCCTACTCGTTTAGAGGTAGTTGGTATTGGCGAGCCGCCCCGTGGTGTCGACACTAGCCAGCCCAATTGGCTGAGTCGGTGCGTTCGGTTCGAACCATTACGGCCGTTACGCGCTCCGCAATTGCACTAGCTCAATACTGTCACTCTGATCTGGATTCGCGTGAAGCTGGTCTCTAAAAAAATTTGCCTGATTGGCGATTACGGCGTGGGCAAGACCAGTCTGATTCGTCGCTTTGTCGAACGTCAATTCAGCGATCAGTATCTATCTACAGTGGGAGTTAAAATCTCTCGTAAAACTTTGCAAATACCTGGTTCTGAAGCGAGCAGCGATCGCGAACTAAAACTGTTGATTTGGGATTTAGAAGGTCGACAGAAATTTAAAGCTATCTCGCCTCAATATCTACAGGGAGCTAGCGGTGCCATTGTCGTAGCCGACGTCACGCGAGTAGAAACTCTTGCTAGTCTTGTCGGCCACATTCGCATGTTTTTAACTGTCAATTCAACCGGAACAATAGCAATTGCTTATAACAAAGTAGACCTAATAGATGAAAGCCAAGCTGCTGATTGTTTAAATCGGGTTCATCTCGATGGTTTAGGAAAAACTATCCCTGTCTATTTAAGTTCAGCCAAAACAGGACTTAATGTCGATACAATCTTCGCACAGCTGGGCGAGCGACTGTGAAACGCGAACGTCTCTACATGAATTATTATGAACTATTCCGATTCTCCCCGCATGATTGGCAGAATTGTTAGCAAATACTAAACTTCCCATGGCAGATGTCAGCTTCGTCTCCTTCCCGAGTTTTTTACTTTCACCGATTATCTTAGATTGTAGGTAGAGTCAGGAAAATATGTGACACATAAGGGCTTAGATTGCCCTATTTTTGTCACGTTGTAAAAACTGATTTCCCGTTGAATTAAGAGTTTTATTCGATACGCTATCGAATACATCTTGTGTGTTGATTGGCGTGATTGATGCGAGGTTTTGCCATGATTAAGTTGTTTTTGACGACTGGTGCTGTTCTAGGTGCAGTTGTTTTTTCTCAGGTTTGGGTTTTGGCTCAGGAAGAGCTCCCAGGCACTGCTCCTATCGATTCTGTTGAGATTGACGATCCTGCCTCTGAGATGTTGGAATCGGGGCCAGTAGAGGCTGTCGACCCGACGCTTGAAGATACAGGTTCCGCGTTGGAAGCAGCCGACCCAGTGGTCGAGGAAACAGCTCCTGCTTTGGAAGCAGCCGATCCATTAGTTGAGGACGCCGATCCCGCTCTGGAGGCAGCCGATCCTGCTGTTGAGTGGGAAGATCCTCCTCTGGAGGCTGTAGACGTTGAAGCGGAAGGCTCGGGAGCCACTGTCGAGGTGAGTGACGCACAGCTGGAGCAGGTTGCTGGCACATTGTCGAAGCTACAGGTTGTTGAAGAAGATACGAAGGCTCAGATTACGGAGGCAATCGCGGGTCAAGGATTGACCGAAGAACGGTTTATGGAAATCTCTACCGCGAAGCAGGCTGCTCCTGATGCTGAAGTTCAGGCTGAGGTTTCTCCAGTTGAGGATCAGCAGTACGAACAAGCCTTGGCAGAAATAGAGACGATCGATTCGGCTGCCTTACAACAGCAGGAAGAAATCATTCAAGCTGAAGGCTTCGATATCGAAGAGTTTAACCAGATGTTAGGCACAATTCAGAGCGATCCAGAACTGTACGAGAAAGTGCGAAATATGACATCGGACAGCTAATTTCCTTTGTTATCTGAGGGTAGAGGAAATGGGATTGATATCCTGGACTTTATCCTCAGGCATGCTCTTTATCGAGTAGTCAGATGTTGACTTGGCATTCATTAGTCATATTCCAGGAGGTTAAAGATGTTTTACCAAGTTGCAAATTCCTTTAAAGTTTTCGGCCTCATGATTTTGGCTGGAGCTGCGTTTGCTTTGACCGCATGCGAGCCGACAGATACAGAAACCCCTGATGCTCCTCTAGAGGACAATGGAGAAACCATACCTGAAAGCTTTCCGCCGCCGTCTGAGTAAGGCGGACACCGCATCACTTTTGAGTTTTGTGCAGTTAGTTCTGAGTTTTGTGCAGTTGAGGCGTACGTAGCTAGTGCTGCGTGCGCTTTTTTTTCACAACCTCGGGTATTGTCCTGATGACATTAGCAGAAACGGACTGTGCTACGGTGTTTGATGAATTTGGGTGTCGCCGATGGCGCACTGAGGACACATAACAGTTGTCAAGCGGCTCTTGACGTTTGAGTTATCCAGACCTCAGTCGTAGTTAGTGCTGCAACGTCAAAACTCAAAAACGTCAAGAGCAACAGGTGAGTTCGCAACCGATGATTGAAGTCGAACATTTGAGTAAAACCTACGGTGACTTCGCGGCGATTCACGACCTCACGTTTCGAGTCGAACGCGGCGAGATTTTGGGTTTTTTGGGACCGAATGGAGCTGGAAAAACCACGTCGATGCGGATTCTGACGGGATATTTGCCAGCCACCTCCGGTACGGCAAGGGTGGCTGGGTTTGACGTGAACGAGCAGTCTATGGCGGTACGGCAGCGCATCGGTTATTTGCCGGAAACACCACCGCTATATGCCGACATGACGGTGGCAACTTACCTGCACTTCGTAGCTGAAATTAAGCGCGTGAGTGCTGGCGATCGCGCTGCTTGCGTGGATCGAGTCATCGACCGCTGCAATCTAACAGAAAAGCGCTATTCTCTCATTCGCAAACTGTCTAAAGGCTTCAGGCAGCGGGTTGGCATCGCCCAAGCCCTCGTCCACGATCCGCCCGCTATTGTCCTCGACGAACCCACTGTTGGTCTCGATCCCAAGCAAATCATTGACGTTCGTAATTTGATCAAAAGTTTGGCAGGCGAGCATACTATCGTGCTTTCCACCCACATCCTGCCGGAAGTCAGCATGACCTGCGATCGCGTAGTGATCGTCAATCGCGGCCGCATGGCCGCTACAGGCACCCCAGCTGAATTGACCCAGCAACTAGCTGGATCGCAGCAGGTATCGTTGGAAATTGGAGGCGAGCAGCAAACTATCGTTGCTGCGATTCACAGGATCTCGGGTATTAATCTTCAGCAACTAGAAAAGCTGCCTACGGATACCAATGTTGACCGTTGGACCGCACGAGTGAACAAGACTGGTACTGACGATGCCTGGATTAAAGATTTAGCTGCTATTCTCGTCAAAGCTGGCTTAGATCTTTATGAAATTCAACGATCGCAAGCGTCTCTCGAGGACATTTTCTTGCAGCTGACTACGGAGGAAACCTCCGGCCGAGCCGCTTGAGCCGAGCGTACTTATGTTTTATTCTCAAATCAACTTTGTCTGGAACTCGTTATGCTACGCGGCACCATTGCCATCTTGCGGAAAGAACTGCGCAGTTATTTTGCGTCCCCCATTGCCTATATTGTTGCAGCGGTATTTTGGTTGCTGGCTGGTTTCTTTTTCATCCGAATCTTGGATGCAGTCGTGGCAAACTCGCTCCAGGCAGATGCGTTAGCCGAACAATTCGGTCAGTCGCAGTCTTTTGATGCTGGAACATTATTGCTTCAGCAGTTTCTCAGTTTACTGGGTACGCTCTCATTATTTATCTTACCTATGTTGACCATGGGACTATATACCGAAGAACGACGGCGCGGCACGATGGAGCTATTAGCTACGTCTCCTCTGTCAAATGTGGCTGTGGCTTTGGGCAAATGGTTAGCAGCTCTGGTGTTTTTCGTCACACTCCTGTTGCCACTGTTGGCATGTCAGGTCTTAGCCTTCAGCAGCACCAATCCTGGCATGAATTACGCTCACGTCGCGATCGCCCACTTCGGTCTCATCTTGCTTGCGGCGAGTGTTATGGCTTTGGGCATGTTTATTTCGTCCTTGACTGACAACACCCTGATCGCTGCCATCAGTACATTTGGCTTGCTTCTGCTGCTGTGGGTGATTGACTCTGCCGCCGGAGATGGTACTGGGGCGATCGCTGCGGGATTGCGCCACCTATCGCTATTACAGCATTTCGAGACTTGGATTCAGGGAACGGTTAGCTCTAGCAGCTTTGTTCTGTTTGCTAGCTTATGCGGGTTGGGAATTTTCTTAACCGCGCAGTCCGTCGAAGCCATGCGCTGGCAGTCGCGGTGAGTTGCACAAATTTTTGGAAAACAAACTGTCAAAGCAAACAGGAGCGGCGCACCGCTCCTGATGTAGATTTTAGAAATAAAAACTCTCGGCTAACGAGTGCCTTGGACTAGATTCAGTGCGGAAGAATAGCTGTAATCTTCTGCATTTTTCTTCAGCAAGCTAGCACCACCAGGCAGACACAGCTGGTTTTGATCTAAAACTTTAACGAACCCTTTCGAACGCAGCGTTCCCAGCGATCGCGTTACCGTAACCCGCGTCGCGCCAATCGCATCGCCAATCTGAGAATGCGTCAGCGTCCAGGGCAAAACCACACCCTCGGGGCAAGGCTCTCCATACTCTTCGATCAGCAAGCTTAAAAAGCCTTTCAATCGATCGATCGCTCGTCGCTGACCCAAGTTCCCCAGCCAAAGCAGTTTGCGCTGCAGCTGCTGGCGGAATACGGACTGAACGCGCTCGTAAAGGCGCGGCCACTGTTGCAAATCCTTCCAGTAAAACCACATAACCGTCGTGTAGTCGGTGTGGCTATACGCTTGAACCTGGAAGCGATCTTGATCGACCACCTCGAACGGAGTACCGCTAACGACAAAGCCGACAAACACTTCGCGACGCTCGGGAGTAATACTCACTAACCGCACCACGCCTTCCTGGGTGATGTAAACCAACCCCGGACGCGTGGGAATCTGCTCGTCGCGACTAAACGTACGCGAATGAAAGTGCTGCTCGGCCCACTGACACACTTCCCCCCATTCTTGAACTTGATTAACCGATAAAATCGACGATGCCATGACAAACCTCAGTAACTTGGCGAGAAGGTGAAGTACGGCGTTTTGAGGCTTTGTTGCAAAGGATGCACGTAAAGGCAATGTCCTCTGGCATAAAATTCAACTCAGCTTACCGCTGTTGGACGTTCGCTGCAATGGCCCCCAAGAGATAACACGGGCAATAAAGACAAGTAAGCACTATGATAACGTACTTAACTTGACTCAATGAGCCTCCGGTAACTACCTCTACACGTCAAAAAAGTGATGCGACTCCTCAAAAAAATGATGCGATCGCCGTAATTGCACGGCATTATTGCCTGATTCAGACGACATATTCATACCATCTTTATATATTAAATGCAACAAAAATGGCTCATCAGGAGCTCAACACTCATGAATTTGAATAATTCACTGCTAGAAACCGAAGTTCTCTGGGATTTTTTCGTACAGAACGAGGTAATTGTTCATAAACTCGATGACTTCAGGCGAGAAACCGATCGCCAAGTCAATTCAGCCAGAGACAGGGGCGATCCCTACTCGATGCGTTCGGCTTTCCGACTGAGCGCGCGTGACATGGCTTCATACACTGATGGAGAGGGTAAGTCGTAAGTTGGCAGTTTTGCCGCTCAAGTGCGCTATGAGCAGTCGGTTTTACACTTCTTTGGCCGCAGTTCTCTGGGCTGATTCGCCCGCTCCAGAATGGTTGTCTGGAGCCGGGCGATTGGCATGGCAACGTGCAGTAGCAGCACTTTATCAACTGTGGTGGGATACAGGTGCCGAGGGGGTCGAAATTGTTGGAGCTGAAGGCGGCTGGTTAGCTCCCGTTCGGCATCCCCGAGCACACGATCGAGAAACAGTCGAGGTCGATGCCCCTGACTTGCAATCGTCCGACAAACACAATCAGACCGCTGGCACGATTGAGATTGAGACGCTGCAGACAACTGCCTCAGCTCCACAATGGCTCTTTACGTCCGATTTGTCCGCTCCGACTCTGGCACCGCCGGATCGCGTCGTTATTCCTTTACTATCGCGCGATCCTCTTCTCACAGAGTCATTTATTATCATCCGAACGTCTGAGTTCGCTGCAATTGTTGCTCGGGTAGATCGACCCGATACTGAACGGCCTGGGGTTGCTTATTCTTTCGAGCCAGAACTCATTCAGCGGGTGTGGCAGGGGTTGCTGGTGCGCCTGCAGCAGGTTCGCCCCGACTGTGTTGAACGATGGCACGACCTCGATCGCCGTTTCCCTTTAGTAGAACCGTCATATCGCCTACTCTCTCGATTTAGCAGTTGGGTGATGATGGCGGCTCAGTCTGCCTGGGCGCGGCAAGAAGGCGCAGCTGCAACTCCGCCGCAGACCTTGTTGCCCGCTTCAGCTTCTTCCGAGCGGCGATCGCCAAAAGTGGTCATCACTGCGCCTGAAGACACTACCGATACGTTGTCCGAAACAGATTTACTGAAAGCCATTGCTCACGAAGTGCGCACGCCGTTGGCAACCATTCAAACCTTAACGCGACTGATTTTGCGTCGTTCCGATATTCCTGCACCCGTGCGGCGATATCTAGAAGGTATCGAGCGAGAATGTAAAGAGCAAAGCGAGCGCTTTGGCTTATTTTTCCGAGCCACAGAGTTCAGTCCCGATCGCGTTCACCTGCAAACCACATCACTGACCGAACTGTTGGAGCAGAAGTTGCCACTTTGGAAGCAACAGGTAGAACGACGTGGGTCTACGCTGGAGCTGAAGGCACCGGCGGACGTACCGACTGTCGTGAGCGATCCGGCCACCCTGGATGCAGTATTGTCAGGCGTGATCGATCGCGTCGCTCGCGGTGTGCCGGCCGGCAGCCACGTTAAGGCTGAGGTCGTCACGGCTGGAGAGCAGGTGAAACTGCAGTTCCGCATTATCAACCCTGAAGGCAAATCATCACACCTCTGCGGAGACGCGTCACCTACCCAATCATTGGGCCAACTTTTGGCCTTTCAGCCAGATACTGGAGCGCTGAGTTTAAGTATTCCGATGACGCAAACGCTATTTCGGGCTCTAGGAGGTTACTTCACTGTTCGCCAGCAAGCCCAACGCGGTGAGACGCTGACTATCTTTTTACCGCGTCAACCGCACACGTCTTAGCTACATATCGCTACCAGCTACTATGCCCGAATCGCGTTCCACTACCGAGCAGCCAAGTGTCGAGCCAACCGATCCGCTCGACACGCTGCTCCACCAACTTCGCAATCCCCTAACGGCGATGACAACCCTAGCTAAGCTGTGGCAAAAGCGAACTGAGCCAGACGATCCTAATGCCTGGATTGCCGATCGCATTGAGCAAGAATGCCAACACGTGCGTGTATTGCTGGAACAGTTCGAGCGCCAGACTCTAGGTAGCGATCTTCAGGCTAGTCTCCCAGTTGAGGTGAACCTGTACGAGTTCATTCAACAGCTCTGGCCGACCTATGCTGCGCTTGCCAGCCAGCGTCACATCAACCTGAAGCAGCATTTACCTGCAAATATCCCCACCTTGCAACTCGATCCGGCCAAGTTGCGAGAAGTATTGGACAACTTGCTCGACAACGCGCTGAAATACACTCCAACTGGTGGCGCGATTGCGGTCACTTTAGCAGCAGAAACAGAAGCAGTGGAGATTGCCATTAGCGATTCCGGTCCCGGTATTGCGGCGATGGATTTACCACTTATTTTCGAGCCGCACTATCGCGGTGATATGGGCGAGCGTGGTCCAGCAGGTAGCGGTTTGGGCCTGGCGATCGCCAGAGAATTGACAACTCAGATGGGTGGTAGCATCGAAGTGAGCAGCCAGCCGGGACGAGGCACGACCTTTACCGTACGGCTCCCGGTCCCTAAATCTTTGCATCATGAGTCACGTCCTATTAGTTGATGACGAACCCGGTTTGAGAGAGGCCGTACAGGCTTATCTCGAAGACAGCGGGTTGACGGTGTCGGCGGCGGCAAATGTACCGTCAGCCATGCAGCATCTGCAGAGACAAAAGCCCGATTTAATCGTCTCCGATATCATGATGCCGCAGGTGGACGGCTATCAGTTTTTGGAGCAGGTCCGTCAAGAAGATGCCTATCGTCACATTCCGTTCGTGTTCTTGACGGCCAAAGGCATGACGGGCGATCGCATCCAGGGCTACGATGCTGGCGTAGATGCCTATTTGCCCAAGCCGTTCGACCCAGACGAGCTGGTGGCGATCGTCAAAAACTTGCTCAATCGAGCGACCAACGCTCCCGATACAGCCACCGTCGCCCGCGAGCTCGCTGAAATTAAAGCCTTGCTACAAGAACGTGCCGAAGCCCCCGCTACGAACTCAGCTGCGACCGCTCCATCCTTCACCCCCGAACCGCCTCCCATTCGCGTACAGCTAACTCCGCGCGAGAAAGAAGTGCTGGAGTTGGTATCCGAAGGATTGATGAATAAAGAAATTGCCAAACAGCTTGAAACCAGCATTCGCAATATCGAAAAATACGTCACCCGCTTGCTGAATAAGACGGGAACGAGCAGCCGCACTGAACTGGTTCGTTTTGCCATCACTTATGGTTTAGTTCAGTTATAGGAGTGTTTTCTCTCACCACTCCAAAATTAAATGCGTGGGAAATGATTCCATTTCTCATAACACCAATTAAGTTGAGGATGAGAATTTGAATTCTATTACAGTCATACATCCCTATAAGTACGAGAACATGTGGGTCTTTGATGATGAAAAAGTGGGTTTATTGCAAGAACCCTTTGTGGCGGGAGCAGATACAATCATCGATTCAATGGTACGAAACATACCGAATGCCCAGTCAGGATTTAGTCTATTATTTTCTACCAATCCATTTCCTGGTTATCAATTTAAATTTAATTGGCGTAGAGAGGAATACGGCGGCAACTGGTATTACATCGCTTCGATTGACCGAGAAGGATGGCTTTGTCCTGCATTGCTAAAGTATTTCGATCGAGCTCCGCCAGAACTTTATGTTCAGTGTAAAGCTTGCTCTAGATAAAACAATCGTGCCTATCGACATCCAGCCAAACAGATAGAGCGACGATCGGTTGTCAGATGGCATAAGACTATTGAAAGCTGACCCCAAACAATCGCTACCCTACTAAACCGCTTCACCACCGATCGCTACGTCTCGTATTCTCAAGCTCGGCCCACCACACCCTACGGGCAGACCGCTTTGGCCACCTTTGCCGCACCCACCGGATTCGTCCCACGCAAAGTCATCTCCGATCGCTTCGATATTGGCTAACGTTTGGAATACATTGCCCGAGAGCGTGACATCGCGCACGGGTTCGGCCAATTCTCCGTTGCGAATGAGGCGGGCTTCCCCCGCCGTAAAGGTAAACATTTCGCCGTTAGTCATGCCGCCCAGCCAGTTGCTGGCATAGATGCCTTCATCAATCCCGCGAATCAAGTCGGCCACGGGAGTCGTACCGCGTTCGATCCAAGTATTCGTCATGCGGACGATGGGAGTGTAGTGATAGCTGAGACAGCGGGCATTTCCAGTCGGCGCTTCTCCCAACACGCCAGCAGTCTCGCGGGAATGCAATCGCCCCACGAGACAACCATTGTGGATGAGCTGCGTAGATGTTGCGGGCGTACCTTCGTCATCAAAGGCGTAGCTGCCGCGATGCCCTACAGGTGATGCCCCATCCCAAATCTGCAAAAACTCTGGCCCAAACTGACGTCCCATGCTCATCGATTCCAGTAAGTCAGGATTTTCGTAGGCCATGTCAGCTTCAGACAGATGACCGAAAGCTTCGTGCACGAACAGTCCGGTCAAAATCGGATCGATAACTGCGACGTACGAGCCGCCTTTAACTACAGGCATGGAAAGTGCCGCGATCGCTCGTATCCCCGCACCTCTAATATGCTCTTCCAGTCCTTCTAAGTCTTCAAACCCTTGCCGCGAACCGCTGGTCTCGCGGCCCGTTTGTACTAAGTCAGCGCGTCGAGCTGTAGCAAACGCTCGTAGTTCCGTATCAGCCCAAGACTGTGCGATCGCCGTTCCGTCAGACGTGGCCATCCACACCTGTTGCACGACATCGCCATAACGTACGCCACTAGAGACAATCTCATCCCCCGCCGAGCGCAGTGCTTCGACGTAGGTTTCACACAATCGCTTTTTTCGCGCCAAAGGAACCTGACGCGGATCGGTATCAGAAAGGGTCAAAGGTACAATCGCTCGCTGTGCCTCGACCGGAGCCAAACAGGTGCGATCGCAGCCCACCCAACGCGCCGCAGAAATCGCGTCTTCCACCCGCGCCTCTAAGTCCTCAAGAGTATTGAAGCTGGCAAATCCCCAACCTCCGTCGTGACAGGCCCGCACGTGACCGCCTGTCGACAGCGTTTCGCTCAAGGTTTCAACCTGGCGATCGCGCAGGAAAATGTCGGTTCCTTCGGAAGTCTCCAGCCGAATCGAGAGAAAGTCCACGCGATCGCGAAATCGTGCAATCAGCGATTCGAGATGGTCCAGAGGATCAGAGAGCATTATGGAAGGAGCATTCATGAATCGAGTCTGCGGTTAGGTAGTGTACTCGGCATTGATGCGAACGTAGTCGTAGCTGAGATCGCAGCCCCAAGCAAGGCCGCTGGCTGTGCCTCGATGCAGATCGACCGAGATCGTCAGCGTGTCGTGCTCTTTCATGTAGAGCGCCGCCGTCGCGCGATCGAAGTCGAGGGGGGTTCCCGCTTGCATGAGCACAAAATCTCCGAGCGCAATGTCGAGCTTGGTTTGGTCGAAAACAACCCCGGCTTTGCCCACGGCCATAGCAATCCGGCCCCAGTTTGGATCGCAGCCGTAAGCAGCTGTTTTCACCAAAGGCGAACAGGCTACAACCCGAGCAATGTGGCGAGCGTCGGTGGGTGTCGCAGCTCCGGCGACGCGGATTTCTAGAAGCTTGGTAGCCCCTTCGCCATCTTGCGCAATGGCTTTAGCTAAGTGAATGCACACTTCATCGAGTGCGGCCTGCAACTGCTCTGCCTGCGGGGTGTTAGCGGCGATTTCCGGTGCAGATGATCGCCCGTTTGCTAAAGCAAGCAGCATGTCGTTGGTACTGGTGTCGCCATCCACCGTAATTTGATTGAAACTAACATTGGCAGCGCGGCGCGTCATGGTTTGCCACAGGTTAGAAGCTATACGCGCGTCGCAGGTGACAAACGCTAGCATCGTTGCCATGTTGGGATGAATCATACCCGAGCCTTTAGCAATGCCGCCGAGGCGAATGGGATGGCCGTCAATGTCTGTCTCGATCGCAATGCTTTTGGGGGCTAAATCGGTGGTGAGAATAGCTTTTGAGGCCAAGTCAGCCCCTTGTTCGCGGTCGAGCGATCGGGCGAGTTCGACGAGATCGGGCATGGCGCTGGCGAATTTATCGACCTCAAAACGCTGACCGATGACTCCAGTCGAAGCCGTGAGAATGAGATCGGCATCAATCCCGAGGGCACTGGCAGTCAGGTCGGCAACAGCTTGGTTGTCGCGATCGCCATCAGCTCCCGTACAGGCGTTGGCTTGTCCGGCATTGCACAAGATGGCACGGGCGCGAGGATTGGCAGCCAGTTGAGCTTGCCCGTAAGTAACGCAAGCCGCGCGGACTTGATTAGTAGTGAATACTCCTGCGGCGATCGCCTCATCGTCAGACACGATCAGCGCTAGATCCAAATCGCCAGAAGGTTTTAATCCAGCGGCAACCCCAGCTGCTCGAAATCCCAACGGAGCCGCAATGCTTCCGGGAATGACGTGCCAATTCTCACTCACGGCTGTCTCTCAACGCGCTCCTCATACTGTAATCGCTCGTTTCGTCGAAACAATAGACGGTAAAACCTTTCCACAGTTATATCTACGGAACTAAGTTTTTCAACGAGGCTATCGCGATCTCGGACAATTGCGGACGATACTGACATCATCATCGAATGCAGCACCGCTGGCGAGGAGTGCACCAGCTATGAACGAACGAGGGGTAGCTCTCAAGCACTACAGACTGGCAATTTGTCTGGGAGGCATCGCATGGATTGCAGCCTGCGGAACGAATTCGAACTCGCCGGTAACCCTCGCCCCCTCATCAGCCACTCCAACCATCACTCAAAGCACGACAACTCGGCTCGTATTTCAGGAAGGAGACGAAGGCGCAACCGTCACTGACGTGGCTCTAGCGGCGGCAGTGCAAAATTTACCGGTTGAGGCTCGCGATCGCGACACGCTGGCAGCGGCTGCGACTCAACTTTTACGAAGCAGTACCAATATCGATCCGACTACTCTAACCCCAGTCCCCACGGCTACTAGCATTAATTTTGCTACTCCTGCCGACATGCTCGACACTACCGATCTCGCCGTTTTGCTGGCGGGCAGTCTGGTGGCAGAAGAGGAGGCAGAGGCGATCGCTGCTGCTGCTACGCAAATCTTAGGTGAAACCGAAACTGTTCGAGCTGAAGATCTCCTAGGTATTCCCGGCCAGACTTTCCCTGACAATCGTGGCGATATTGGAGGCGGAGCCTTATTGGTTCGAGACGACGCTGGAGTTAACCGGGCCAGTAACGCCGCTGACATTATCGACGAGTTACCCAGCAGCACTCCTGCCGGAGGTAATGTTTTCTTCCCGCCCGGAACTGAAATCCTCTTTCCCACAGCCCCCGATCCGGCGCAAGCCCTACGTGTTAGCTACGAGCCCCCTCTAACAGCGGCGAGAAATGATACTTCATCCATCACCTCTGGAGAAACATGTACGCAGGGTATATGTCTGACCCCGGATTTTAGCGACTCAATACTGTTCACCGCTGGAGATTTGGGATGCTCGCGGGATGGGACGTGCATGGTGCCAGATCTGACTTTCGTCGTTCCACAAAGCTTTGTCGCAGAAGAAGACAATTATCGCGTTACCTATCGATTCACTGCACAAAATGGCAACGAAACTGTTATCGAGCGCGCGCTGAGCATTACTTCTAAAGAATCTCTAGACCTGGCATCGAGTCTTGGAGCCGCTGTGCAGAGGATGTTCATCTTTGGTCCCGGTGAATCGCTAACCACCGCTACTATTTCTGGAACACTCGGTCTCGACCTGTCTGACTCAAGTCTTACTTCGGTGCGAGGTATATCTGCTTTTACAGCCTTGCAAGAATGGATTGCAAACGATAATTCTATTTCAGATTTGAGTCCATTTGCTGAATTTGGTTCCAATCCTCCGCTGCAGTCTTTCATCATGGGAAATAATGAACTGAGCGATCTAACGCCACTCGCAAATTTCACTAATCTCACTAATGTTTTTCTATCGGGCAACAATATTTCAGATATTTCGCCACTAGCAGGATTGAGCAAAATTGGTACGTTGTTCCTCGATCGCAATCTAATTCAGGACCTCTCGCCAATTGCGAACCTTACTCAAATCACCGAATTGCAAGCTCGCGAGATAAGAAGCAGTGGGTCTGCATTGGATGTCAGCCCTGTTGCTAGCCTATTCAACATAGATCGACTGGACCTGAGTGCTAACAACATTAACGATCTCACTCCGTTAAGCAACTTAAGCCAATTACGAATTCTTGCTTTAGGCAATAATCAGATCGGCAACCTCTCTGCTATTGCAAATCTTACAAATCTTGAGGCTCTCGGCTTACCCAATAATCAAATCGAAGATATCGAACCTCTTGCAAATTTAACTAATTTGTTTAGTCTAGTGATTTTTGACAATCAAATACGCGATATCCAGCCGTTAAGTGGACTAATTAATTTGCAAGATCTGCAAATTGCAAACAGTCAAATTGAGGATTTTAGGCCGCTTGCCAATTTAACCAATTTGACTCAACTCGCTGTTGAAGGAACAGGCATTAGCGATCTGACCCCCTTGATCCCGCTCGAGAATATCAGCGTGCTCGATCTGGCCTTCAATAATATTGAATCGATCGCACCTCTACTCAACAATCCCGGCCTCGGTTCGGGAGATTGCGTTGATTTGAATGAAAACCCTCTTGACGACGAATCCATTAATGTGTCGATACCAGAATTGCGATCGCGAGGGGTTCAGGTGGCCTTTTCTCAGAATGACAGACCCTGCGAGCTGCGGTAATCAGATAAATACAGAGAACCCGTACATTTATTTGTGCCGATGCATCTTCCCAGAACTCTGGTCGGAGACTCGGGTGCGAAATGGGCAGGTTGTATGTTTTGCTACGGTAGTGGACCTGCTTGGCAGGGAGGTGTGGGGTGAGACTTAGCTTCAAAGGAGTGCGGATATGGAGCTGGATTTGCCTGGCGTTCGCCATAGAAGCGTGTGGTTCGGAGTCCGGCTCATTGACTGCCGTTCCTAGTCAAACTCGGGCCGACACGACCCAATCCATAGCATTGTCGGCACGGGACAGTTCGACAACTCCTACAAGCAGCGTCTCAGCCGCCTTTCTCAACGACCCTACGCGCGTTACGGTTGACGATGCTGCCATTGCTCTAGCGATTGCAAACTTACCGGCAACCGCCCGCTCCGACGCGAACATTGCCTCGGCGGGCAGCTCGATCTCAAATCGTACTCAACCCTTTGCCAATCTCAGCAACGATTTGGTCGAGACGGTGGCAGGTCTGACTCGACCGACAGATACAGCAACGCTCTCGGATGCCGCCTTGACGTTGTCGACGGCTAGGTCCACTGAACCTCTAACCCCTCAGAATCTAGTCGACGACGTGCGCAGGCTGATGGGCAATACTTTTTCCGTCAACGACATAGTTGCCTTCCCCGGCCGCATCCCCAACGTAGGCGGTGAAGCAGTCGTAGTTCAGGATATCGATCCGCAGTTTGCTGCAAACGTTGCAAGTGTGGTGAACGAGTTACCCAGCAGCGTCGCTTTGGGGATCGACGTTTCTTTTCCGCCCGCGGCAGAAATATTGTTTCCTTCAGCACCCGATCCCGAACAAGCCTTGCGCGTGAGCTTCGAGCCGCCGCTAACCCCTGCTCGCAATAATCCCGAGCCCTACAACGCTGCAGATTTGGGCTGCGAAGGTAATGTCTGTCGCTTTCCAAATGCGATCGACGTCATTCCGTTTCAGTTTTTGCCAGAGACGGATGACTATCGGGTTATCTACGAATTGAGAGATGCAACCGGAACCACAATCGTTTCTCGGTTCGTGACGATACGCCCGCGCGAAGACTTACCGATCGCGAGTTCGGGATTGCTCGACGCCATTAGCGAATCCCTGCGGATTCCAGTTGCCGACCTCAACACGGCAGATGCATCTCAAATCATCTCTCTGGATGCGTCGAGCCGGAGTATTGGCTCATTAGTTGGCATTGAAGTGCTATCGACCGCAAGCAGTCTCGATCTCGGCAGCAATCAAATCGCCGAAGCTGCTCCCATTGCAGCGCTGACCAATCGGCTTACCGATCTCGATCTTGCTAACAACACTATTTCGGACATTACCCCCCTGACTTCATTAGCTGCATTGCGCACTGTCGATTTGACTGACAATCAAATTACCGACCTCACACCCCTGCTAGATAACCCCGGATTAGACGGAAGTGGAGGCGATCGCGTCGATGTCGGTAACAACCCAATTGATGAGAATTCTTTGAATGTCGTCATTCCCGAATTGCAGCAACGGGGTAGCGGCATTCCTATCGTGTTTGATGTCCCATTCGCAGACGAAGCCCTCAAAAACGTCATCCGCAGCAGTTTGAGACTGTCACCTGCTAGTTCGATTAGCAATATTGACGCTCGCAGCATCATCAGTCTGAATGCATCTGATGTCGGTATTCAATCGATTGATGGTGTGGAAGCCTTGGGATCGAGCAGCATTGACTTATCAAATAATCAGATTACTGACATCAGCGCGTTTGCCGCGACACCGCCTTATTTACAAGGTACGAGCTTTGTCCAAAGCGATACGGCTCTGCTGAAAGAGAATGTAACTACCCTCGATCTGTCGAATAATCCCATTACCGAGATTGCCGCTCTGGCTGAATTACCGGTATTGCGCGTACTGACTATGACAAGCACGCAGGTCAGCGACCTCAGCCCTTTACTCGATAATCCCGGCCTAAATGGGATTGGGGGCGATCGCATTGATGTCAGCAACAACGTCCTCGATACGAACACCTATCAAATTGTTATCCCCGAAATTCAGCAAAGGCAGGTCCCTATCACTTTTGATGTTCCCATTGCTGACCCTAATCTCGCCGCTGCCCTTCGCGATAGTAGGGGCTTAGGCTCGGATGAACCGATCACAAATCTGGAAGCATTCCTAGTGACTCGCGTTGAGGCATCAAATCGCGATATTACATCCCTTGAAGGCATCGAAGCTTTAGGGGCAGACACGCTCGATCTGTCCGACAATCAAATCTCCGATCTCAGCCCCTTGCTGGAAACACAACCCTACTTACCTGGAACAATTCTCAGTCGTACCACCACTCTCAGAGACAATTTGACAAGCGTTAATGTTAGTGGCAATCCTCTCGACGACAATTCTCTAGAAACTGTCATTCCCCAACTCGAGAGCCTGGGAATTGAAGTTACGTTAAATTAACGTACCTGACGTGTCACGCACCAGACATGTTATCGAGAGATCTGCTCGCTTACGGTTGGCGGATCGCCTATGTCAGTGTTGTGCAAGCTGCCGCTTGCAGTGGCGATCGCAGGTTCGTCATCGACCTGCAAAAGGGGAATAAAAAAGGTTACGGTTGACCCTTTCCCCTCGCCCGCACTGTAGAACTCGATCGTGCCCGACATGGCTTCAATCAGTCGTTGGCTAATGGCAAGCCCTAAACCCGTACCGCCATATTGACGCGTCATTGAACCATCTGCCTGCGTAAAAGGTTGGAACAAGCGAGCCTGCTTCTCCGGCGAAATGCCAATCCCCGTATCCTTGACAGAAACTTTAACTTGGCCGTCAACGATTTCAGCCTGTACCTTAATGTGACCTGACGGCGTAAATTTAATCGCATTACCTACTAAATTGAGCAAAATCTGCATTAAACGCTGCCGATTACCCATGATCGTAATGGGGAATGGCCTTTTGGGTAGAGAGAACTGGAGGTCGAGCCGTTTCTGGGCAGCCTGCAGCCGCGTTTTAATTTCAACGTCAGCAAAAATTGCATTCAGCTCTTGGGGAGATAGATCGATCTGCATTTTTCCAGCTTCGATCTTTGCGATATCGAGTACGTCGTTAATGAGATCTAGTAAGTGCAGAGCAGACTTGCGAGCTTCACGCAAAAATTCTTGTTCTTCAGCTTCATCGCTGGCAATACCGTCCATCAACAGTTGAATAAAGCCAATAATGGCATTGAGAGGCGTGCGCAGTTCGTGAGATGTATTCGCGAGAAACTCGCTCTTGAGGCGGTTGGCAGATTCAGCCTGCATGCGCGCAAGCTGTAATTCTTCATTTCTTTTAAGCAACATGCGATTGTTTTTTTGCAGGCGCGGTGCAATTTGTTGACTGCGATTGACGACCTCAGAATGCGCGATGAAGTTGCCGAGATATAGAGCCGTAAGTTCGACATCTCGGCGGATACGGGTAAGTTTTTCCGCGGGCTGCGTGTCCGGTTGAAATTCTAAACACAAGAGGCCGTTAATTTGATGTTGAAAACGAGTAGGAGCGATTGCCGTATCGTCTTGAATTTCTATCGCTTGCTGCTTGAGCACTCGAACGTACAACGGGGCATCAACTAGGGCAATGGTCTGGTTTAACCAACTCGACGTATCGCGATCGCATCGATATTCAGCTGCAACCAACAACGAATCATGGCCTAATTGATACAGTGCTAAAAAACAACGACTGCAGTTGAAGAATGAACCCAGAACCTCTACGGCACGCTGACACCAGGCTTCAATCCCAGTGTTGTGAAGCTGAATCTCAATCAACTGCTCCAATAAATCCACCGAAGGAGATGAGGATGCCGCCGCAATATCGACTTCGGCCACACTGTCAGCTTCTGGCGCGGGGATATTAAAACCACTGACTAATTCGGAGGTGGGGAGCACGTCTAGAACTTGAGCCGCGATCGCCACAGCCAAGATTGAACCGCTAGGTGCAACTACGGGGCTGAGCGTCAGTTGGAGATGGAGAAGATACCCTTGTGTGAGTATGTGAGTCAGACATTGATGAGGAGCACGGGCATCCGCAACTTTCTGCATGACATCGAAATACTGATGCGGGTTGATAGGTACCCAGGTGGCTTGGCCGCTAACGATCTCGGCTGGGTTGATGCCATATTCATCCGCACCAGCCCAGTGGAACGTCCACAAACGTCCCTGCAGGTCCTGGGTGAAGAAGAGCGTACTCGCTGTTGAGTTACTCGGCGCGGACATAGACTCGGTGAAGCCCTCAATTTCAGGATAGAAGAGTCATGGCATACCTGGCGATGATGCCCACAGTTTCTCCACAAGATTGAGAGTTACTCCTGTTGAGGACATCGAATCGCGATTGCATTCCTGCTCCTTTTTATCCCAAGTTTTTTGCCATCATCTCAGTACGTGCAATATTCGAGTATGTTGCTCGTGCTACGTCATGCAAATTTAGAGTCGGCGAATGGCCTGCTGATGCGCGAGCTAGCAAAGCATCGTCTAGACTGAGGCTAAATACGGTTCAAGTTTTGTAACAATGCCTGACCGCTTCAGTGCCTTTGATGAAAGCATTCCGGACCTGTCTGCTTCCCATCCCGTACCGGAAGAGCAGCAACCGATGCAGGAGTACGAGCAGTTGCGTCAGTCCGGCTTCTTTCGGTGGGCCACATTGGCCCTGTTCGCGTATCTGCGTGGTGCTGTATGGGTTTGGATGGTGGCCTTTGCCTTGGCAACACCACTGACGGCTTCCGTGTTCCCCCTCGGTCGGGAACCACTCCATTTCTTATTGTCGACAGGAGCCAGCGCTTCTTTGGTGCTGAGTCTGGCAGTTGCGCGGCTGTTCTTGGGGTGGTCATACGTGCGTCAACGTTTATACAAGGCTGCAATTGTCTATGAAGAGAGCGGTTGGTACGACGGTGAGGTCTGGGTCAAACCAGCAGAAGAACTGGCCAAAGACCGGTTGGTAGTGGACTATCAAATCCGGCCGATTATGCGGCGTCTGTATCGCACGATTGGCGTACTGGTTGCTGTCAATGCCCTGGGCGCTGCTATCTGGTGGGCATTTTGACTTGTCGCGAGTCCGATCGCCGAGATCGAACAGGAGCAAAGATGCGTTATCGTTTCGTTCCCTGTCAGTCTGCTCGTCGAGCGCTTAGTACAGTCGGTTTGTGGAGCTGGCTGTGCGCGTAATCCGCAATCTCGACCGAGTCATGCGACCTGCGGCGGTAGCTATAGGCAATTTTGACGGCGTCCACAGCGGACACCAGCGCGTCATTCAGCCCATTTTGTCGTCAACCTGTGGGATCAGCACGGTGCTGACCTTCGATCCGCATCCGCGTGAAGTGTTTGAAGAGAAGGCGCTGCCCTTTCTGACTCCTTTACCGGAGAAATTAGCTCTGTTGGAGGAAATGGGCATCGAGCAGGTGGTTTTGCTGCCTTTCAGTCGAGAGTTTGCCAGTCGCGACCCACAAGCTTTTGTCTCCGACATTTTGGAACGAGGTTTAGCAGCCTGCCACGTTAGCGTCGGGTGGGATTTCTGCTTTGGCTACCAGCGATCTGGTAATGCCGACACGTTGCGAGCCTGGGGCGAAGTCCATCAGATCCCGGTCGATATTGTGTCTGAATGGCAAGTAGTAGGCGCGCGGGCCAGCAGTTCTGCCGTTCGACAAGCTTTAGCGGTGGGTGATTTGGTCCGGGCAAACGCCATTCTGGGTCGTTGCTATCAATTACAGGGGTTAGTGGAAACGGGCGATCGCCGGGGTCGTCAAATTGGCTTTCCGACAGCCAACATGCGCGTGTCTGGGCGCAAAGTTCTACCTTGCGATGGCGTCTATGGTGCCCGTGCTTACTGGCAAAGCCGGGAGGGTCAAACCGAATATGCGATCGCTGTCCTCAACATCGGCTGTCGTCCCACATTTTCTGGTACGACCCGTACTGTCGAAGTTCACCTACTCGATTGGTCGGGAGATTTATACGGTCGCGTGCTGCACGTCGAACTGGAGCATTTTCTCCGACCAGAACGTAGATTTGCCGGGATTGAAGAGCTCCGCACCCAACTCCAACAGGACTGTCAGCTCGCGCGTCAGCTCGCACCTACTCTTGCTACTTCCCCATCATCTCCACTGTGTGGTTCGACTTTTTCTTGAACGAAGGATGTGCCTGACTTTTTACCCATATCGCAATATCAAGTAATGTCTGTAAACATATATTTACTCTTCTTAGGCAAAAGTGGCGGTTGTGCCCATTGCTATTGTTCAGAAGAAAGCGATCGCGCCACAATGTAATGAGAGCGCCATCCATCCCGTTCGGTCGCGCGTGCTAAGTGTTGCTTCTTCCAGAAGCACGACGTTGGCCTAACCCACGAACTCGGTGGTGTTGAGGGTTTATGTTGAGTTACTTTCGAGATCGCCATCCTTTGGGTAGCATCCTCACGGACTTGCTGCGTGTGGAAGAAGGTATTTACGTCGTCAAGGCTCAAATTGTTGCCAACGGCATCGTGCTGGGTACCGGCATGGCAGGCTCCACCACAGTGGAAGAGGCCGAAGACGCCGCAATCTCCCGCGCACAGCGAGTGGCAGGATACGATGCGGCTCAATTGGCCCGCGTTTCCGGCGAATTTCAAAGAAATATCATTCCGGCACTCTCACTGTCGAGCGCGGCCCCTAACGGTCATACTGTGACCAACGGCACGAGTGCACCATTAGCTGCGGATAGCTTTGGGAGTGATGGGCCCACGGCTGACTGGTCGCCCCCTGTCGATCCCGAACCGCCGAGCGACTCTACGCCCGCAGCCAGTCAAACCACGCTGCTTGAAATCGAGCCCGAAGATCTCTCAGACATCATTGCCCAGTCTGATGTCGAACTCAAACGCATCGGATGGGGGCCGAAAGAAGGTCGTAAATATCTGGAATCAACATTTAAGAAGCGATCGCGTCAACAGCTTGATGA
The DNA here is from genome assembly GCA_039817845.1 of Cyanobacteria bacterium J06642_2. Lineage (GTDB taxonomy): Bacteria > Cyanobacteriota > Cyanobacteriia > Thermostichales > PCC-7336 > JBCBTL01. The sequence goes on from JBCBVC010000003.1 coordinate 59,282, forward strand.
GAAAGAGCTCCGCAAGTTTCTCGCTCATCTCAAAAAACAACCTACGCGTTTAGTCGTCGAGGCTGAAGAGGCATTCTAGCCATACGGACTCGGACTATTCGAGCTGGCCGACTCATCTGGATCTACCAACCGGAATGACTGGTTAAAGCAGGATTACTCGTTAAATATCGACCGCTGTCCCTCGGGACTGACGCCAATGATGGTGAGCTGACAATCGAGTACTTTAAAGCCGTGTTTAGCTGCAACTTTTTGGCTGATGTTGAGGATAGAGCTGTTTTTGAACTCGATGACCTGATTAGTTTTGACGCAAACCAAGTGATGGTGGTGGTGGGGATACGGTTGATTGAGTTCGTAGTGCTTGTGGCCTTCAGCTAGCTCTAGCTCCCGGAGAATGCCCATACGAGCCATCATCTTGACCGTGCGATAAACAGTCGACAAACTGATAGACTCGCCACCTTCTACCAAACGCTCGTGTAACTCTTCAGCGCTGAGATGCTCGCCTTCAGGTAAGTTCTGAAACGTGGAGAGAATGGTTTCTCGTTGGGGAGTCAGCCGCCATCCTTTCGCATGCAGTTCGGCTCTGAATGCATCGGGCGAGTACTGGCCGGAAGATAGCGTCACGTCATTGTCAAGAAGCACTGTTTATTGATAATAGCTTGGAATGTCACTTTTTTCAGTAGCTATAGGAACGGGAGGATACAGAAACACGCGGACACCATTGTAGCTACACGGACAGAGAAAAATTTCACAGGTATGAGCGTGAGCGTAGACTGAAGGTGTCAGCTAATCCAGGCTTGCAGCGCATTTCAATTGCAGCGCATTTCAAGATTTAAAGCAAATCTGTCTTCTACCGTTATGATAACGCGGAGGTTTGAGGTATCCAGCTATGACTGCAACTGCTTCACTACCTAATGCATCGGCCTCCACAGTCCTCAGCGACATCTGGCGCGCTAATGCCGAACGCTTTGGCAATACCCTGGCGCTGTGGAATCCTCACTCCAAACCAGAAGAGCAGTTCAGCTATCGCGAGTTGTATGATGCGATCCAAGATTTTGCTGGCGGGCTGCAGGCATTGGGTGTAGGAGCCGGAGCTCGCGTCGCGATTGTGGCTGACAACTCGCCGCGTTGGTTTGTGGCCGACCAAGGCAGTTTGATGATGGGGGCTGTCAATGTGCCGCGCGGTGCCACCGCTCCTGTGAGCGAGTTAGCGTACATTCTCGAACATAGCGGCAGCAGCGCGATCGTTGCCCAGGATCCAGCAACGCTTCAGCCTCTGATCGATTCCATTCAACGTTTGGGGATCGAACTGGCTATTCTGCTGTCGGACGAATCAACCGACGCATTGCCCGAGCTAGATGCTGTCAAATGGATGACCTACCGAGAAGTCTTGGAACTAGGGACGGCACGAAAGTTCGCGCCGGTTGACATCAAGAGGTCGCACCTGGCCACCATCATCTATACTTCCGGCACAACAGGCAATCCCAAAGGGGTCATGCTCAGCCACGGAAATTTGATGCATCAGGTCGAAAATTTACGTCCTGTCGTGAATCCCGACGTGGGAGATCGCGTCTTGACTATCCTGCCCACCTGGCATTCCTACGAGCGATCCGGCGAATATTACTTACTGTCACGGGGCTGCACGCAAATCTACACGACCCGTCGCTACATCAAACAAGATTTGCAGCAGTACTCGCCTAGCTACATGATCGCAGTACCCCGCATTTGGGAAACCGTGTACGAGGGCGTGCAGCGCCAACTGCGTGAAGCCAAACCTTTCATGCAAAAACTGGTGAAGTGGTTTTTGACTCGGAGCGAACGCTGGGTACTGCTGCGCCGACAGCTGCAAGGACGATCGCTCGTTCGGGACCGACTCTCACCAGTGGACACATTCCTCGCGCGCTTACAATGGCTATTCCTCACTCCTATTCATTTTTTGGGCGATCGGATTGTTTACCGCAAAATTCGCCAAGCAGTCGGTTCTAAGTTCAATCATGCTATCAGTGGTGGTGGCGCTCTACCGCCCTATCTGGATGCGTTCTATGAAATTGTCGGAATAGACATTTTGGTAGGCTACGGTCTAACAGAAACGTCACCCGTCCTGAGCGCCCGCCGGCCCGAACGCAACGTCCGCGGCACGTCAGGACCGCCGGTGCCCTACACCGAACTGCAAATTTGTCATCCGGACACCCTGCAACCGCTACCTCGCGGCACCACCATGTTGGAATCGCGCAATTATCAGGGACTGATTCGAGCGCGAGGGCCGCAGATCATGCAGGGCTACTATCGCAATCTTGAAGCAACAGAAAAGGCGATCAATGCTGAAGGCTGGTTCAACACTGGCGATTTGGGTTGGTTAACCCCTGATGGTGACATCGTCATCACCGGACGTGTCAAAGATGTCATTGTCCTGACTAATGGCGAGAATATCGAGCCACAGCCAATTGAAGATGCGTGCAGTCAAAGCGAATCGATCGATCAAATTGTCCTCGTGGGTCAGGACCAAAAACGATTGGCCGCGCTCGTGTATCCCAATGTCAAGACTCTCCTCGGTGTCCACCGCGATCGCCTCGCCCCAGCTGCGACTAAACTTACCTCAAACGACGATCTCGACGCCTGGGTTCAGCATCCCGAAATCATCTCGGTTTTAGCTGCAGACTCCGAAACGAGATCGCAAGTACTCAACGAACTTCAAACCTTGATCAAAGCCCGTCCGGGTTATCGGCCTGATGACCTCATTGGCGATCTGCGGTTCATTCCCGAACCCTTAACGATGAATAACGGCCTCATGACGCAAACTTACAAAATTCGTCGCAATCGCGTGGCCGAACGCTACGTCGATCTGATTGCCGAACTCTACTCCTAAAGGGAGGGTACTCCAAGTCATAAGATCTCTATAGAGCTCTACTACTCAACGGGACTGCTTCAGAATTGAACCGAAAACCGAGGGCGATCGTGCGGAAACTGACGCAGGTAAGGTAGTCTGATTAAGGTATCTAACTGATTCTTAAGTTTTACTGCTGAGGAGCTGCTGTTTCCGATCATGGCCGATCTCACCTCCGATTCCTTGCTGCTCAAACGTAATGTCACCATCCGCGTGGTCGTTACCGAACGCTGGAAAACTGAAATGCAGGAGAATCTGCAAAAGCAGACCCAGAACATTGACGCTCAGATGCAACAGCTAGAATTTCAGGGCAAACGCGCGATCGCCGAAATTGAAAAGCGAACCATTCAGCCAGCAGGTCCGGAAGCTTCGCAGCAAATTCAGTCCGTCACCGCCCAAGTGAATGCACAGAAAGGCAAATTGTTGGAACAAAAGAATCAAGCCCTGCAACAGCTCAATCAACTGTCTAATGTTGAGATGGGTCAAGAGGTTATTCAGGGTAACGTCGAGAGCTTTTTTACGATTGCCCAAGGTGACAACCTGATTGAAAAAATGCAGGTGGAGCTGTTGCTTGAAGACGGCGTTGTAAAGGACATTCGCGGCAAGATTTAGTGTCTTTCTGCACAGTCGGTCGCAGATAGCTAGCCGAAGTGCGCGACAGCAGGCAATGCGATCGCAGGCTCGGACCCATTCAGCATACTCACCTTTGGTATCTATCCCCCATGTTTGCGGAGTCGGAAGCATCCTCCATAGAGACCCCCATTGAAACCTTGTCGGAGCGGCGGCGCTTTAAAGCCAGCCTCGTACTTTTAACCGTATGGCTGCTGGTCGTTGCCCTGCACGTTTTTCCGGTCGCCCGTTGGGCTGTAGTTGGCTTGGCAGCGGTCATGGCCGTTTATGCCGTGCGGTTTATTGCTATGCTACCGGTCGTGCCGCCTACGACGCTACCTGCATCAAGCGGTACGCCTGCGGCTCCGAACTCGACGACAACGGCCGAGGTTCCCCTAATTTCGCTGCTAGTTCCAGCCAAAAATGAAGGGGCAGTGCTACCGGCGCTGCTGCAGACTCTCTCCCAATTGGACTATCCTGCCGAGCGCTTTGAAGTTTGGGTCATTGACGACGCCAGTACTGACCATACAGCTGAATGTGTGGCTGCGTGGCAAACACGCTTTCCTCAGTTGCACGTCTATCGACGCGAGGCCGGAGCTTCGGGCGGGAAATCGGGAGCTTTGAACGAAGTATTACCGCTGACGCAGGGTGACATTATCGGCGTGTTTGATGCTGATGCGGCTGTACCTGTCGATTTATTGCAGCGCTCGCTGCCCCTATTTGAGTCAGAAGCAGTGATGGCGGTGCAGGTACGCAAAGCGATCGCCAATCGCGATGTCAATATTTGGACTTGGGGCCAATCAATCGAGATGGCTCTGGATAGCTATTTCCAACAGCAACGAGTTGCGGTCGGGGGCTTGAGCGAGCTGCGGGGTAACGGTCAATTGGTCCGACGCTCGGCTCTGGAGAAAGTTGGAGGCTGGAATGAAGCAACGGTCACCGACGATTTGGATTTAACTCTGCGGTTACACCTGCTCGGTGGCGATATTGCCTTTTTAGTGACGCCGCCAGTCTTAGAAGAAGGCGTCACCGATGGTGTTAGCCTTTGGCATCAACGCAACCGTTGGGCTGAGGGCGGATATCAACGCTACTTAGATTACTGGCCCAGCATTCTCAACAATCACCTGGGTACGGCCAAAACCTTAGATTTAACGCTATTTCTGTTCATTCAATATCTTCTACCCATCGCGATCGTACCGGACTTCTTGCTGACGGCATTCCGCACCCATCAACCTGCCCTGTGGCCGCTGAGCTTAGTGTTCGCTGTGATGACCTTGGTAGCTTTATCGATGGGGTCGCGGCGCGCCCTCGGGCTGCGGGGCACATCTCTGGGGCTAGCCATTGTCGGCGGCTCGATTTACATGCTGCACTGGATTCCAGTTATGGTGGCAACGACCGCGCGCATGTGCGTGCGACCCAAGCGGCTCAAGTGGGTGAAAACGCTGCACGAAGGCGGCTATTACGACTTGGCTGACGATGTAGAAGTCGCCGAGGTGTAGCCACCAAGGGTACGAGGAGGAATGACACCATCGCTTACGCCAAAATATTTGGCGTAGTGATGCAACGTACGCGTCAGTAATTGTCTGTCTCCCAGCTGCATGGGACGTTCGGGTGCACGAGGCTCGACGTCAAGCGCTTTGAGAATCTCAGTGGCTACGGCGCGGGCTAATTGCGGTGGGACGGAATTGCCAATCTGTCGAAACCCGTGCCACTTGGTGAAATGAAAGCGAAAGCAGTCGGGATAGGAATGCAGCCGTGCGGCCTCACGCACGGTAATGCAGCGATCGCGAGCGTAATGTATGGGTCGGGGAGACGTAAATGCCCCGCGCGTGCGAGCCGTTCCAGCGCGCAACGTGGTAGAAATGCCCTCCGGATGCAGTTTGAAAAAGCGACTGATGGGTTCGCGTTCGCCAGGGAGCGTTTCGGCAAAGCGGCGTCGGGTTTTGGGCGAATGTCGAGTGCGAATGCTGCTGGTCAGCAGGTGAGGCTCAAACGGGCGGATGTAGCCGTAATGCTGGATAGGCGTTAATCCTCGTAGTGCCGCGCTGTAGGAGCTGGGTTGGCCGAATTCGGCGATCGCTTCGTCCGAGTCCCACAGTTCGGGAAAATTTTCTGCATCGGGAATATCGGCGATCGCGTCACGAACGGTCGGGCCCGGAGGAAGTCCTGATGAAGAGATGGTGGCGCGTTTAGGATCGGCAGGTCGTGTAAGGGGTAGGGGATAGTGGGGCAAGGGCAAACCGCGACGACATCCAAGCAAAAATAATCGTTGGCGGTTCTGCGGTACGCCATAGTCGGCGGCATTAAGCACGCGATACTGGCGTTCGACCTCGTACCCACTTTCCTCGAAAACCTCGATCGCGCGCTCTAGATATGTGCGGTGTTCCCCTACGGTCATCCCCCGTACGTTTTCCATGATGAAATAGTTGGCTTCTAGCTCCCGGACCAGTCGCGCGAACTCGAACAGCAAATGATTGCGTGGATCGTCCAATTCGCGCTTGCCCATAAATGAAAACCCTTGACAAGGAGGGCCACCGAAGACGACATCAACCGGGCGATCGCCAATGGCCGACCGCTGTCGAATTTCGGCCCCGGTTACGTCCCTGATGCTGCAACACAATATTGTCCAGTCAGGGAAATTAAAGGCGTGGGCTGCGCAGTGAACAGGATCGAGTTCTACGGCTGCTAGCACGTCAAACCCGGCCTGCTCGAAGCCGAGGCTCATACCACCAACTCCAGCAAACAAATCCACACCAATGGGGCGCGTTTGCATCATCCAGATGTTCCAGAGCGTGCTTGCAGGCTTCTTTCCACCGAAATTTCCACCGAAATAAGGTGTCGCTGAACGTCTCTCGATTGCCAGCGGTGAATTACAGAAACGCGCCGACAGTCCCGCACGGCTAAGCCGAACGCTGTCGCTCCCTTTCGAACCGAGCGCAAAAGGAGCCCAACCTTTGCAAACCCTTCCAGCAGCATCGCGCCGCTAGTCTCGGAATCAATCATCCGCGAGATACGAGCGGGCGGCGCTGCACGAACGCCGGCAAATCCACCTGTGGTCGGTTAGCGGTTTGCGCGGCAGTTGTGGGTGGCTGAGGTGAAGCTGGCGATTTGATCCTGGCGGCAACGTGTTCCGCTGAAGCCGCTACCATTTCCTGAATTCGGCGATCGCCAATATGCCGACCCGTCTCATTCTCGAACTCCCCCAAAGGGGATAAAGCAATCTCAGGATCTATACCTGCCTCCGTAACTGCTGGTGCGAAAATCTCACCCGCCGGGATGAGGGGATTACCATCAGGAATTGCGATCTCGCCTGTCGGGATGCCGACCCGCGCAGCCGTGCGGTATTCCTGACATTCCGCTAGACACTTGTCCAGCGTTGCTTTGAGCTGAATGTTTTGACGTTCGACGGCGTAGAGGCGTTCTTTCAGCTCTTGCCTGGCTGCTTCCAATTCCTGTTTGTTCTCCTCCAATTCAGCGAGCTCGCGTTCCTGAGTTTGCGAGTAGGAACGAGCCTCGGCACATTCGCGCTCTAGTTCCACCACGCGCTGCTGTAAACCAGCATGCTGGCGTTTAAGGACCAGATGATGGGCTTCTGCAATTTCCTGTTTGCGTTTAGCTTCCTGCAGCTGCTCGGCATTTGGTCGCTGCGTTAGGTCCCGCTCGAACTGCTGCTGCACTTCTTCGAACTCCGACCACGACGGCCGCCGTTCTAACTCAGCCATCAGTTGTTGCTCGCGAGCTTGGGCTGCAGCAATTTGCTGTTTTAGGGTCTCAATGTCCGGTGCCATCGCTTTCGAACTACCTCACAAATGCACACTTCAGAACGCGGTGCTTTCCCAGCTCTTGCCGGCACAATACCCGCACGAGCCTTGTGGAGCTAAATCCGCATTTCGAACGAATTCAACGTTCTCTGACCCTATATATAGCGAATTTTTTTCGAATAGGGGCGTACTCAACTCTACATTTAGATTTATCTCTTCGATTGGAACTTTGAAGCGAAATGCTTCCATGTCACCACCGGTGGCAAATTTCTATGCGGCTAGAGCCGCGATCGCCGGGAAGGGTAAGCTGCTCGTGACTCGACCGATACGGCAAATGCGTTGGCGATACTGTGTGCCGATGGGGTCGTCAGCTGTACTTTCAGCCAGCTCGGGTACTACATAGTCCCAACCAAACCCATTACGGCCATTTTCGGGGCCGGAACTGTGCAAGTAGCGCCCGTCACCCCAATATATGGCGACGTGATCGACTCGGTGGCCGAACTGAAAAAAGATTAAGTCTCCTGCTCGTAGGTGAGCGAGTTCGTCCGGTCTGGGGACTCGATTGAGGAGTGGTTCGCAAAAGTCAGCTTGTTGATAGGAATCACGCGGAACGCGAATATCTTGGCTGGCAAAACTGCGCTGGACGATGCCGGAACAATCGAAATTTGGCCCGATTGTACCTCCCCACAAGTAGTGATTGGGCTGCTGCGCGGCAGTTTCTGCATAGCTCAGGATAGCGGGCAGGCGATCGCGAATGTCGTTTGGCGTCAGCAGCTGGGTCGAGTTGGGCAAACTAGTGACGAGTCGGATTTGCAGGCGATCTCGAGCGTTTATCTCCAGGTTGTGCGCGGGTACAAAGCCTTCGTAGCCGTCGTCGAGCAGCTGGATGCGAGCTGTGGATGTCTCTGACTGGAGAGCGAGAACTCGACCGTAGCGGCCCACCCACATTTGGGTCGCCAGGCGTCGACAATCAGCCGCATCAAATAGGTCCAGGCTGGTTAGACTTTGGAAGAGGGTGCCAGGGGAAATGGAGGGGGTCATGGAGGCGGTGATGGACGCTACCAGGGATACTAGCCCAGATTTGCAGCGGCAAGTGGACGATGGAGTCGTCATGCTCGTCGAGCGCTTTGGGTTCGCAGCCAAAGATATCGCGATCGCGCTGGTGGACCTGGCCCCCCAGCCCAGCGCGTGGGCGCACCATCAAGGCGATCGCTTGTTTTACCCGGCTAGTATTATTAAGCTCTTCTACGCTGCTGCAGTACGCATTTGGGAATCGGCCGGGAAGTTAGTTGTCACTCCAGAAATTGAGCGCGCTCTGAGAGACGCTATCGTCGACTCCAGTAATGACGCGACGAGCTTGTTGGTGGATGTTTTGACCGGTACTCACTCCGGCCCCGAGCTGAATGACCTCGCGTTTCACCACTGGCAAGAGCGTCGTCAGGTCATTACTCGCTACTTCAATCACGTCAATATTCCGGGTAATTTCAGCCAAAAAACCTGGACGGACGGACCCTATGGCCGCGATCGCCAGTCCTACGGCCCCAATAATGAGAATCGCAACGCCCTGACAGCTTCTAGCACGGCTTGGCTGATTCATTCTTTAGCTGCCGGACAAGTAGTATCGCCAGCGCGATCGCGCAAGTTACTTCAGTTGATGCATCGCGATCTCGATCCCACGACGTATCGCGACGACCCTGACAATCAAATTCAAGGCTTTTTGGGCGAAGGATTGCCCCGCAGTGCGCAACTGTGGTCAAAGGCAGGAGAAACCAGCTTCAGCCGTCACGATAGCGCCATGATTCAGCTGGCCGGACGCGCGCCCTACATTGCCGTCGTCTTCGGTAACGGCCCCGAATATTTCAACAATATGGAATGGATGCCAGAACTTTCTCGTTACTGGGTCCAACAGTTTTCACAACACCAGTCAGAACCCTCACTATCAACCTCTTCATTAGCTGTTTAATACACCACTCACCGACCACTGGCGTTCATCCAAGCCAAGCCGTGCTCTACCTGTCAACGCTGCCTAGCCAACACCAATCGACCGTCCCCGCTTGGTGTTGGCCCGCGATCGCCTTCTTCACCTATAGCTCTTTTAGTTTGGCCATGAAAACACCCACTGCGACTGGGTTCTGGGTAGCTAAAGCGTCCTAAGCAGCTTGATGGCTGCTATGGAACGAGATTGAGAACCAGGCACTATTCCAGTTGGGGTTGCCCCAAAGCTCCTGGCGCACCTACCAGCGTTCGCTTGGGCGAGCACGTTACCGTCATGATTGCCAACGTCAGAATATACGGCGACGCATTCCAGAGATAGTAAAACGACTCCACCCCCACCGACTGCAACGCTGGTCCAATCGCCTGCGCTCCACCGAACAGTAATGAAGCGTACAAGCAGTGCATCGGCCTCCACCGGGCAAAAATCACCAGTGCCACTGCCATTAACCCTTGCCCGCTAGAAATGCGCTCGTTCCAACTACCGGGATACACCAACGACAAATACGCGCCCCCAATTCCTGCCAACACACTGCCGATGACAATTGCGTAAGCCCGCACCTGCTTCACTGACACTCCCATTGCCTTTGCCGCCGCCGGACTATCCCCCGCCGCTCGCACGAACAGTCCCCATCGAGTGGCTTTGAAAAACCACTGCATCAGCGGTGCGACAAGAAGACCCAGCAAGAAAAGAGGGCTAACACTGAAGGCCGAGCGTACTTGCGGCAAATCGCTCCAATTCCCCAGTGGCAAGGTGGGTAACTGGGGTGCAGGCGGCTGAATGAAAGGCTTGCCGAAGAAAAAAGCAATGCCGCTGCCGAAGATAATCATGGCGATCCCCACCGCCACGTCGCTCACCTGCGGTTTTTGCGCCAGCCAGCTATGCAGCAGCCCTAGCAGTCCGCCCGCCACTCCTGCGACGATGACACCTAACCACGGCCCGACTAGTGGAGAGTCTCGTAAGTAGTAGGAAGTGGCGTAGGCTGTCATCGCCCCCGTCAGCAGCGCCCCTTCCAAGCCGAGATTGATTTTGCCGCTCTTTTCAGTCAGACACTCCCCCAAGCTAACGAACAGAAAAGGCGCACTGCCCCGCAAAGCTCCCCCCGCGATCGCCAGCGGCAGGCCCCACCATCCCAATGCTTCTGCTGCCATGCGTACCTCCTCAACGAGCGGGAGCAGATTGCTCGGACTTCTGACTGAAGGCGATCGCTGCTTTCGGTTCCGGTTCTGCAAACCACGCGAACTTACCGTAAAGCGACTCGCTAAACAGCACCACCAAAAACACCAGCCCTTGAAACACCAACACGGTCGAATCCGGCAGGTCGTGAACCCGCTGCAAAATACCGCCGCTGGCCAAAATGCCCCCTAACAAAAATGACACCAACGTCACCGCTAGCCCATTGCTGCGAGCGATGAACGCCACCAAAATACCGCTATAGCCGTAGTTTGCATTCAGTGACGCATTCGCCACCCCATGAACCGCCGCGATTTCCACCATGCCCGCCAGGCCAGCGCACGAACCGGCCAGAAAACAAATGGCTAGTGTCAACGTACCGACAGGTAATCCCGCCAAACGGGCAGCGCGGATGTTCCCGCCTGTGGTTCGGACTGCAAATCCAAATGTGGTGCGCTGAATGAGGACATAGGCGATCGCGCAAGCCACCAACCCGTAAATCAACCCGTAATGTATCCGCGTCCCTGGAATCATCCCCAGTCTCGATGCGGCCAACAGCGGAAAACTGGAAGGCTTATTCAATGAGCTAGGATCGCGCATCGGCCCTTCCACCAAGTGATTGAGAATAGCGATCGCGATTGCGTTCATCAACAAACTGCTAATCGTCTCATTGACACCGCGCCAGTGCCGCAACGCTCCCACTGCCGTAATCCAGAGACCGCCAAATAAGAGGCTAGAGAGTGCCATCGCAAACACGACGAGCGTTGGCGGTAGTGAATCTTGCAGCGCCAGACCAGAAATAATTGCTCCTAAGCCCCCCATCACCAGCGCGCCTTCATTGCCGATGATGACCAGCCCCAATTTTGCGGGCAGCGCCGTACAAAGCGCCGTTAGCATCAGTGGCGATGCCAAAATTAGCGTTCCTTGCACCCGACTGGCGCTGCCGAACGCCGCCTTATAGATCGAGTTGTAAACGCCGAATGGATTCGCCCCCGCCAGCGCGCAAAAGATACCGAATAGGAACAAAGCAACCAATACCGCACCGCAGGGCAGACAGACGGACTCCAAGATCCTGCGCCAACTGCGATCGCCCATCTTTTGCTCCTAATGTTTGTGGTTGCAACCGGCCTCCAATTATCCGATGCGACCTTCCACGCCTTCCACTAAATAATCCATTTGCTCCAAAATCGGATCTTGCTGACCCAATTCCTCGCCCGCAGCGATGGCGACGTTGCCTTCGTTATCTTTCAGCTCGCCCTTGTAAATCGTCACGCCAGTTGATTGAAACTGAGCGACCACCTCATCTGCAGCAGCCTTTGCTTCGTCTGAAACCGCATCCCCGTAGGGCGAAAGCTTGCAAAATCCTTCTTTAAACCCACCCCGCACTAAGTGAGGAATGCCCCCATTCATTAAGGTTTTTCCTTCCGCCAGCATGGCAGCGTAGTTGTTATAGATATTGCTCCAATCCCACTCCGCGCCAGTTAGATATCCTTTCGGCGCGAGCGGCGCTTGATTGGCGTGGTAGCCCGAACAGAAGATCCCGCGTTTTTCGGCGGTCTCCATCACCACTTTGGGACTGTCTACGTGGCAGGTAATCACGTCAATGCCCTGGTCGGCCATGCTGTTTGCTGCTTCGGCTTCCTTCACCGGCAGCGCCCAGTCTCCCGTGAAGATAAGCTGCGTTGTGATGTCGGGATTCACGCTGCGAGCGGCTAGGGTAAAGCTATTGATATTGCGTAATACCTGCGGAATTGGCTTGGCGGCAATAAATCCGAGCTTGCCCGACTCGCTCATATGTCCGGCTACGATCCCGGCGATGTATTGAGCTTCGTCAATATATCCAAAGTAGCTACCCACGTTTTCGGGCGTTACGCCTTCTTGGTATAGTCCCCCTGCGTGGAAAAACTGCACATCGGTAAACTCTTTTGCCAGCTCCAAAATGTGGGGGTCAAAGTATCCAAACGACGTGGGGAATAACACCGTCACCCCATCCAACTCGATCATGCTGCGCATAGTTTCGCTAACTGCCACTGTTTCCGGCACGTTAGCTTCTTCCGAAATGCTGACTCCATCTAGTCCTGCAATGCCAGACGCACCTTCGGCATGAGCTTGGTTGTATCCGAAGTCATCTTTAGGACCGACGTAGATGAACCCGATTTTGATGACATCTGAATCGACAGCGGGAGTACTCGAATCGGCAGTTTCATTACTACTGCTGCACGATGTCAGCTTAGCCGTGCTGCCCAGAGCCGCCGTTACCACCAGTCCCCGAATCACCTGGCGGCGCGTAAACCTGACATAAGTCTTATTCACCACGATTGCTCATCCCCTAGACAACTTCAACGACCCACCAGCTCGACAACCCAAGGCTGTGAAGTCCCAATAGACAAGTCACAGTACGACGAGAATGTCATCGAACTTACAGCAGCTTATCGGCTCGATTTAGTATCCGCCAATGCATTTTGCTCCTGAAACCCCGACTTTACCGAGGTTCTCTACCCATCAGACTTGCGATCGCCTTAAGATTCTGCGTAAGCTCGCCAACCGCCGAACTCAGTAATTTCTTTATTCCCTTCACAGGCGATCGCTTCACCCAACACCCCCAACACTTCAGACCCATCCGCCAGCTTCACTTTCCCCACGCACAACCCTGGCGGCTCTTGCTGCAAAATCTGCACCAGTCCTGCAGGAGGAACCGACCAGACTTCGAGGGCAATTGCTCTACCTCCAGTTGCCACCCGCTGCATAGCCGGATGAATATCGGCGATCGACCAAAGTCGATAGATGGGAGCGGTCGTTGTCTCTTTCACAAACGTTGCTCCCGCTGCCACCATATTCCCGTTCAGCCCTAACCCTCGCATCAACGTTCCATTCACCGCCAAGAGAATCTTAGCCATTGCTCGCGCCAGAAACCGTTGGCTTAGTTAAGCACGCTGGGGAGATAGGCAAGCGCGATTCTGACTCTGAAGTTTAGTATCGCTCGTGTTTCTGTCGCGACTAAGGTGAGTGAAGTTGTTGGAATACCGGCACCATGCTGTGTTCGCTGCTGCAGCTATGCGATAGCCAACTCGGTTCCCCCGTCTAAATTGTGTCACCCCAATAGATTGAAGATGATATGCAAGCCCGCCCCAAACCAAATTAATCTGAGGAGGTTGGCGTGAATTAAGCAACGCAATAGAGGCGGTGGTGTATCATAATTTAGCTAGCAACATATATGATATTGAAGCCATGTTTTGCATGCTTGATTTATTTCTATGGTTTATTTGACTCGAAAAGAGTTGGCGCAGTAGCATCCACTCCTCCACCCAAAACATTGCGTTGAAAAATCTTAACCTAAAAAGATAGCTTAGCCTGACAGGTGTGCGGGGAGTAATCGCTACTGCGCCAACTCTTTTCGAGTCAAATAAACCATAGAA
>JBCBVC010000004.1:0-71499 GCA_039817845.1 Cyanobacteria bacterium J06642_2
AGTCCAAACAAGCCTGGCTGCAACGATTTTTGGCCTTACCCAACGGCATTCCCTCTCACGACACAATTGCCCGACCGAGCGTACCCAACTCAGAAAACAGGTCTGGAAGGTTTTGGGGTTGAGCGCGGCAAACAAGCGGGCAATCGTGTCGTGAGAGGGAATGCCGTTGGGTAAGGCCAAAAATCGTTGCAGCCAGGCTTGTTTGGACTGACCGTAGAGTTCAATATCGACCCAAGTATCCGCGCCACAGATGACCGCACAGATAGTGAGGCCAATGATGTCAAGCAATCGATGCTCGACCAGATAGTCAACTCTTGGGTCTTCCAGCTCTTGGCAATGGTCGAGCAGCTTGGCTGACGGTGTAGGTGGCTCGGGCATTGGGTTTCCTATCAGGAGTACACCCGTTGATACTCTCAAAACGAGTATGCGTTTGCCCTGCATTGCTACGCGCCACAATTGACATCAGAATTCTAGGATTGGTATGATCGTTTGCCGTTGACTTTTTCCGAGGTCGGCATCCTCCACGAGAAGCAGAGCGATCTATGCCCACGATTCAGCAACTCATTCGCGACGAACGCAGCGTTGCCAAACAAAAATCCAAATCTCCCGCGCTCCAGTCCTGCCCGCAGCGGCGTGGGGTTTGCACGCGCGTGTACACCACCACTCCCAAAAAGCCCAACTCAGCCCTGCGTAAAGTCGCTAGAGTACGCCTGACCTCAGGCTTTGAGGTGACGGCTTACATTCCGGGCATCGGTCACAACCTACAAGAACACTCCGTAGTGATGATTCGCGGCGGCCGGGTTAAGGATCTGCCCGGCGTGCGCTATCACATCATTCGCGGCACGTTGGACACCGCTGGCGTAAAGGATCGCCGTCAAAGTCGCTCCAAGTACGGCGCCAAGCGTCCTAAAGGATAACTTGCCGTAGAATATCTTTCCAATTCCTGTCTCAATTACCCTTTTGTCTCAGCCAGCAACCTTATGTCTCGCCGTAATCGCGCCCCTAAACGAGAAGTCACCCCCGACCCCAAGTACAACAGTCGGATGGTCACGATGCTGATTCGCCGCATCATGGGTGACGGCAAAGCGTCCCTGGCCTCCCGCATCGTCTACGATGCCTTCGACGTCATTGGCGAACGCACGGGTCAAGAACCTCTCAACGTCTTCGAAAACGCTCTGCGTAACGCCACGCCAATGGTCGAAGTCAAGGCTCGTCGGGTTGGCGGTGCCACCTATCAGGTACCGATGGAGGTGCGCGGCGATCGCGGCACTACTCTCGCTTTGCGCTGGCTCTCTCAGTTCTCGCGCACCCGCAACGGTCGCACGATGGCGATGAAGCTGGCTAACGAGCTGATGGATGCGTCCAACGAAACCGGAAACACCATTCGCAAGCGGGAAGAAACCCACCGCATGGCCGAAGCGAATAAAGCGTTTGCCCACTATCGCTACTAGACACCTCTCTTAAAGTTCACGTCATTAAGATTCACGTCTGACATTGGTAGAATTGTTAAGGCAAACTTCGTCTCGGTCGTGACGGAGTAAGGAGAAAGCTGTGGCTCGCACTGTTCCGCTGGAAACAGTCCGTAATATCGGCATTGCCGCTCATATCGACGCGGGTAAAACCACGACGACGGAGCGCATCCTTTATTACTCTGGTATCGTTCACAAGATCGGTGAAGTGCATCACGGCAATGCCGTCACCGATTGGATGGATCAGGAGAAAGAGCGCGGCATCACCATTACAGCGGCTGCCATTTCTACTAACTGGAACGACTATCGCATTAACATCATCGATACCCCCGGTCACGTGGACTTCACCATCGAGGTGGAGCGCTCTATGCGCGTCTTGGACGGCGTCATCATTGTCTTGAGTTCGGTTGACGGCGTGCAGCCGCAAACAGAAACCGTCTGGCGGCAAGCGAATCGCTACAGCGTGCCTCGCATGATATTCGTCAACAAAATGGATCGCACTGGGGCAGACTTCTACAAGGTTCTGGAGAATCTGCGCGATCGCCTCCAAGCCAATGGCATTGCCATCCAGCTCCCCATCGGTAATGAAGACGAGTTCACCGGCTTGGTGGATCTGGTGGCGATGAAGGCTTACATCTACACCAACGACCTCGGAACGGACATCCAAGAGTCCGACATTCCCGACGACATGCAGGAATTGGCGCAGGAGTACCGGGAGAAATTGATTGAGGCGATCGCCGAAATCGACGAGTCTCTCATGGAGAAGTACTTAGCTGAGGAGTCTTTTAGCGAATCCGAAATCGTTGCAGCGCTGCGTCGAGGCACAATCGCTGGCCAAATTATTCCAATGCTATGCGGTTCTGCGTTCAAGAACAAAGGCGTACAGCTTCTACTCGATGCGGTAGTCAACTACATGCCTTCCCCCATCGACGTACCGCCCATCAAAGGGGTGGCCCCTGACAGCGAAGAGGAGCTCGAACGACCGGCTAACGACGACGAACCCCTGGCAGCGCTGGCCTTTAAGGTCATGTCCGATCCTTTCGGCCGTCTTACCTTCGTGCGCTTGTACTCGGGCGTGCTCAAAAAAGGCAGCTACGCCTACAACCCCACCAAAGATAAAAAAGAACGGGTCTCGCGGTTGATCGTCCTCAAAGCTGACGAACGCATTGAAGTCGACGAGCTACGGGCAGGCGATCTGGGAGCTGTATTAGGCCTACGCAATACCTTCACGGGCGATACACTTTGCGATGCCGAGCAACCCGTCATTCTCGAATCGCTGTTCGTGCCTGAACCGGTCATCTCTGTAGCAGTGGAGCCCAAAACCAAAGCCGACTTAGATAAGCTCTCCAAAGCATTGGACTCGCTCTCTCAAGAAGATCCGACCTTCCGCGTCACGACAGACCCAGATACCAATCAAACCCTAATCTCCGGGATGGGCGAGTTGCATCTGGAGATTCTGGTCGACCGCATGATGCGCGAATTCAAAGTAGAGGCGACTGTCGGCACCCCTCAAGTTGCCTATCGTGAAACCATTCGCAAGCCTGTCTCCAGCGTTGAAGGGAAGTTCGTCCGGCAAAGCGGCGGTAAGGGTCAGTACGGTCACGTCGTCATCGACCTCGAACCGACTGAGGCCGGTACGGGATTTGAATTCGTCTCCAAGATTGTCGGTGGTGTAGTGCCGAAAGAGTTCATCGGCCCTGCCGAAAGCGGCATGAAGGAGGCGTGTGAAGGTGGTGTAGTCGCTGGCTACCCGTTGATTGACGTTCGCGCAACGTTGGTGGACGGGTCGTACCACGACGTCGACTCCAACGAGATGGCGTTCAAAATCGCCGGATCGATGGCATTGAAAGAAGCCGCCAAGCAAGCTGCTCCGGTGTTGCTAGAGCCAACCATGAAAGTCGAAGTGGAAGTTCCCGATGCGTTCCTCGGCGATGTGATTGGCGATCTCAATTCCCGGCGCGGTCAGGTGGAATCGATGGATTCCGGTAGCGCAGTGGCGAAAGTACTCGCCAAAGTTCCTCTGGCAGAAATGTTCGGATATGCCACCGATATCCGTTCTAAAACCCAAGGGCGTGGTACCTTCTCTATGGAATTCAGCCATTACGAAGAAGTACCTCGTAGCGTGGCGGAGCCCATCATTGCCAGAATCAGGGGCAGCTCATGACCCATCCTGAGTACACCTAACAACGATATCGACAACCAAAGGAACGTAGATTAATGGCACGCGCAAAGTTCGAACGCACCAAACCTCACGTCAACATCGGCACCATCGGCCACGTTGACCACGGCAAGACCACTCTGACTGCCGCAATCACCATGACGCTGGCTGCAGCCGGACAAGCTGCGACGCGCAAGTATGAAGACATTGATGCGGCTCCGGAAGAAAAAGCGCGTGGCATCACGATCAACACCGCTCACGTGGAGTACGAAACCATCGATCGTCACTACGCCCACGTGGACTGCCCCGGCCACGCGGATTACGTGAAGAACATGATCACGGGTGCTGCGCAGATGGACGGCGCCATTCTGGTCGTGTCGGCAGCCGATGGCCCCATGCCCCAAACCCGCGAGCACATCCTGTTGGCTCGTCAGGTGGGCGTGCCCAACCTGGTC
The DNA here is from genome assembly GCA_039817845.1 of Cyanobacteria bacterium J06642_2. Lineage (GTDB taxonomy): Bacteria > Cyanobacteriota > Cyanobacteriia > Thermostichales > PCC-7336 > JBCBTL01. The sequence goes on from JBCBVC010000004.1 coordinate 4,083, forward strand.
GTGTTCTTGAACAAGCAGGACATGGTCGATGACGAGGAATTGCTCGAACTGGTCGAACTGGAAGTACGGGAGCTACTCTCCGAGTACGACTTCCCCGGCGACGATATTCCCATCGTCTCTGGCTCGGCACTGAAGGCCACCGAGAAGATGGCTGACGCTCCCAAAACACCTAAGGGAGGGGATCCCTGGATCGACAAGATTTACGATCTGATGGACGCAGTGGACGAGTATATTCCCACTCCCGAGCGCGACGTTGATAAGCCTTTCTTGATGGCGGTTGAAGACGTGTTCTCGATTACGGGTCGCGGTACGGTAGCTACCGGTCGGATCGAGCGTGGCATGGTCAAGATTGGCGAAACCATTGAATTAGTCGGCTTAGCTGATACGCGTTCCACTACCGTTACCGGGCTGGAGATGTTTCAGAAGACCCTGGAAGAAGGGATGGCTGGCGACAACATTGGCGTATTGCTGCGCGGTATCGGCAAAGAAGATATCGAGCGCGGCATGGTGTTGGCAAAGCCCGGTTCCATCACCCCTCACACCAACTTCGAGTCTGAGGTGTATATCCTCAAGAAGGAAGAAGGCGGTCGTCACACTCCATTCTTCCCCGGCTATCGCCCCCAGTTCTACGTGCGTACCACCGACGTAACTGGCACCATCAGCGCTTTCACGGCTGATGATGGCTCCGAAGCTGAAATGGTGATGCCGGGCGATCGCATCAAGATGACGGTGGATTTAATCCAGCCGATCGCGATCGAACAAGGCATGCGCTTTGCTATTCGCGAAGGTGGCCGCACTGTCGGTGCGGGCGTCGTCTCCAAGATCATCAAGTAACCATGCATGAGCGCGAGAGTAGAGTGGAAAGCTCTCACCTCGCGCTCTTTTCATTGCTGCGAACTCGTAACGTTTTGACTTTCGACCTATGACTGCCGCCATTGCCCAACAAAAAATTCGCATCCGCCTGAAAGGATACGACCATCGTTTACTCGATACGTCTTGCGAACGCATCGTCGAAACAGCCAATCGCACTCAAGCTGCGGCCGTCGGCCCTATTCCTTTACCGACTCGCCGTCGCATCTACTGCGTGTTACGCTCTCCCCACGTCAACAAAGATTCGCGCGAGCATTTTGAAACGCGAACTCATCGCCGCATCATCGATATCTATTCACCCACGTCAAAGACAATTGACGCATTGATGAAATTGGACTTGCCCGCAGGGGTCGATATTGAAGTCAAGCTCTAATGGATGCAGGGAGCTGACTTCTCCCGCTAGTGAAAAAGCATTCTCCCTGCATTTTTTCTGACAAGACGCTTGCCTACCACTTCAGCAAATTGAAGCTTTCCATATCGATGGTGGCGCGGTTGCGATAGATCGAAAGCACGATCGCCAGACCAACTGCGGCTTCTGCGGCTGCCACTGTAATCACAAATACGGTAAAAACTTGACCGCGAATACTGCCGGAATCGAGAAAGTTAGAGAATGCCAAAAAATTAAGATTAACGGCATTGAGCAGTAACTCAATCGACATCAGCACGCGCATAACGTTTCGGCTGACTACGAGACCGTAGATGCCGATGCAAAACAGAGCGGCGGCAACCAACAGAAAAAACTGCAACTGTAACATTGTCGCCCTCCTACTAATTTGACTCCGATGCTGTACCCGCAGGAATTTGCTCGCGGGGTCTCTCCAGCAAAGAAAACTCTTCGGGTTCATTAGCTTCCGCCGGAATCTCAGCGATGAATTCGCGGCGCGCCAGCACGATCGCCCCGATCAGCGCCATTAGCAACAGTACCGAGGCCACTTCAAAAGGCAGTAGGTAGTAGCTGAAAAACTGACCGCCAATCATCGTGACGCTGCTAATTGATTGAATGGGTTGTTCGGCCCAGGGAGTGGTGAGACTGACGAACGAGAATAGAGCAAAAATGGCCACACAGACCACTGCCGTAAAGACATTGCGCAACCAACCCAGCGGCAAGGGTGCAAAATCCTGTTTGCGATTCACCAACATGATGGCGAACAGAATTAAGACATTGACGGCACCGACGTAGATTAAAACTTGGGCTGCAGCCACAAAGTCAGCATTAAGGAGCAAATATAGCCCTGCCATGCTCGTGAACACAGCTCCCAGCATAAAGGCGGCATAGACAATATTCTCCACCAGCACCACGCCCAGGGCGAACCCGAGGGTCATCGCCGACAAGATGAAAAAACTGACGAGCGAGGCTCCTTCTGGCAATCCCACAAATATGACTCCCGATCCAAAAAAGTTTGCAATCGTCGATGGCTACTTAGCATTATCCGCAACGGCGGCGGCTTCTTTACTTTCTGCCGCTTCTTTAGCCGCACGGATTTCCGCCAGGATGTCCTCAGGGCGCTTGCCAATGCGTTGCGAACCTTTCGGCAAGTCGTGAGGTTCCATCACACCTTCAGGTAGATAGGCCAGCTCTCGCATAGGAGTAACCATGGGATCCTGAGTTACTTTGTAGGGCAAACGGCCTAAAGCCACCTGATTGTAATTGAGTTCGTGGCGATTGTAGGAGGACATTTCGTACTCTTCGGTCATGGAAAGAGCGTTAGTCGGGCAAAACTCGACGCAATTTCCACAAAAAATGCATACGCCGAAGTCAATGCTGTAGCTGTAAAGCTCTTTTTTCTTCAATCCAGCATTGAATGCCCAATCCACTACGGGCAAGTTAATCGGGCAGACGCGCACGCACACTTCACAGGCAATGCACTTGTCAAATTCAAAGTGGATTCGCCCCCGAAACCGCTCGGACGGAATCAGCTTCTCGTAAGGATATTGCACGGTAATGGCACGCCGTCCCATATGGTCGAACACGACAGATAAACCTTGCCCGATCGCCTTAGCTGACTTCCATACGTCGCTGGCGTATTCATTTACTTGAGTGAGAAACTTCATGGCCGGATGTCCTCTCTGATTGCGGGTGGTGTGCTAGCCACCGAAAGCTACGGGCAAAACGAGCTTAAAGGCTGCGGTTAATAACAAGTTAACTAAGGAGATAGGCAGCAAAAACTTCCAGCCCAGGTCTAAGAGCTGATCGATCCGAACGCGAGGCAGCGTCCAGCGCACGATAATAGCTAAAAAGATGAAGCCGAAGGCCTTGATCGAGGTCATGACAATGCCCAGCGTACCCGCCACTACCTGAAACGCTGGCTCCGTGACTGAGATGTTCAGAAGATCGGCGATCGCATCCACTGGCACCAAGAAAGACCAACCACCCATATACAGGATGGCAGCCAGCAACGCGCCCAGCATTAAGTTGGCGTAGGAGCCGAGGTAGAACAAAGCAAATTTCATGCCGCCGTATTCAGTCTGATATCCAGCGACCAGCTCTTCTTCTGCTTCTGGCAAGTCGAACGGCAGGCGCTCTGCCTCGGCTAGAGTTGAAATCAGGAAAATGACAAACCCGACCGGCTGACGCCACACATTCCAGGACAAAATGCCCAAACCTTCCTGCTGCTGAACGATGCCAATCGTGTCGAGACCGTTGCTCATCATCACAATTGCCAGTACAGAAAGCGCTAGTGGCAGCTCATAGCTGATCGATTGAGCTGCTGCCCGCAAACCGCCTAACAATGAATACTTGTTGTTAGAGCTATAGCCCGCCATCAGCAGGCCGATAGGCTGAATGCTAGTGATCGCAATCAGGAAGAACACGCCCAAACCTAGGTTCGTAATCAGCATATTCTGGCCAAAAGGCACCACCAAGTAGGAGAAGAATACGGGCAGAAAAACGAGAATTGGCCCCAAAGTGAACAGGATCGGATCGGCATTTGCCGGAATCACGTCTTCTTTCGTCAGCAACTTCAGCCCGTCGGCCAGCGGCAACAAGAACCCTTGCGGTCCTGCCAGCGTCGGCCCCATCCGCTGTTGCGCGACAGCAGAGATCTTCCGTTCCAGCCACGTCAGCACCATCACACCCAGCGTAACGGCTACGAGCAACACGAGCATGGGAAAGGGTAGCCACAACGCCGACGCAATATCGGAACGTACGCCCAGCGCTTCCAATAGCGTGACGAAACTTTGTTGCAGGTCAATTCCAGAAGTCATTACCGTTGGTTACCAGTAGTAGAGGAAGTCAGTTGCGCATTAGCGATCGACTTCGCCCATGATGATATCTACGCTGCCTAAAATAGCCATAATGTCGGCTAGCTTATTCCCGCGCAGCAGCTCGGGCAAAATTTGCAAGTTGACAAATCCCGGCGGCCGAATCTTCCAGCGCCAGGGGAAGGGACTGCCTTCACCGAGCAGATAAATGCCCAGTTCGCCCTTGGGCGCTTCTACCCGAACATAATGCTCTTTCTTGGGCAGCTTGAACATTGGCGAAGACTTCTTGCCGATGAACTGATATTGAAAAGAATTCCATTCCGATTTAGGGCCACCCACCATACGCTGAGCTTCGAGATTTTCGTATGGACCACCCGGCAAACTGGCTAGGGCTTGAGTAACAATTTTGGCTGACTCGCGCATTTCGCGGATGCGTACGAAGTAGCGAGCCAAGCAATCGCCCGCTGTTTCGTAATGAATGTCCCACTCGAAATCGTCGTAGCACTCATAACGATCGACTTTGCGCAGATCCCATTTCACACCTGATGCCCGCAGCATGGGGCCAGACAATCCCCAGCTAATAGCTTCTTCACGGGTGACAGTACCCAGTCCTTCAGTGCGCTTGCGCAGGATGGGATTGTTGGTCAGAAGCTTTTCGTACTCGTCAATCATGGGCAACAAGTAGTCGCAAAACTCTTGACACTTGTCCACCCAGCCGTACGGCAGATCAGCCGCTACTCCGCCAATCCGGAAGTAGTTGTGCATCATCCGCATTCCGGTAGCGGCTTCAAATAAGTCGTAGATCATCTCCCGTTCGCGGAAGACATAGAAGAAGGGGGTTTGCGCGCCAATATCGGCCACGAATGTCCCCAGCCAAAGCAGGTGCGACGCAATCCGGCTCAGCTCTAACATGATGACGCGAATGTAAGAGGCGCGCTTAGGGACCTTAACTTCGGCTAACTGTTCGGGAGCGTTGACCGTAATAGCCTCTGTGAACATGGTGGCGAGATAGTCCCACCGGGTCACATATGGTAAATACTGAACGATGGTGCGATTTTCAGCAATTTTTTCCATGGAGCGGTGCAGATAACCCAACACCGGCTCGCAATCTACGACGTTTTCACCGTCTAACGTCACCACTAAGCGCAAAACGCCGTGCATGGAAGGATGGTGTGGCCCAAAGTTGAGCACCATGCGATCGGCTTTGGTTTCGATCGTCGGCATGAATGCCGTCTCCGCTCGCGAAAGAATCTGTAACAAATTCAGTATAATGGCGAAACTGCGCCCTCAAGTCTGGCAAACGTTAGGGCAAGTTGGATTGACCGAGTGCCAAGTTGGATGAGGCGATCGAGTTGGCCTCTGAAACACTTTCAACTTTTTCAAGCCTCTGGAGCATTGCAGTGAAACCGAAGGCAGATCGGCCTAGTGTTTGGGGTGCCTGGCATTGCGTGCGTGGTTGCGGTGCTTGTTGTTACCTGCAGCCGGGAGAACGGAACGAGCTGGAGACTTATCTCACTCCTGTCGAGCTGAAACAATACCTCAGCATGGTGGGAGAAGACGGTTGGTGCGTGCATTATCAGCGCGATGAGCGCACCTGTGGAATCTATCGCAACCGCCCTAACTTCTGTCGCGTATCGCCCCGTCGGTTCGAACGCATGTTCGGTATTGAGCCTGCCGACCTACCAGAATTTGCAGCTGCCTGCTGTCGGGAGCATATCGAGGACATTTACGGTGCCAACAGTGCTGAAATGCAGCGATTTGATGCTGAGATACCGCTGTAGCCTCACAGACGGGTAGGATGTGCAGGCGAGACGCGATCGCAATTTTCTACTTCAATCTCAATTCTGATTCAATCTCAATTCTGAGTCGATGATGAGCCAGACTTACTACTTCGTTGCTGCCAGTCAGTCTTTTATCGAATCCGAGCCCCTCAACGAAGTGCTAGCTGAGCGCACTCGCAACTATGCGGAGAAAAATAAACCCATTGATTTCTTCTACGTCGAACGTCCGGCGTTTCTGGATGCTCCGGAACTAGCAGAGCTGAGCGCAAAGGTCGATCGCCCCGCAGTCGCAGTCATCTCTACCGACCCGAAAATGATCCGCTGGCTGCGATTGCGGCTGGAATTCGTCGAAATGGGTGAATTTCAAGCCGAGAATCAGGAAAAGGCAACGCGATCGCTTGTCTAAAAAATAATGCTGTCTCAAGAGCCATTTAGATTAACTCGAAGGGACTCGAGCTGCGATCGTGTAAATGTCGTTGATGTAATCTGCAGTTTTGCGAGTGATGCCCGAGTCGCGCGTACGGGTGAGACCTTGTTTGTAGCTGGCTAGCGCCCACGTGATGGCTTCATCGCGATCGACTCCGTCTCGCACCCAGACATCGTATAGCTTGCGCAGCCAGCGCGACGTGCCCTCTAGATTTTCATGAATATCGTAAGCATTGTTGAGTTCCAAATCATTGGCTAGCACTGGCATGATTTGGCCCAGCCCTTGCGCGCCGCTGCTGGACGTGGCGCTTGGATAGAACGATGATTCTCGCGATACTAGTCCGGCGAGTAAAGACACGTGGATGCCATAGTGTTCGCTGTAAAACTCCATGGCTCGCGAGATGGTGTGAACGGTTTCTGGAGATAGATTGCGATTCTGCTGTTGCACGAACTTGACAAGAGAATCGCTAGCCGGTCGCCAGTCTTTCGGGATTGCCACTTTAGGCTGAGAGGCTACTGCCGAAACCGGAGTTTGGGAATTTGGCGCGATCGCCGTTGGGGATGCTTTCTTACATCCAGACGCGATCGCGCTGGCACCAATCAGAGCAGCTACCACTATCCACTTTTTCATGACATTCGATCTCCTCTGCCGGGGGGAGCGAACAGCCCCACCTACCTTCACGCTGAGATCGAGCCTATCCACAATTTTCGGGGCTGACCTGCCTCAAAGCAGTAATTCTGGTTGCGGTCAAACTGGAACTCGGGGTGCAAGAGGGAGAAAGTGTATTTTCGATCGCGCGCCAGCATCAGAAGCAACGATCTCGGGATAGGATTGGGGCGTTCGTCCCCTCATGCCTTCCCAGTTTCTGATATGGATGCAATTTCGACGCTGCTCAATGCTCCTATTCAGCTCGACGGACCCATTTCGCAATCGTTTAGCGACGCGGCATCAATACCTTTCACGCTGCCTGTCAGTGGACATTAGAACTGCCTTACGGCTCCAATTCCAGTAGCGAAAACTCAGAGATTCTATTTGCCGAAATGCGCGGCACGTGCACGACTAAGCAGGGAGCGATCGCGCGGCTGGCAGAGGAGTTGGATTTACCCGTCCATAAGACACTCGGGTTTTACCGATTGAATGACGCGATCGTGACGGGAGTCAATAACATCATTCGTCCTGAAGGACTGGAATTTATTCCCCAAATTCACTGTTTCTTGGCTTATGAGTCGTTCCGAGTCAATCTGACAGCAGGAAATTGCAACGGCAAGAATCAGATTATTGAGGACTACGATTACGCAGTCAGGGTTAAGCTCGATTTGACCTATGCAGAGCATCAGGAGTGCTATCTGGCATACCTAGATAAATACTTTGCTACCGAATCCACCCTCAAAGCCTTGGGTCCCGAGCGAATTTTAGAGCTGTTAGAGGCTTGCGATCGCCAAGTGCACTATCGTTACTCGATCGTGCTGCAGCCTGCTTGGATTCCTGAAGAAGTTGCCAACAGGACAATGAGGGCTCGATAAACTGACACCTAATCGCTGCGAGTCCAATGACTGGTGCCATCCGCACGGTCGACGATCGTGATGCCGAGTGCAGTGAGGCGATCTCGAATTTCGTCTGCGATTTGAAACTGCTTAGCTTGGCGGGCTTCTCGACGCTGCACGAGCAGGTCTTCGATTTCTGCTACGGAGATACCACCTTCGTCTCCAATGGCGTTGTTTGACTCTGCGTCAGGAACGCTACTGGCGAGACCGAGGATGTCGGTGATTGAAAGTAGAGCGTTCGCTTTGGCCAGAAGACTGGGACGTTCGAGTTCGCCTTGACCTTGGTGAGTTTGCAAGTTTTTCTCTTTATTCAACGTTTTCGCCAGATCGAACGCGACAGCCAAGCCGCTCGGGGTATTGAAATCGTCGTCCATACTCCGTTGGAATGCCGAGATCGCCTCTGGGTCAGGAGTGCTTTCGTTCGGAGTCAGAGATTCGGCGAACGCGATCGCGCGATTGAGCGTCTGCCAGCCGTTTTCAGCCGCAGTCAAACTGTCGTCAGTTAAATCAATTGGACTGCGATAGTGCGTTTGCAAGAAGAACAGGCGCAAGGCCATGGGCGATCGCGTTTCCAAGCAGTCGCGAATGGTCGTGAAGTTGCCGAGTGATTTCGACATCTTCTCACCATCAATATTTAGAAAGCCATTGTGCAACCAGTATTTGGCAAACGGTTTCCCCGTAATGGGCTCGGACTGAGCAATCTCATTCTCGTGATGGGGAAACGTTAAATCAGCGCCACCGGCATGGATATCGATGCGATCCCCGAGGGTATCGCGCACCATCGCCGAGCATTCGATATGCCACCCCGGTCGTCCGCGCCCCCAAGGCGAATCAAACCCTTCTTCGTTTTCTCCGACGGATTTCCACAATGCAAAGTCGAAAGACTCTCGCTTGCTCGTCTCTTCCGAGCCTACGCGACCGCTCGCTCCTGCCTGCATGTCTTCTAGCTTGCGACCCGAGAGTTTGCCGTATTCCGCAAAGTTACGTACGGAATAGTACACATCTTCGCCATCAGCCTGACCGCGCACGCGATAGGCAAAAGCCTTGAGTTCCAGATCGCGCACGAGCCGATAGATAGCTTCGAGCGAACGCGTGGCGCGAGGATAAACATCGGCAGAACGAACGTTCAGCCGCTCCATGTCTTCAAAGTACGCCTCGATATAGCGTTCGGAGACTTCATGCATCGATGACCTCTCTTGCCGAGCGCGTTTGACGATCTTGTCGTCTACATCGGTGAAGTTTTGCACGTAGGTGACGTCATAACCTCGCCACTCCAAATAGCGGCGCACTACGTCCCAGACGATGTAGGTGCGTGCGTGACCGAGATGGCAAAAGTCGTACACGGTAACGCCGCAGACGTACATCTTGACCGGGGGCCGTTCTACATCACTAGCTGGCGTTAGCGGCTCGAACCGTTCTTTTTGACGCGAGAGGCTGTTGTAGACGGAAAGAGCCACGGGGCAATACCTCGCGATCGCGTAGCAATAAAACTTCCATCAGATAGTGACACATTCTCGCTCGGGCAACGCGATCCCCTGTCAAGAATTGCAGCTGAAAAATCTAGTACCGCAAAGGGCGCAATCTCGCTAGCTTGTTTGATTTCACTTAACAATGTAGTCTACCTCCAGCGCGATCCCCGCCTGAATGGATAGGTGCGACCTCTCGCTTCACTCCCGTATCAAGGTTGAGATCGACTGTGAAATCGCAACTTCTCATCAAGGATTCAACAGCAGCTCAGCTTGACGAGAACGAAAGTTCGTCCCAGGCATCTTCGGAAAACTCTCTCATAGCAACTGCGGCACCTCCGAAGTTCCGGAAGCGAACTGAATCAGGACCGACTTCAGTACGATTAGGTTCGGGACGGGTCGTCGCGACCTCATCGCCAGCTCGCCACCCACGTCGATTGCCATACCGTCGCCCCTCGCGTTCTCAGCATTCTCCCGAACGCGGTCGTCTATTGGCTCGCCGCGCGCGATGGTTGAGCGCGGGAGTTCTAGGAATTTTAAGTTTGGCTGGTGCTGCTGCCGCTGGCATTCGCCACTGGCGTTCGCGGCCAATCTACCTGCAAACCAGGCCTTCTCCTTATACGGCCCAGGCAGTCTTACAACAAAATTTTGAAGCTAAGCGCGTTCGCGCAGAAGCGGAATTGGCCGCAGGCAAGCTGATCCCCCCCACGCAAAAGCAGGGCCCGATCGCTTACGAAACTCGTCCGGGCGATACGCTACAACGGCTGAGCCAGATGTTCCAAGTTGAGTCAGCCGCAATTGCCTTGTCTAACGGGATCGATGCCAAAGCCAAATTAACTGCAAGCCAAAAGGTTTACATTCCCCGCCCGAAAAGTATCGTTCGCGTCGTCCGAGAAGGTGAAACTCTCGAAAGTATTGCGGCCGAATATCGTCTCGATCCTGCTGCGATCGCCCGTGCAACTCCGTTAGAGGATTTCAGTCGGGTTGAAGTGGGGCAAACATTAACGATTCCAGGAACTGCGGCTGGATTGTTGCACGCGCACAGCCTGTCTCAAGCAGGATACGAGACGTTCCCGCCTGACAAGCCCGGCATTGAAGGAGTGGGATCGCCGATCGTGTCAGCGCCGTCATCGAGTGGACTGATCTGGCCTGTATCTGGAGACTACAGCTCAGGCTTTGGTTGGCGCTGGGGACGACCACATCGGGGTATTGATATTGCTGGTCCTGTCGGCTCGCCGATTGGAGCAGTCAAAGACGGTACGGTTACGTTTGCTGACTGGGACGGTGGTTTTGGCAACAAAGTCGAGATTCAACACGCTGACGGTATGGTGACTCGCTACGCTCACGGAGATCGCATTTTTGTCGCCAAAGGCCAACAAGTGCAGCAAGGCCAAGTGATCATGACTCGCGGCAGTACGGGACTGAGCACGGGCCCACACCTGCATTTTGAAGTGTGGATTGACGGCGAACCCATTGACCCTGAGCCTTTCTTACGCGACTGACTGAAACCAAGCGTCGAACTCAAGCAGAACGCGTTCGGCTGTCGCGTCGAGGCAACCAGCAGAAACTTAGCGCGCGATCTCGACAACAGGTTGCCGCGCAAACTGATCCCGCAATGCTGGGTCTATTGGGCTGTAGTGAGGCATGATTTGAGCAGCAGTCAAACAGCCGTGAATGCCTTGTCGGTGCAGCCATATTGCGGCTTGGAGGTAACCCAAGACAGGACCATTAACGTTGGCAGCCATGCTAGTGTCGTCACCTAAGGTGAACGTGTGGGCGCTCTCTTTACCTTCAAACGTGATCCCCCTGAGGCGAACCGTAGTGCTTAAGGGCTTTTTCGGATGGCGCGTATCGACAACTCCACCAACCGTGACGCGATCGCGCGGACAAACGCCAGCTAACTCCAGCATGATGTCATCGGCATGTTCCATATCGGTTAAGTGCAGCAAGCCGTCAGTTCGATCGAGCAATGCCTCGACGTCCTCATCCGAAAGTGCCTGCGCGGAGGGCACGTCAAACCCATTCATGTGAGCAATATCTTCGCGAATGGTGGCCCGATATTGTTCCCAATTCGCAATCCCGACGCCGAACTCAATATCAACGGCCAGCACTTCGATAAAGCTTTGGGCTGCCACCATTGCTGCCGCGGTCAACAGTCCTGGAGTTGCTCCCGCTCCGGTAATATAGGTAATCCCCGCACTACTCAACGCGGCAGAGCGCTCCAGCACCATCTCCATCGCCGAGGTGCGTTTGAGCGCGTCGGAGATCGCGCCGCGGAATCCTGCTGAGATGACGCGATCGATCACCGAAGGAATGAAGTGATTCGGCAGGTTAGGCAAAGCGAGAAAGATGGCATCGATATCATCGCCGCGGTCGCGCACAACTTGGTCAATGGCGCGATCGCTTAACACAGCCCCAGGCAGGAGAGCGCATCCTGCAAACGAATCGTCAAGCGGCCCAATGCCAGCCGGATCGTAGACATAACCGGACGAATCCAACAAAGCAACGGTGCGCCAATCCTGCTTACAGTGAGCTAACGCCACCATGGAGCGTCCCAAACCGCCCGCACCAAAAATTGCTAATCGCATGCTTTTCCCTCCGATCGCGGCGAAACCTTCGCCTCTGTTATTCTCAGCGGCAGCCGTGGATTCCCACAAGCGCCTACAGTCTTACGATATTTATCGTCTTCGAATTTTCGGCACTACCGGAGCAATCGTAGTGAAACTAAAGTCAGACGGTCGCTATTCAATTGCCCCGTAGCGCCACGGCACCGGATCGACCGACACACCCACCGTGCATGAACAGCCCCTAAGGCAGGTGAGGACCCATACTCGCTCCTGTCGTCCCCACTCTACCAATCGCAGTTCCGACTTGGACGACATCTCCTGTGGCCACATCAATGCTGCTGAGGTGGATAAGATACTGGTGACACCCTGGCCGTGGCGGATAGGGAGGCAATTTACAGCCAACCTCCGAATGACGATGCTAGACCTAGAGCGCTGACGAGCGTAACTGCCCTTTGCCCGAACCGTAATTTGGCTGCCCTAGGAGTTGGTTTTTAGGTAAGGCCATGCCTGCTTCAATCATCACCTGCACTGTTCTTCAGAATAACGGCAATCTTAAAAAGTAGAGTCGTAGCAAGAGTACAGCCATTCTGGAAGGCAGTGTAAGATTAAATAAGATTAGCAAAAGTACAATTAAATTCATAAAAGATTCGATGGGGTCCCGGTCATCTCCTATTCTGATTAGCACGGGTACCTAGTTGCCAACAGGGCAGAGCATCGAGCGCAACTTCTATCTGTTCCGAACGCTTGCATCGAGCTCTTTTGCATCCATTTATCTCCCTCTGTATGACTGCCTCTGTCGATCGCTTGCCCGATACGCAACCTGCGCTGAAACTGTCGATCTTTGTCGACCGTCAGATATCCCATGTCGACTTACTGCAATCAATTCAGGCCCATATTCGCGAGCTCGACAGCGAATTTCCGACGCACGTCGACATAAACGAGGTCGGCGATTGCCCGTATTTGGCTGAGCATTACAAACTCGTCGTCACTCCTGCGCTGGTCAAAGCTGCTCCGCTGCCCGCTCACGTCCTAGCCGGTCACGACTTAATCGAGCAGTTGGAGGTATGGTGGCCGCGTTGGCAAGAGCAACTGCGGCAGTCAGTTATCCAAGCCGATCGCAAGGTTTCTGACGTCATCACGAACGGAACCTATCAATCAACGGACCTTTTGCGCTTATCTGAAGAACTGTTTCAACTGCGGCAACACCAGGCGGAATTGAAAGAACAGCTATTCTTCAAAGACCGAATTTTGGCCATGCTGGCTCACGATTTGCGCAATCCCCTAGCTGCGACATCATTAGCTGTAGAAACCTTGGAGCAACATGGCGAGCGCCTCGAGCCCGAGATGAAGCGACAACTGCTCGAACACGCGCGGGCTCAAACCCGCAAAATGGAGCAGATGATCGACGACATTTTGCAAGCTGCGCGGGGAACGGCGGCCGAATTGACGCTGAGTACAGCTGAAGTCCAGTTGACCGACATTTGTTGGACTGCCTTAGAAGATGTTCGCGATCGCGCTGCCGCCAAGCAGTTGCAGCTAGACACTGATATTCCGCCTCGTTTGCCGACAGTGCATGCCGACCGCGACAAAATTCGTCAAGTTCTGATCAACTTGCTCGACAACGCCGTGAAATACACTCCCGCAGGCGGCACGATTCGGCTGGGGGTTCTGCATCGCACCACGCAGAAGATTGAAGTGAGTGTCTCCGATACCGGTCCAGGCGTTCCTGTGGCCGAGCAAGAGCGTATTTTCAGCGACTCCGTGCGGCTGTCTCGCGATCGCGCTCGCGAGGGCTACGGCATCGGTCTGTCGTCCTGTCGCCGTATCATTCGCGCCCACTACGGTCGCATTTGGGTGATGTCCTCCTCAAACGAAGGCAGTAGTTTTCATTTCACTCTGCCCATTTTCCGTCCCTAGCGAACGGTCAAAAACCTCCGCACGACTGTGCGCTCGTTGCGATCAACGCTTTGAAAGCGGTACGTAAATTCGTAATCATCGGAGCGAATGTTGCTGCCATCGGGAATGAGGGCAGCACCCGCAGGGATTCTACAAGTCGTCGGGACTTGATTGTTGCAGCCAAGCTGATTTCGATTCAGGTTTGTACCGCCAAAGCCTGTGCCGTCGATTACGAAAGGAGGGTCTACCAAAATCTGCAGCGCTGCGTCGACGTTAGCACCATTTGGGTACACAAGTCGCGTTCCTTCTGCAAGAGTAACTCGAGTATTAGGGCCAATACTGCTGGGTAACTGATTGACCAGATCCAAGGCTGCCTGACCAACGCCAGCATCGTCAGACACTAACACGCCAATCCCACCGGGTTCCCCAGGTCCGCCAGTAATGGTGTCATCTGGGGTGTCGGGATTGACCAGAAACGACCTCAACTCTGACGTACCACAACTACTCAAACTGGCGATCGCCAACAGCCCTAGTAAAATTTGCTTCCAGGCATCTTGCGGTTGGATTCGGTATGACACGTTTTTCTCCTCACAGCCGCAGCTTCTATCACGCAATCGCGTCCCAAACTAGCAGCCATTGTAGAGGACGCGCGAGCAATCTCCACATGACCGAAGCCGCTTTGAGCGCATCTGGCAGCGCCAGCTAGCACTGCGATAGATGTCAGTGCTACACTAGCCTCTGCTGCGGACGTGGCGGAATTGGTATACGCGCACGCTTGAGGGGCGTGTGGGCAACCATGAGGGTTCGAGTCCCTCCGTCCGCATATTGATTTGCGTTTTACACGAGATGTCCAGGCGCAAACGCGTCCGTGCTACTGGCTCAATCGAATGGAGTCCACTGGAACTCGCGGGTTGCAAGGAGTTCTTCATACCCATTAAGCTTCAATAGCAAAAATAAAGTAGCTTTTGTTGCTCGAAGCGCGTACGCGATCGGTTTGAGCTACATTTAGTGACGATTATGACTGCAGTAAGTTATGCCTGAGCAAGCAAGGGTACTCTCTTGTCAGTCTGGCAGACGCTTTGGTGGGAGGATAGCAAAATGAGACGCGCGCGCGAGTTACGATGGGCTGCTCTGACAATATTGATGGTTGGATGTGGGGCCGAGTCAACAATTCCTACAAGTACCAGCCCTAATGCGCAAGTGATTACAGCAGTCGACAACACAGAACCGGAGCGTGACGAACTATCAAGCCGCTTCGATGTAGAGAAAGGCGATCGCGTTTCTGCCATCTTTCTCGGTGAGGATTCTGCTGGCATTAATGATGCAGCACTAGCACTTGCAATCTCCGTGCTTCCACCCGATGCCGACCTACTTAATGATGAATTAGCTCTGGCTAACGTAGCCAATCGGCTGTTACAGAGTGAAAACGCGATCGACTCGGAGCAGATCGATCCGTTGCCCGATCGCGCGGCGGTAGACTTTGCCCGACCCGCAGACACAATCAACGTCAGGGACGTGGCCGTGTTATTGGGTGCTGCTGTTTCCGATGCCAGCAATATCAGCGAACTGCGGGGTCCGACCAATCGCTTGTTGCCGAACGGACGCCAGCTAAGCGAAGCCGATATTCTGCGTTTCCCCGGTCCAGGTTCGTCTCCCAGTCCGACGCCGATGCCGTCGCCATCGGCATCGCCGATGGGTGACATCCAGATCTCTTTGCCGGAGGCATTCGAGGTCAATCGCGGCGCGACGGTACTTATTCCGATCTTTATCGAAAATAATCCTGGCGGTTTGAGCCTTATTGAAACGGAAATTCAGTTCGATACACCGATATTTGACAACGCTCTGCCCATCTTTACGCCTTCGTTTGGCAGTATCTTGCGGGGCGCTGTCGAGAACTCTTCGCAAAACTCACAAAATCTCCAACCCGACGATTGTGGCTGTTCCTTGACGACGTTGGTGAGGCTGCGAGAGGAGGTGGTGGAGGCCAGAGATGGCAGGATGTGGGAATACAATCTCGAAGTGGATCCAAACGCTCCGACGGGAGAAGTGCCCTTGCGCCTGACGGCAACCGTCATAGAAGGGGATAACGAGCTCACGGTGGTAACCAGAAACGGATCGGTGGTGGTGCGCTAAGGTCGTCACAGCTCTTTCACGATCGCGGTCCTCTCTTGACATGGTGATTGCAGATTTATCGGTCGAGCGCCTGCTGATACTCGACCGCATCCGGCACAGTTTGCGGGACAAACAGCGCGTGCTGGCGGAATGGTCTGGCGGGCCGATGGCGGTATCCGCCGTGCCGGGCGCTGGTAAGTCAACTGGCATGGCAGGAGGAGCTGCGGTTGCAATTGCCGAACATAAGCTGCACCGCCAGAAACAGTTGGCGATTGTGACATTTACGCGTTCGGCCGCAGCGCAGATTCGCGATAAGGTGCGGCAGCATTTACAGGCTTTGAAACTGCCGCCAGGGAGCTTTTCGGTTTACACAATTCACGGGTTGAGTTTGGCGATCGCCCACCAACATCCTGACCTATCCGGCATCGATGAAGAGACAACATTACTGTCTGATGCAGACAAACAGCGGTTAATCCGTAAAGCCGTCGATCGCTGGATTGACGAGCAGCCGCGTCTATTCCAAGAGTTGCTGGAAGGACGGGAGTTTGATGGTGAGGAGAGCGAGCGGCAGCGACGCATTACGACCTTACGGGGCGAGATTTTGCCGCAACTGGCACGGACGCTGATTCAAGAAGCCAAAAGTTCCGAATGTTCGCCAGAAGATTTGTTTTTGGTTGCCGAGCAACCGATTCGCAGTCCTGTGGAGGAGTTTGATAATAGTGCCCGAGCGTATCCAATTCTAGCGATCGCAGCGGGGCTGTATCGCGTCTACGAAACGATGAGACGCGAACGACGGGTGATTGATTATGACGACATGACCCGAGCGGCGTTGCGGGTGTTGCAGAATCCGTTGGTGCGATCGCAGTGGCAGCGCCAGATTTTTGCCGTATTCGAGGATGAAGCCCAGGATTCTAGCCTGCAGCAGAAGGAGCTGCTGGAACAGCTAGCCTACAACCCTACAACTGAAAAACTCAACTTCGTCCGCGTCGGCGATCCGAATCAGGCGATCAACTCCACGTTTACTCCTGCCGATCCGTACTTTTTTCGCCATTTTTGCCAGCAACAGCAGCAGGCACATCGGTTTTTCGAGATGACGGAAGCGGGGCGCAGCCATCCCGACATCATCCGAGCCGCCAATCTCATCCTGCACGCAGCCAATGCCCTGCGAGACTGGAGGGACTCGCCGCCCTTTCGCCTACAAGACATCCAGCCCGTACCGGCGGACGATCCGCAGCTCGATGCGAATCCAGACGGACCGGGAGTGGAATTGACTTACCCAGACTCAATCGCAGACGAAATCAAGCAGATGGGCGAGCGCGTGCGCGAGTTATTGGCTCAGCAGCCCAAGCACAGCGCGGCGATTTTGGTGCGCTACAAGGCGCAAGTGCAGTACGTGGTACGGATGCTAGAGCCACTGGCAGAACGGAGCAATTTCGAGCTATACGATGGCGGTCAGTCAGGACGGCATTCGCGCGTGCCGCTGGAACTGTTGACGCTGGCACAGTTTTTGCATCGGCCTCATTCGCCGCAGTACGCGCGAGCAGCGCTGGAGGTTCTGCACGCTCGCGAGCGCGTGGCCAAGTTGGATTTCAGCCGCTTAGCCAGCCAACCCGAATGCTTTCTGTATCCGGGCCCGCTGGCGGAACCGTTGGCGCCGGTCGAACTGCAAGCACAACGGTTGTGTCGGAGTTTATTGAAGGCTAGAGCGGAATTACCTGCTGCTGCGCTGCTGACGTTTGTGGCCTTAACGCTTCTATACGATGCTGACGAGTTAGCCACTACGGACAAGTTGGCCGATCGCGTGGCGCGAGAAGCTGGGCCAGCGGCCACGCTGGGCCGAGCGGTGGAGCTACTGAGCGATATCGTGGCCGACAGCGATTTCAAGCCATTAGAAGCGGGTTCGGATTCGGTCTACACGCGAGCGCAACAGCTTACTGTCATGACACTACACAGCGCGAAAGGATTGGATTGGGATTACGTGTTTCTGCCGTTTTTGCACGAGCGTACGTTTCCAGGCGAGCTATACGTGCCTAACGGGCACAAGTTTTTGGGAGATTTTAATGTCACAGACGTCGCGCGGGCGCAATTGAGATCGCACCTGCACGGTCGCGACATGCCCGACATCGTGACAGCACAGCAGCAAGCAGGACGACTGAAGGCGGCCGAAGAGCTGCGATTGCTCTATGTAGGGATGACGCGGGCCAAACGATTGCTGTGGCTGAGCGCAGCGCGGGAAGCACCGTTTACCTGGTCGGTGCCAGAGAATCTATCCCGACAAGCTCCATGCCCGCTGTTGGCTTGCATTCAGCCGGAAAGAACTGAGTAGTAGCGAACGCCTATCTGCAATCCATCTAAACAGACTATGCAGAAGTAGCGATCGCCTCCGGAGCAGGTAACAAAATGTCGGGCGGGCGTTGCGCTTTCAGCACGTCAAGAAATGCATAGACCGCGTGTGGAAGGACGGCATTGGCAGCGATGACAGCTCCGATTTGACGTTCGGCGATGACGGGTAAGCGTCGGATAGCAACATTGTTAGGTACGGGTTCGACGGCTAGCTGCGGGTGAATGGCAATGCCTAACCCCTGTCCGACCAAACTGAGGCTGGTAGATTCTTCCTGCACTTCGCGCGCGATAGTCAGGGAGACCGGCGATCGCGCCAACGCCTGCCGGACGACGCGGCTGCAACTGCCGTATTTGGGCACGAACAGCGGCGACGCAGCGAGCTGCTGCCAAGAGATGCGATCGCCTTGCGGTGCTGAAGCGTGCGGAACTAATGCGACGCACTCATCTCGTAACGCACACCAGGCTTCGAATTCATCGCTGACGGGCAGAATCACAAAACCGATATCGGCTTTACCCTGACGCAACGCGCGCTCGGAGTCATCTTCGTCCTGGCACTCTTCTATTGCCACCATGACATTGGGCCATTGGCGATTGAACTGGGCGATCGCGGCGGGTAAAACGTGGGTGGCCACGCTACGAAAAGCGGCAATGCGAATGCGTCCGGCTTCTAAACCTCGTTCGCGGCGGGCTTCGAGGGCAATGTCTCCCAACAGGTGCAAGACGCTTTCGGCTCGGGCCGCGATGCGTTCGCCTACGGGAGTTGGCTTGGCACCGTGGCGGCCGCGCAGCAATACCCGTACACCCAACTCTTCTTCCAAACTAGCGATCGCGTGACTGATAGAAGATTGAGTAACGCCCAGCCGCAGCGCGGCTTCGCTGAAATTGCCAGCGGCGATGGTGGCGACCAGAGCCCGCAACTGCGACACTTTCAGATTGGGAGTGGCAATCGCGCTATCTGTTTCAAAGGCGATCGGGATGAGGTCTGGAGATGGGGCGGGACGGGACATGGCATTAGGAGCTGGAGGACTCTAGAAATGTTTCGTAGGCATTGACGGTCACGGGGTCGGGGGGGCTGACAACGGGAAGGAAGTCGAGCTGATGGAGAAACGTATGACGCAGTTGATTGGTGACGCGCGTGACTAGGGCGTCGTGTCTCGCATCAGAAATAGCGAGAAAGACAACATTGCCGAGAGCGAGGGGGCTGAGCCCAGCTTGTAATAGCTGCCCCATCGTGCCAACGGTGGGACCGTTGAACCCAAAATTGGCATGGGGGAAGGCGGTTGATTGCAGATAGACAACGTTCTCTTGGTAGTTATTGACATACCAGAGCGTCGCGCGTTGCAGAGCCAATGTCGTGTCGTTTGGAGTGGGAGTGTCGCCAGGGGTGCGCTCGGCCACTCGGTCGTGTAAGTCAGCCACGCGAGCGTGAGCAGCTTCAAAGTCATTGGCACGGATGTCCAGAATGGCTAAGTTGAACTGCGCTGTCGGGGATTTCGAGGCAATCGCCTCGAGCAGTTTTCTGGCGCGATCTTGTCGTTGTCGTTCTACCGCAAGTGGGTTTTCTGCGCAGCGTTCCATGCTGCCCACTCGTTCTACTTCGCAAGCAACCTCTAGTTCGCGGTCCAGGGCTTGCAGGGCAATCGCGCGATTGTTGACGACTTCAGGCAGGCTCGGTAGTCCTTCTAAAATATCGACAGCGCGGGCGTAGTTGTGACGTTGGAAGTGAGCAGCAGCGAGGAGAACTTTTTGAGCGGTGGTAGGTGAGTTGAACCGGTTGCCAAGGGCGATCGCCTCTCGGTAAAACCCGTTTTGGTAGGCAGCGTAGGCGCGGGCGTGGGTCAGGGCGTCACTGAAGGCCGGATCGGAGCCGTCATCTTCAATATCTGCTAGCCAGAATTCAGCTTGAACGGGCTGCTGATAGCGCAGATAGGCTTGGCCGAGGGCGAGGGCAGCTTTGGGGCGATTGGGGTAGCGGAGGTAGTAGGAGATAGCGCGTTCGAGCGATTCGTCGATGTTGTCGACGTTGGTCGTACCTACGGCGTCCCGGTCGGAAATGGTTTGCGGGTCGCGTCCGGCCAGAATAGCCCGCGCAATCGCGTCTGCTGGCGCAACGTTGAGGCAAGGCGTTTGAGGTGGAGTGGAGGTGGCGCTATCAGGAGTGCAAGTCTCTGAGGGCAGGACGACAGTTCGTTCTAGCCTAATGCGCTCGATCGCGACCCATCCCTCTTCTAATGCTGGATCGTCAGAAACTCCGGTTTCTTCTGGGGGCTCGGCTTCTCCAGGCTTTTCAGATTCTGTGGCAATGGCCGTTTCGTTGGCGATCGCTTCGGTATCGTCTTCGACGGTTGGCGGGGGAAAAGTTTCGTCTGAGGCAGCGGTATCTGCCGGTGATGGATCGGGTTGACCTAAGTCGCTGGGATCGAGATCGAGAACAGTGACGCGAGCTGAGCGGGGCTGTAGTGGCGGCAGATTGCGGGGGATACGAGCGATCGCGCGGTCTTCAAATACGTCTTCGATCGTGAAGGGAATGTCGGTGGCAGCAAAGACGGTATTGTTCTCCGCCACCAAGCCGGGTAGAGCAATCGAGCCGCGATCTCCCAGGCGTAGGCCGTGATTGCGACCGCGATCGAGTTCGATCAGGCTCGTGGAGTTGGGATGTGGTGCAAACGACACGGGAATCGTGCGCTCGGTCGCCGCGAGGGTTCGTGCCGATAAAGCGAAGGGAGCGGCGGTCAGGATTGCGACCAGCCAAACGCGAGAGGAGGTGAAGAGCGATCGCATGAGGGCATCTGTCCGATCGACAAAAACGAAGAAGAGTAGGAGGTGAACCCAGGATAGCTCGACCGCTAGGGCGACTGCGAAAGCACATATAGCAGCCGTCAAGCTACTCTTGACGTTTTAGCGACCCAGAACCCAGGCGCAGTCAGGGCCTCTGTGTCCTAACTAAAACGTCAAGAGCAATAGTCACTCGGCTATGGTGCAAGACGCCTTAGACGACTGCAATGAAATCTCCGGCGGCGGAGCGGACTTGGCTTTCCCTGGCAATAGATTTCTGGCGCGAATGCCGATCTGAAACCTGAAACCATCATTTCACCCTAGCGATTATCGATTCATACAAGAGGTCTAATAAGCGAATGTCCTTCCCCAACGCCATCAATCTCGTCTTAGACTTCAACCCAACAGAAGACAAGATCGTCATCGTCAGCCCTGGCATCAATGACTTAGCCGCGATCGAACGAGTTCGCGACGGGAATGCCACATTGCCGAGCATTGACGGCACGTCTGTAGCTCTACTGATCGGCATCCTGCCTAACAACGGGAATGCCAATAACGTAGTGTTTGAAGGTTCGTAGGAACCGCCTCACGACTCCTTGAGCAATAAGTAGTAAAACTCGCCGCTAAGGTCGATCTCGCCAGCTTCGCGTTCGGCATCGGGACCAATGCCGACGAATAGATCGACTCGCCCTGCTCCCCGGATCGCTCCCCCCGTATCTTGATCGAGCACGTAACGACTCTCCCATGGGGCTGAAGCCAAGTCAGATTTTACGGTGCTACCTGCGGGTAAAGGAGCGTAGATCAGTGCTAATGCACCGGGAGGCATCAGCAACTTGTCAGTTGCAACTGAACGTCCGTCTGTCACCGGCACGTTGAGGCTGCCGATGGGAGGAGCCCCAGCTGTGGCTTCAAAAAACACGAAACGAAGATTGCGCGGCAGGTAGTTATCTAACTCGTCGGGGCGATCGCGGAAATACTGCCGCACTTTGCCCAGGGTTAATTCGTCGCGCGAGAACTTTCCGTCCGCTACAAGTTGCTTGCCAATGCTGGTGTATTCGTAGTCCGTTCGCCCGGCATAGCCCACGGTCATCGTATTGCCATTAGTGAGCTGCAGACGAGCCGAACCCTGAACCTGAACCAGAAAAGCGTCTAGGCGATCGCGCAACCACACCAGTTCGAGCCCGCGTAAAGGGCCACGATCGCTCTGCAGTCCGTCTTTGCCTTCAAGCTCTACTCGAGTGGGATGAGGTTCTGACCAATCATCTAGTTCGGCAGGGCGACGGTAGAGCGGATATTGATACTCAGAGGTGCGTTGACGACTTGCAGCAAATGTGGGCGAATAATAACCCGTGTAATCCACTTTGCCACTATCCTCTGTACCAGCCGCGCGGAAAAATTGAAATTCTCGCCGTACGGCTGTATCCAAGGCTTGGGGAGAGTTAGCAGCAAGGACGAGTTCGCGAAAGCGCTGCAAACTCCGCCGCACGCGATCGCGAGTGAAGGAGACAGATTCGCTTAACTCGGCATAGTCTTCGACAGCTTCAGGCGTTTCCAAATAAGTCAAGCTGCGAGCGATCGCAGTGAGTAAATGGTATTTATCGCCGGGGCGAATGTCGTCCCCCCACAAGCGGCGGTCGAGGCCGAGGTCAGAAGGTAGCGTATCGGTCTCTACAACCTGTAAAGGTGAGGCGAGGGTGCTACTACATAAAGTTAACGATACAGCGAGTGCTGCTACCCATCCCCATCTGCAATTCACCGCGTACTCTCCAGCAGCATCATCTGTGGATCGATGCTACAACCTGCAAAAGAATGAAGCCCGTCTGTGACCCAGAAACTTCAAACCTAAAAATGCCATAGAGGCATGCAGAGTGAGGCAAGGAAACACCCCAACGCCGCTCCGGCGATCACTTGAATAGGGGTGTGACCCAGTAACTCTTTGAGACGTTCTTCATTAAAGTGAGGTTTTTCGCTGAACGACTCTTCGACAATTTTGTTCAGAATGCGAGCCTGCTTGCTTGCTGCCAGCCGAATGCCTGCTGCATCGTACATGACGATGAAGGCGAACACCACAGAAGCAGCAAAGAGCAGACTATCCCAGCCTTCCTGCAAGCCAATGCCCACGGCGAGTGCGGCCACTAAAGCAGCATGGGAACTGGGCATGCCTCCGGTTTCCACCAATACGCGGAAGTCAATTTTGCCTGACTGCATGAACCGGACGATGAGCTTCAGCCCTTGGGCTACAAAGCTAGCGAGCAAGGCAATCCACAAAACTTGATTGGCAAGCAGTTGGTGCATCATAGGGGAATGATTGTGGGTACGAGCCAAACGACCGCGCGCCTCGATCCGTTCACATAGAGCCTACCAAGACGAGGCAACTTTCGCGGCGGCGGTTTTGCCGATGAATCTACTGGCTATATTCACTGGCTAATGACTGCGATTGGTAATGAAATCTGCCAAGGCGAGGAGGGGAAGCGCGCGATCGCCGTAAGGCTGCAACTGCTGCTTAGCGGCGGCAATCAACTCATTGGCTTTCTGACGCGAACCTTCTAACCCCCAGAAACTGGGATAGGTTGCCTTGGCCGCAGCGACATCTTTCCCGGCAGTTTTGCCCAACTGCGCGCTGGTGGCAGTCACGTCCAAGATGTCGTCAATAATCTGGAAGGCTAAGCCGATGTCGCGAGCAAAGGCTGACAGCCGTTCCACCATCTCTGCATCGGCTCCAGCCAGAATGGCTCCCGACACCACTGAGACTTCTAGTAGTGCACCCGTTTTATGAGCGTGGATATATTCGAGGGTTTCGACCGATACCTGCTTGCCTTCGGAGGCCAAATCCACCACTTGGCCGCCGACGAGCCCGGTAGCCGCAACAGCGCGTCCGAGTCGAGCGATGACCTGCAACAGGCGCTCAGGGGCAACGTCGCGAGTCCGATCCGCCGCGATTTCAAAGGCATAAGATAGCAAAGCATCACCGGCCAGGATGGCAATATCTTCACCGTAGACTTTGTGATTAGTCGGCTTGCCCCGACGAAAATCATCGTCATCCATGGCGGGTAAATCGTCGTGGATTAACGACATGGTGTGAACCATTTCCAAAGCGCAGGCCGTCGGCAATAGCTGTTGAGGGGTTCCGCCTGCCAATTCGCCAGCCGCTAGACACAGGATCGGTCTGAGACGCTTGCCACCTGCCATCAGGCTGTAGCGCATGGCCTCATAGATGGTTTCGGGATAAGTTACGGCGATCGCAGCATCGAGCGCCTCTTCCACCTGCTGACGGCGAGTGGTTAGATAGGTGGACAAATCGAAATCGGTTGCATTCAAGATTTCTACAGCCAAAGCCTCGCTCCTCGGACCTCCAGCAGGCAACGCGCGCACGTCTCAGTGTGCCATTATCGCACGGTCTTTACGGTTGAATATGTGAGTCGGCAGTGGGATATCACGAGCCGCCGTTAGCCTCAATGGAGGGCAACCCTAACCGCCGACAATAACTTTGTACCGTGTTGTGCAGCAGCATCGTCACCGTCATCGGCCCGACGCCGCCGGGAACGGGAGTAATAGCGCCAGCCACTTCGCAGGCAGGCTCGAAGTCGATATCGCCCACCAACCTCGACTTCCCTCCGTTTTCCATCACGCGATTAATGCCAACATCGATCGCGACAGCACCGGGCTTGATCGCGTCTGCTCCTATGATGCGAGGATGTCCGATGGCAACGACCAAAATATCGGCCTGGCGAGTCAGTTCTGCAAGATCGGCCGTCCGAGAATGAGCAAAAGAGACAGTGGCGTTAGCCTCTAGCAACATCAAGCCCAGTGGTTTGCCGACTAACAAACTGCGGCCGACGACGACCGCACGCTTGCCGTCAATCGGGATCTGAGCATCTGCGAGAATCTCCATCACCCCAGCGGGCGTACAGCTGCGCAATCCCGGCTCTCCCCGTACCAGGCGCCCCATATTGACTGGGTGCAGGCCGTCCACATCTTTGTCGGGATCGATATTCAACAGAAGCGGGCGTTCGTCGAGTTTATCTGGCAACGGTAACTGTACGAGAATGCCGTCTACGCGATCGTCGCGATTCAGCTCGTCTATTAACGCCATCAAATCGGCCTGTGGGGTATCGGCATAAAGGTGATGCCCGAATGACGTAATCCCGACTCGTTCGCAGGCAGCCTCTTTATTGCGAACATAGGCTGCACTGGGAGGATGATCGCCTACCATAATCACCGCCAAACCTGGCGATCGCCCGACTTGAGCTGATAGCTGACTCACTTGCTGTCGCATGTGCTCCCGCATTCGCAGGGCCAAAGCCTTGCCGTCCAAGCGTATGGCTGTCAATGCTGTCTTCTCTCCTTTTCCCTGGCGCAGTGCCACATGCTGCTCGTATCAGGCCAAGCCGAGCTGTTCCAACTGCACTTGGAGCGCCCGCAAAGCACGACCGCGGTGACCCCAGTGCTGTTTTTGTGGCAGCGTCATGGCTGCGAAGCTGAGTTGAGCCTCTGGTACGTAGAATATCGGATCGTATCCGAATCCGCCCGTTCCTTGAGCTTTCTCTAAGATTACGCCGGAACAGCGAGCTTCGACTTGGGCCACAGCGTGCCCGGCTGGATTGCAAAGTGCAATCGCACAAACAAACTCGGCATCGCGATTGTCTACTCCTTCTAGCTCGCGCAGAAGACGGGCAATCCGTTCGGCATCGCTGTTGGCATAGCGAGCGGAATAAATCCCTGGCGCGCCATCTAGCGCCTGTACAGCCAAGCCGGAGTCGTCGGCAATGGCCCATTGCTCGGTCGAGATCGCTACGCCACGAGCTTTTTGTAAGGCATTTTCAGCAAAGGTTGTTCCCGTTTCTTCAATGTCTAATTCAGGAGGTTTGGGCTGTAAGCGCCAGCGCTGCTGCTTAGATCCCGCCAGCTCGCTAAAAAAGCGCTCGAATTCGCGAACTTTGCCGGGATTGCCCGTAGCTACTACCAATGGAGTCACGGTCAGTTTCTAGGTGTGGGTTGGTGGAGTCTCTAAACACGTTGCCTGAACAACGTCGCCTGGACTGGAGCTGATTCAACCGACTCAACCGACCGGCATCATTAGGGGCGACCAGTTAGCCAAAATGGCCTCTCCCACGGCATTTGCTCTGGCTTCACCTGCCAGTACGGTCACGAGCTGAAGTGCAAATTCCACGGCAGTGCCCGCACCGCGGCTCGTCAGAATGGAGCCGTCAAGGACGACGCGATCGGTACTGTAACTCGCCGAATCGATCTCGTCGCTCACGCTGGGGAAGCTGGTTGCAGTGCAATGGCGAAGAATACCAGCCTTCGACAAAACGAGTGGCGCAGCACAAATCGCCGCTACAGTTTTCTGACGGACGTGAAATTGATGTACTAAATCAATCAAAGTAGGGAGCTGGAGAAGCGTTTTCACGCCGGGACCACCCGGAATGGCGATGGCGTCAAACTCTGTTGCTAGAGCGTCGCCCAACGCGGTTAGGGTCGTATCTGGCCGGACGCAAATGCCGTGACTGCCGCAGATCGATTCGTCGGTTTCTAGCTCTGCTGCCGCTACAACGGTTTCGATCTCAGCTCGCCGCAAAATATCGATAATGGCGATTGCTTCGATCTCTTCAAAGCCATCTACCAACGGCACTAGTACTCGCGTCACGATTGTTGACCCCATTTGCTCCGCACTTCACTCGTAGCACAAAAGCTCGTCAGCACTTGTCAGGCCGCAGAATACTTCCCTCAAATTTCACGCTCGCTTGTTTCAATCAGATATACCTTCACATGCCCAAGCCCAGGTCGAGCACCCGTTCCCTGGGCTTTCTTTTCCACTGATCCGGTCGGTTTGCGCTCAAAGAGGGCCTAATCAAGAATAGTGCTACGCTGCTAGACTCTCCGGCCTTCCTTCATCAACCGAACCGTAAATGAGCGGTACAACAAGTAACCCCAAGCCCAAACCGGCCACAAAACCAAAAGGCGTAACGACCCAATTGTTGTAAGACCACCAGCCCAAGTGCTGGACGTACCACTCTGCAGGGTAGGCCAACATCAGTCCGCCAGATGTCAGCCAACCCCAACCGCCATACTGATGCAGCCAGAGAGCGCTGCGACCGCGATCGCTGGCAAATAACAAGCGCGTCAAAACCACTCCAGCTAACGTCCCCATGCAACGCATGCAGACCGCCATCAAATGAGGCGGAGCTAAAGCCACAGCCATATCGGGCTGCGGACAGACGTGAGAGCCCATGAAGTAAATGATGTCAGCAATCAGAGACAGTAAAGGTATCGAACTCGCCCGCAACAGAGGCGCAGCCAACGGTCCGCCGACGAGCGCAACTAGCACAATATCAGCGACGAGCGAACGCCAATGAATCTGACTTGACTGCACCATCAACATGTTCTCCTGCTTCGCGGTCTGTTTCAATTAGCTTCGAACTGACTCTGGAGTGAGTCAAGAGATGTCTGCTCCCAACCCCGGATTGAATTCAGTTGGAGCGAGATTTTGCAACAAAGCCTGCACCTGCAGGCGATGAATGTAGGGCCAACGATCGTTGGTTTCGATGTCTTGCAGCAGCGCAAACAGCTCCTGACGGCTATCGGGCAGCGCGGGTTGGAACTCTTCTTGGTAAATCTTGCGATGCAGGTCTTCGAGAACGTGAAGGAGTTGAAGTAACTGTCCGCAATTGTCATGACGGACGCGTGCTAATGTCTCTACTTCAGTTACGAGCGTTTGGAGGTCGGCAGGCAGGGGGTCGGAAGAATACATGTTGGCAAAGTATGAGATTTGAACCGAAGAACTTGGTCCCGCTGAGGCTCCGGCTGAAGACGGTGGGGAGATCGCCGTAAAGCTTCAATTGACAAAGCCCAATCGAAACAAAGGGCGCGAACTGCAGACGCAGTACATTCGGCTAGCTAAATCCACAATCGCTTAAACTTTTGTCATTATGCCTCCATATTGCGTCTCCGTATGGCGACACCATTGCTTACAATAAGGACGATATTTGCCTCTTCAACAGCATCCCGCGCCCGGCGAATGGCTCGAAGCTCGCGTTAGGGACTTGCTGAACCCGAGTGTAAATCTGTTTTAAAACAGCCACCCTTATCGTCATGTCGAACCCATTGTTTAAGAGGACAATCATGAGCTATCGCAGCATTCTGGCCGTGTTGCTCGGCCTCGTGATGCTTGTGACCACGGCCTGTTCCGAGGACCTACAAGCAAACAACGGCCCCCTAACCTTCGATCAAATCCACAACACGGGCCTAGCCGCCCTCTGTCCTGAAGTGGACGAAACCGCTCGCGGCAAAATTGATATCGCTCCTGGCAAAGTCGTGGCATTGAATAATCTTTGCTTCCAGCCTGTGAAAATTGAGGTGGAAGAAGAGCGTCGCAACGGCCAGAAAGAATATATCAACACCAAGTCGTTCATTTTGAAGGGAGCAACCCTCGGTCCTGCTCTCGGCCAGATATATGCAAAAGGTGACGATCTTGAATTTGACGTCCTCAGCGGCATGATTTCTCAGCCGACAACGGTTCAATTGCCCGGGCGCGAACAAGTGCCTCTCTTATTTAGCGTTAACGACCTCAAGGCGATCGCGCCTGGATCGGCAAGCGGTATCGATCGATCCTCAGAATTCAACGGTAACTTCAAAGTGTTCGGCTATCGCGGTAGCTCTTTCCTCGATCCGCGCGCTCGCGGAAGCGAAACGGGCTACGAATCCGCCGTTGGCTTACAGGCAGCCCAAGACGAGTTTCAAAAGAGCAGTAAAATCGACGAAGTCACCGACGGGGACATGTCGATTCAAATTGCTCGTGTCGATCCCAGCGCTGGCGAAATGTCGGGCAGTTTCGTTAGCTATCAGATGTCAAGCGACGAGCAAGGCACGCTAGAGCCTCATCCCGTTCGCATTCAAGGCGTCTTCTACGCGCACATTGCAGAAGAAGCCTAGAGCTTGTAACGACGAGAGCAGCACTGCTCGTTCGCTGGTACGAACTTCTGCGCTGGAGCTGGTACGCTGGCTCCAGCTTTTCTCTGGATTCCCATAGTGACAAGCTGCTCCAGCTAGTGTCATCGCTCCAAACGCTCGGTCCTCGGGTGCGGGTGATACTGAGCGCGGCAATTCGGGGAAACCGGAGCTTGGGATCCCAATTCATGAGGGTCCTGATTAAGGAGGAGGATTGGATGACTCATCGTCGATGGCGATCGCTATGACTGCTGAAACCGTTGCTTATTTGGGGCCAGCAGGGACGTTTGCCGAAACTGCGGCGTTACAATTTCGGTCTCAACCTGCATGTCTGAGCCCATATCCCACCATCGCAGCGGTGTTTCAAGCCGTATTTGACGGCGAAGTGACTTGGGGTGTCGTCCCGGTCGAAAATTCAGTCCAGGGCAGCGTGTCTGTCACACTCGACTTACTGTGGCAGCTAGACGGATTGCAGATTCATCGCACTCTTGTCCTGCCCATTCATCACCAATTAATTGGTCGTGCCACCGACCTAGAACGAGTCACTACGGTGTACGCTCATCCTCAAGCACTAGCGCAATGCCAGCGCTGGCTGAATCAGAACGTCAGTCAGGCAATACTGGTACCGGCAAATTCCAACACGGCCGAGCTCAATCGCCTTTACAGCGACGATTCCGCTGCCATCATCGCGTCTGCCCGCGCAGCCGAATTGGGCGCTCTACCGGTTCTGGCCGGCCCCATCAATGACTACCACACCAACTGCACGCGCTTTTGGATCGTCAGTAGCGAGCAATCGCCAGGCGGTCAACTCACTTCATTTGCTTTCAGCGTGCCGGAGAATGTACCCGGTGCGCTGCTCAAGCCACTGCAAGTGCTGAGCGATCGCCAGCTCAACATGACCCGCATCGAATCTCGTCCTACCAAAAAATCGATGGGAGACTATGTCTTTTTTATTGACGTTGAAAATCCAATCGGTACGAGCGAACTGCCTGAAGAGGCGATCGCGACCCTGCAATCTACAACCGAAACGTTAAAAATCTTTGGTAGCTATCCGACCAGCGAATCCGATCGTTTGATGCCATGATGTTGCGCCCACGTAATCCTCTGCCTTTGTGATTGAATTAACTGTGGAGCAAGGAATCACTTCTTCTCGGCCTGCAGATAAGAACCATTCAAATTCGCAAAAGTCTGTTTAATTTTGACGTCCGTCGACGAGCGTTTAGAAACTAGCAGCCGAGCGGCAACCCACGCGATTGACTTCATCAAGAGCTTCACAAGCCAGATCGATGGCGATAGCTTGATGCCTCCAGCTGTCTGCTGCTTCAGCTTGCTGGAGGAACTCTGCCAAACGAGCTTGCGTATCAGCATAACGATAGAACGCAAACAAAATATCTTCTAAGCCATGCTCCTCTAAGAGAGGAAACAAGGCAGATTCAAGAGTCTCATCAACCATTAGAGCAATCCTTTTTTCCCTGACCCTAAGGTGAGATTGCCCGGTTTCAGAAGAAAGATTCAGCTTCTTTGACATTAAAATCTACATGTGCTTAATTCAGCAGGACAAGTAACGCAACGTTTCCAAAGTGGGTACGTCTCCCACCATTAGGAAGACAGACAAATCATCAGGAAAAGTACGGTAAACTTGCTTCCAAAAAACACCATCTACCTTCGCAAACCCTCAGTTTGAGACACGTCTGATGGCTTTATTGTGATCTCGATCGCAGCGCTAAGATGAAATCTCTACCGGTCTTCTGATGGAGTTTTGTTGAAGCTGTAATGCAGCATTTAACAACCCTTGAAATAAAGGATGGGGTTTGTTGGGTCGGGAACGGAATTCAGGGTGAAATTGGGTAGCCATAAAGAATGGATGGCCGGGCAGCTCGATAATTTCAACCAGGCGGTTGTCAAGGGAGGTCCCGCTCACCTCATAGCCAGCTTCTATCATCACGGTGCGAAAACTGTTGTTGAACTCATAGCGGTGGCGGTGACGCTCGTAAATAATGGAGTCTTCATACAGGGTAGCCGCCAGGGTATTGGGCACGAGCCGACAAGGATAGAGGCCCAAGCGCATTGTTCCGCCCAAATCTTGAATGTCTTCCTGTTCGGGCAGCAGACTGATAACGGCATTAGGCGTATCGGGAGCAAACTCAGAGCTGTTGGCAGAAGCCAAATGGGCCAAATGGCGCGCGCCTTCAATCACGGCACATTGCATGCCCAAACACAGACCCAGAAAGGGCAAATTCCTCTCCCTCGCGTAGCGAATCGCATCAATCTTGCCTTCAATGCCACGCGTACCAAATCCACCGGGAATCACGATGGCGTGCATGTTCTCGAGGAAAGACTCAGCGCCGCGATCGCCAACGTCCTCGGATGAAATCCAGTGCAGATTGACGGAGCTGTTATGGGCAAGAGCGGCATGGCGCAAGGCTTCCGCCACGGAGATATAGGCATCTGACAAGCTCACGTATTTCCCCACGATCGCAATGTCAACCTCGCGTTGGGGTTGATGCAGGCGCTGGACCAAGGTCTCCCATTGCTGTAGCTCGGGTTGGCGATTGTCTAGGCCTAAAATCTCCACCACCTGATGCGCTAGTCCCTCTCGTTCCAAAATGAGGGGCACGTCATATATGCTGGGCGCGTCAGCGGCGGTGATAACGGCAGCAGCGTGGACGTCACAAAATTCGGCTATTTTGAGTTTGAGCTCTTCAGGCAAATGGCGATCGCAGCGGCATACCAGCACATCCGGCTGAATCCCTAGCGATCGCAGCTCTTTAACGGAGTGCTGTGTCGGCTTCGTTTTCAGTTCCCCAGCAGCTGCAATCATGGGAATGAGGGTGACATGAAGGTATAAAACGCGATCGCGCCCGACATCTTTCCGAAATTGTCGAATGGCCTCCAAAAACGGCAGCGATTCAATATCGCCGACCGTCCCTCCCACTTCCACTAGCACCACGTCAGGATGGGTGTTGTTGGCGACGCGATAAATGCGTTCTTTGATTTCATTAGTGATGTGGGGAATCACCTGCACGGTGCCACCCTGGTATTCGCCGCGTCGCTCTTTATTGATCACGGCTTGATAAATGCTGCCCGTCGTCACGTTATTGAGCTTGGACATGTTGGTGTCCGTGAACCGCTCGTAGTGACCTAAGTCGAGATCGGTTTCAGCCCCGTCATCAGTGACAAACACCTCGCCGTGTTGGTAAGGGTTCATCGTACCTGGATCGACATTGATATAAGGGTCGAGCTTGAGAATAGAAACCGAGTAATCGCGAGATTTGAGCAAGCGACCCAAGCTAGCGGCAACGATACCTTTACCAATGCTGGAGACGACGCCGCCGGTTACGAAAATGAATTTGCTCACGCTGTCTTAGCCCCCATCCTGCCGACACCCCAAAATTATAGGAGCTGGCTCTGAGATTGGGGCGCTGGGTCGAACTATCGATTAGCATCAGCCAGGTCGCCAGTGCGAATGGAAACTCCGCGTTCGCGACCGTTCCGCTCTACCGTCAAAGTTAGCTGTCGACCTACCCCCGTACGTTCGACTACCTGCTGCAAATCTTCGGCCGCGACGATAGCGCGATCGCCAGCTCGAATGACGACATCCCCAGCCCGCAATCCAGCCTGAGCGGCGGGAGAGTCGGGTACGATGCGAACGACTAACACGCCGCGATCGGCATCGATGAACGTACCGCTATTGGGGTCGCTGTTGAAGCGCTCTTTCACTTCAGGGGTTAGAGCGACCATCTGAACGCCGATATAAGGATGAGGGACGGTTTCGCCCCGAGCTAAGTCGTCCTTGACGGTTTTCACCGTATCGATAGGGATGGCAAAGCCAATACCTTGAGCATTAGCTCGAATGGCTGTGTTAATGCCGATCACTTCGCCGCGCTGGTTGAGCAACGGTCCGCCCGAGTTGCCGGGATTAATCGCGGCATCGGTTTGGATGAAATCCACACGCTTATCCGGAACGCCCACTTCACTACTGGAGCGATCTAAAGTGCTGACAATGCCCAGCGTCACCGTGTTGTCGAGACCGAGAGGATTGCCTACGGCAATTGCCCAGTCTCCGACATGCAAGTTACTCGATGTACCGAGGGTGACAGTAGGTAAGTCGCGGCCGTTAATGTCGACAACGGCCAGATCCATTAGTTCGTCAACGCCCAGTACCGTGCCCTCGAACGATCGCCCGTCTTTAAGGACGACTGTAACGACGTCAGCATCATCGACAACGTGAGCGTTAGTTAATACGACGCCGTTACTGTCAATGATGAAGCCCGAGCCTTGGCCTTGCTGACGAAACTGGCGGGGCTGGCTGGGGAACGCATCTTCGCCAAAGAAACGGCGGAAAAACGGATCGTTGAAGGCGTCAGGTATGTCCTGAGAGACCGTGCGTTCGGTATCGATACGAACGACGGCGGGCCCGACACGCTCCACCACATCGACGACAAAATTGGTTGCCTTACCGACGCTGGGTACCGCCGTGCCCTGCTGAAATGTCGAGCGTTCGTCAGACTGCGATAGCTGACGCTGCGCCGAGAGAGCATCAGTCGCCCGAGCGCCCGAACGCTCCACCGTAATGCTCTCTCGATCGGCGTTTTGTGCAGTCACGATGGCCCGGGCGTATTCTAGATCCATACCTCGATGAGAGAGCCACATGCCGCCTCCCATACCGAGGACAAACAATCCCACCAGCGAGAGTAGAACTAATAGCGATCGCTTCATTCGTGCCATGCCCCAACGTTCCAGATCGCAACGTAATGCTTTTCAACCTATTTTCAACCTAATGGTCTTTCACCCACCAAGTGCCTCATTTGAGCATAACGAATTGGTCCTTGGTCTGTCTGCCACGAATTCTGTTCTGTAGCGTTTGAGTCAGGAGATAAGTTTGAATCAGGAGCCAAAAGTGTAGTTTGTGCTGCGGCTTCGGATAGTGTAAATGTCCTAGTCCGCTGACCAGCATTAGTATCTTCCGATCGCTCTGAACAGTTGAGATGAGATCGAGCCACTCAGTCGAGGACAAACTCGCTCTCTCCCATTTGAAAAAAACCGAGCGCGATCGCCTCGTCTCCAGCCGCACACCTTAGAATTGGGGAGTCTAATGGAGAACCGTTCCGTCTATGAGTGTTGTTTCTCAAGCTACGCCGACCCAACGGAGCGCTGCTGACACTGACAGCGTTGCCCAGAATGCCTCATCCCCACTCGAACAGCGCCTCCATCTCATCGAGCGGGCGTGGGAAACGGTACTGCGGCAAGAATGCGGTCAAGAGCTGCTGGATCTATTGCGCAAACTCAACGCCATGTGCTCGCCGGAGGGCCAGGCCCCCGAGTATCCAGCCGCAGAAGTTCTGGATATTATCGAAAATCTCGACCTAAAAGCTTGCATTCAGTCAGCCCGAGCATTTGCACTATTTTTTCAGCTCATTAATATTGTCGAACAGCATTACGAACAGGTCGAACGGCGGGTCGAGCATCACACTCTGGCCGCCGAGGCGATCGCCATCGACGGCAATCAGCAGCCCCAAGGCAAGCAAAAGCAATTCGATATCTTGTTCCCGGCTTTAGCAGCGCGGAATGTGGACCCCGAGCAACTGCAGAAACTCTTGCAAGTGTTGGACATTCGCCTCGTTTTTACTGCTCATCCCACAGAAATCGTTCGCCACACCATTCGGGAAAAACAGCGCACCATCTCCAGCTTGCTGGAAGAGTTCGATCGCCTCACCGATGCAGTCGGCTGGGAACATGCCGTATTAGAAGAGCGCTTGATCGAAGAGCTATTGCTGTGGTGGCGCACGGACGAACTGCATCAATTTAAGCCCGCCGTCCTCGACGAAGTAGACTTCACTTTGCATTACTTCGAGACCGTGGTTTTCGATGCAGTACCGAGGTTAGCCGAACGGTTAGCCGCCAACCTCAAGCTGGCCTTTCCAGACGTGAGCCTCCCAGCACCGAGCTTTTGCAGTTTTGGCTCCTGGGTGGGGTCAGATCGCGATGGCAATCCTTCCGTTACTCCCGACGTGACCTGGCAAACCGCTCGCTACCAGCGAAATTTGGTTCTGAGCAAGTACGTCAGCACCCTCAAGCGCCTGATTCGGACCCTGAGCGTGTCCCTGCACTGGAGCGATGTCGACTCAGCACTGCTTGACGCCCTAGAACAGGATCGCCAGCAATTTCCTGATGTTTACGAATCTTTGGCACTGCGCTACCGACAGGAACCCTACCGCCTCAAGCTCAGCTTCATGCTGGCCAAGCTAGAAGTGACTCGCAATCGCAATCAACAGCTCCAGCGTCCGGAATTTTTGCAGCGTGAAAAGCTGATTGAGGGTGGATACGGAGATGCTGCCGAATTTTTAGATGAACTGCGATCGATCCAACGCAGCCTCAGCAATAGCGATCTCCCTTGCCATCATCTCGATCGTTTGATCGCGCAAGTGGAAGTATTTGGATTTCATCTAGCCCATTTGGACGTGCGTCAGGACAGCCGAGTTCACGAAGCGGCACTGACGGAGATTGGCGATTATCTGCGCGTATTGCCTAAACCCTACAGCGAGCTGAGCGAAACCGAGAAAGTAGAGTTTTTGGTAGGCGAACTGCAAAATCGCCGTCCACTCATTCCCGCCGACCCCGACCTGAGCGATCGCACTCTTGAGGTTATCGAGACCTTCCGGACGCTGCGCTACATTCAGCAGGAGTTTGGCCTTGAGACCTGTCACACCTACATCATCAGCATGAGTCGCTGCGCTAGCGACCTCCTCGAAGTGCTCCTTTTCGCCAAAGAGGCCGGGCTGTTCGATCCCGTGACCGCGACGGGATCGCTTGCCGTCATCCCGCTATTCGAGACGGTTGACGATCTCAAGCGCGCTCCCGAGGTCATGCGCGCTCTGTTTCACCTGCCGTTTTACCGAACCTGCCTCTCGCACCAAGGCGATTTGCAAGAAGTCATGTTGGGCTATTCCGACAGTAACAAAGACTCGGGATTTCTCAGCAGCAACTGGGAGATTTATAAAGCCCAACAATCGCTGCAAGAGGTAGTTGAATCAGAGAATTTGGCTCTGCGAATTTTCCACGGACGCGGCGGCTCTGTCGGTCGCGGCGGCGGTCCTGCTTACGAAGCCATCGTGGCTCAACCCGGGGCCAGTATTGCCGGTCGGATTAAAATCACCGAACAGGGCGAAGTCCTAGCCTCCAAATACTCGCTGTTAGACTCGGCCGTGTTTAACCTAGAGACCGTAACCTGTGCGGTGATTCAGGCCAGTTTGCGGCGCTCGCGGCTAGAAGGCTCTCACGAATGGTATCGACTCATTGAGTCGTTAGCAGCAGCTTCGCGCTCCGCTTATCGAGAACTCGTGTATGAAGAACCGGGATTTGTCGAATTTTTCCACGACGTAACGCCCATTCAAGAAATTAGTCAGCTGCAAATTAGCTCCCGCCCGGCTCGACGGGGCGGCAAGAAGGACTTAGAGAGTCTGCGGGCGATCCCGTGGGTGTTTAGCTGGACGCAAAGCCGCTTCCTATTGCCGTCCTGGTACGGCGTCGGGACTGCGTTAGAACAGTACGTCAGCGCTCATCCAGAACACAATCTCGAACGCTTGCGACAGCTCTATCGGGAGTGGCCGTTCTTCAAAACCGTCATTTCCAAAGTGGAAATGACACTAGCCAAAGTCGACATTCAAATTGCGCGTCACTACGTGCGCGAGCTCAGCGATCCCGAGCGTTCTAGCCGAGCTGAAGCATTATTTGACTGCATTGCCGCCGAACTCGCTCGCACGCGAGACTGGGTGCTGGCGATTGCCCAACACGACGAATTACTTGACAACGAACCGCAACTCCAGCGCTCCGTTCGTTTGCGCAACGGCTCGATCGTGCCACTGGGCTTCATTCAGGCCTCGGTGCTCAAACGCTTGCGCGAACATCGCAATGAAGTCACGGCCAATCGTTCTCGCTACAGTCGGGCAGAACTATTGCGCGGCGCATTGCTTACTGTCAACGGTATTGCTGCCGGCATGAGAAATACGGGCTGATCCCGCTCCCTTCTCTACTGACATTCAGATCAAAACATCAAACAGTGTCAAGTTATATTGCTTGACATTACAAATACCCGTCTTCCTTAACGCCAAAGCGATCTCGTTCCTCAGAATTAGCTATCTTTAGACAACCTTTTTAATCCATTGCATTACTTTGCGACACGCTGACGTTTTTGGGAAGCTGCAACCATGAAGACTGGATCGAAGAAATATCGCTTTGTTTGCACCTTGTCATTTGGCGACATCTACGGACAGGTGATTGCATGGTTAACTATTGTCTTTGCCAGTCTTGCTGCCGCCTTGGCTTCGATGGCACGCAGTCCGATTTATGCCTTCGCTACAGTGGGGCTCATTTTGGTGGTCACGCTACCATTCTTACTATTTGCCTTTGTCACCACGCTATTCAATCACATTGAAGCTCAGGCTATTGAAGCTGAGGCAACGTCGCGTGCTGACACGCCTGAAATCGGCACAGTAAAGACTGCCGTAGCGAGTTAAGCATTACTCGGTTGCACTCGTCACTCTCTGGTTACAAACAATCCCCCGGCACAGCCGCTCCTAAAAGATGCGGTGCCGGGGGATCGTCTTGGCGCGGGGGATCGCCTGATGGCATATCCAGGCAATCCTCATGCGGAAATTTAGCTAGCAGTCAACCTAGAACGCGATCGCATTAATTGGTTGCAACGGGAGAGCAAGTCTTCACGATTGCGGAAATGACTCAAACGCTCCACTTCAACACCATCGTGAAACAGGACTAGCGTCGGGACCGTTTGTACAGCATAGTGCCGCGCCATGCCGAAATGCTCGTCCACATCCAGCGCGACCACCTCCAAGGCACCTTCCCACTCTCGGGCTAAGCGATTGAGCGTCGGCTGTAGCATGTGGCATAGGTTGCACCAAGGCGCGCTAAAGTCCACCAAAACCCAGTCGTGCGTGGCCAATATTTCATCGCGAAATCTTTCGTCAGATTGAGTCAAGGATGTTAACCCCGAATTTAAAATCAGCTTTGGGATCATCGTACCAGGATCTTTTAGTGGAGACGGCCTGCGCGTCCACTACCTACCTGTAAAGAATAGCTACAGTTTCTCAGCTTAATTGGGGATCTGGCCTACCAGGGAATCTGCCCTGAAACTGCTTTCAGCCAAGGATGAGCGAGCCAAAAGCCGCCAACAAAGAGAGCCACGCCCACGTATGCCGGTTTGATGAATTCCCGCCAGACAAATGACTGGCGGCCTTGAGCGATCGCGACAAACGGTATGACTGAGGTTCGCTGTTTAACTTCAATATACGCATCGCCCAGGCGAGACTGCCAGCGCCGATCCCCATGCCACACGCCAAATAGATGATGCAGAATTAGCCCTAAACACGTCACCAGCGTGAAACTCGTGCCCAACCACAAGGCGTGAGCAATACACCAAATCACCTGGCCCACCATCTGCGGATGCCGGGTAACTCGAATAATGCCGGTCTCGTAGAGATGCACTTGAGGTTTCTGAAATGCTGCTACTTCCAACAAATTAAAAGTGGCCGGAAACAAAAAGCCAAAGGAGAGAGCTGAGAGCCCCCAAACGAGCGATCGCATGCCGGGTACACCCTGCAGCTGCCACAGCTGCAGACCGTCGTAACGATGATGTAAAAAATAAGCCACTAGCACCACAGCCAGCGGCAAACTCATCAGCGCAAAAAATACCCGGTACAGTCGAGCTCCAACAATTGCTTCAGCTCGCGGTCTCAAGGCAGCCAAACCACTATGAACGCAAGCAAACACTACCAACAACCCCAGCATCACCCAGTGGGATGCTGAAATCCAAT
This sequence comes from Cyanobacteria bacterium J06642_2, assembly GCA_039817845.1. GTDB lineage: Bacteria > Cyanobacteriota > Cyanobacteriia > Thermostichales > PCC-7336 > JBCBTL01. Next base: position 42,842 of record JBCBVC010000004.1, read on the forward strand.
GCCAATGCCAATCCATCAAATGTGCGAAATATTACAGCAGGCCAACGTCAGTCCCCGGCTTTCCCGTGGCCAACTCTACCTTAAGAATTTTGCCGCCTGACTTTTGAATCCGTTGCTGCTCTTTAAACCAATTGCCGTAAGGTACCAACTTGGTGAAATAGGTATTCTGCAACTCCCGCTGCGTGCGAATGGAGTTTTGTGTCGGCATACAAGCCGTAATCCGAAACATGCGCACGATGTGAATCCCCTCAAATGAATGACAAATTAAAGTCGAAAAGCTCTTACACCAAGGTCGATATTGCCAATAGCAACATACAGCGGTCACCTCATCCTCCCGAAGCTCACCTTCGCAGAATCAACGACCGCTGCATGCACGTAATGTCAAGTTTCAGTTAGCAATGCCCGCAAGTACGCGGGGCACCGACTAGACGCCTAGCTCAAACCAGAGCAAATGTAGTCGAAGTAAACACCCATTTCCTTACCTGCGTCAGCACCAACCAACGACCCTGTCACTTCCTTCATCGCTTGGATAGCTTGAACGGTAGCGCCAATAGGTACGCCCAAGGAATTGTAGGTTTCCTTCAGGCCATTAAGTACGCGCTCGTCCAGGATCGAGGTGTCACCAGCCAGCATGGCGTAGGTTGCATAGCGCAGATAGTAGTCCTGATCGCGAATGCAAGCTGCATAGCGACGCGTAGTGTACATGTTGCCACCGGGACGGGTCAAATCTGAATAGAGCAGAGCCTTGGCTGTAGCGTCTTTCACAATAGTGGAAGCATTCGCGCCAATGGTTGCCGCCGCACGAACGCGTAGCTCGCCCGTCGAATAGAAAGATTTGAGGCGGTCAATCGCAGAAGAGTCCAGGTATTTACCCTGCACGTCATAAGTATTGATGACCGAGGTGATTGCGTCTTGCATAACAGTGCCGTCGTTTCCTAATGGGGTTTGTCAAGTGAGGCAGAAAGCGCGTGGGTTGAATGGAAAAAATGCCTTAGCCCATTGCACCAATCACGTAATCGAAGTAGTAGCTAGCTTCTGCTGCGTCATCGCCTGCCATCAGACTAGAGGCGACCTCTTTCATTTGGCGGACGCTTTCCGCCACTGCAGGAATGGGCGTGCCGAGCGAATTGTAGAGTTCTCGGACGCCCACCAAGCCAATTTCTTCGATAGGGGTGACGTCGCCAGAGACAATACCGTAGGTGATCAGGCGCAAATAATAGTCCATATCGCGCAGGCAGGTAGCCGTCATTTCTTCGCCATAAGCGTTGCCGCCGGGCGAGACGACATCAGGACGCAACTGGAACAGCCGATTGCCAGCTTCCCTAACAATTCGCTCGCGAGATTCGGTCAAGGTTTGAGCGATGCGCAAGCGACGCTCTCCACCGACCACGAATGAACGAATGCGATCGAGTTCTCCAGGGCTTAAATAACGCGCTTCGGCGTCGGCATTCACAATGGATTTGGTGACAACACTCATTGATGTCTTCCTTATTGAAATGACGGGATCAGCAGAGTACCGGGATTATGCCCGGTCACAATTGTCGGACAAGAGCATCAAAGCCAGTCTCAGTTCTTAACACATATTAATATTTCTCTTATCTCGCCGAACTGTCAAACTCGTTACATCTGTTAGAGAACTTTCAATATTCGGTAGAACTTTGCTGAATCAGCATTAAAACAGTTTCAGTTCTTGGTTTGAGCCCAGAGGAACCGACGAGATACACTACTGCTCGTAGCCGAACAGCGACGCGAGCTACCCGTGCATCGTTGGAGCCAACTACCTTATGCCTGTGTCCCCGAAACCTGTTAGTAAATTAGCCCATGCTGAATTGATGGCTGAGGCTGATGTCAAACTCGATCTCATTCGTCGTTTAGAAGTTGCGACTGAGGCGGCTTCGGCGGCTGGCGCATTATTAAGAAACTACTGCGGTCGGCTCGAACACGTGAGCGAGAAACGACCTGGAGATTTAGTTACCGAAGCAGATCGGGCCTCCGAGCAGCTCATTCTTGATATGCTCGTCCGGCATTTTCCTGAAGATGCCATTTTGGCAGAGGAGTCGGGTGCGGGAGGGAATGAAGCGAGCGCTTGGCAATGGGCTGTTGACCCGCTAGACGGTACGACTAATTTTGCCCATGGCTATCCAATGTCTTCAGTGTCTATTGGAGTACTGCGAGATAGCATACCCGTTATCGGAGTGGTGTGCGACTGCTTTCGCGGCGAGCTTTTTCGCGCAGCGTGGCACATGGGGGCAACGTGCGATCGCCGCCCGATACAAGTTTCGCAGACTGAGACTCTCGATCTCAGTTTGCTGGTCACGGGGTTTGCTTACGATCGCCGCGAAACCGATGACAATAACTATGCCGAGTTCTGTCACTTCACCCACTTGACTCAGGGGGTTCGACGAGGCGGGTCAGCAGCGCTCGACTTGGCCTACGTAGCTGCAGGGCGCTTGGATGGCTACTGGGAACGAGGCTTGTCGTTGTGGGATATTGCTGCCGGGATCGTGTTGGTGCGAGAAGCCGGTGGTTTAGTGACAGCGTATGACGGTGAGCCATTGCAGGTTGAATCGGGTCGGCTGTTGGCTAGCAACGGTCGCATTCACGCTGCCATGCAGAAAGAACTGGGGGGCGTGCAGCCTTTGGTAACAGCTCTACCACCAACGCTGCAACCGCGATCGCTTGAAAGTGCGGTCTGAACTAAACGTGGATTTGAACTAAACGCGGATCTGAATTAAACGCGGATCTGAATTAAACGTGGAGAAGGTACGTGGGTACGAGAAGATACGCGAGAACAGCTTTCGCGAGAACAGCCCAGAAAACTGAACGCGCTGGCTTGCGGATTTGCTGGATAAGTGGGGCGATCGCGAGCTGCTGTTTGGTGATGGGGTGGGTGACTGCTGGTCGGACTCAATCCTTCACCCCTGACCCCACGGAATTCTCATTTGGTACCCGGATAGCGGCAACTTCGACTGCTATTCGGGAGCGGCGAGTTCCCGACCCTGACTGGATTGAAATTCATCGCCGAGGTGCACTGCGGGTGGGTATCGATCCTGGGTTGGGATATGACTATTTATTTCCGCAGGCTGAATCGCGCTCATACGATGGGTTTGAGTGGCAAATTTTGCAGGCTTTAGCTCGCCATATTGGCGTGAACGTGCAGCCTATTCCTATCCCCTGGAGCCAGCAGTTAGACGCATTGGCTCACGATCGCGTCGATTTGATTTGGGGCGCGCGTCAAGCCACACCATTGGATACGACTCAGTTTTTAATGACACAGTCTTACTACAACAACCCTCAAGCCATTCTCGTGCGCGGAGATCGCCAAAAAGAGATCGGAGAATTTTCCGACTTGTTCGGCCTGCGAGTCGGTGTTGTATCTAAAAGCACAGGTGCCGCGCTCATGGACGCGTATAACGAAAATCGCGGTCGAGCAATTCGGTTGTTCTCCAGTCGAAATCTCAATCGTCTAGTAGAACAATTAAGCCAGCAAGAACTGGATGCGGTAATTGTGGAACGTCCGATGGCAACAGCAATTGCGCGGCAATCTCGTGACTCTGAGAACGGCTTCAAGACTGCGCTGGCTGTGGTCGGTCCACCGGTCATGCCTTTGCCTCTCGTCGGCGTGGTTGGGGCCCAACGACCAGCGGTCAAAGAGGTTCTCGACCTGGCGATCGAGGCCTTGGAGCGTGAGGGTAAGCTAAATGAAATCCTGGAGCAATGGCAGCTATGAAGCCTAGTGGTGAAGCTCCCCGCGTCACAAAGGGGCTCGGGCAGTACGAGTCAGACTATTATGCAGTTCTGGGCATACCGATTATGGCAACCGACCGCAAGCTGCGGCGCGGTTATATCCAGGCGGCCAAAGCGCTTCACCCCGACCGTTTTATCGGCTCTCCGGAGAAAATTGAGCTGGCCAGCTGGTTCTTTTCTAAGCTAGTCAGTCCAGCAAGCGCTGTGCTAAACAAACCCAGCGAACGAAAAGAGTACCAAGCTTTGCTGCGATTGCGCATGAAAACGCTACTGAAAGAGCCAGACGAATCATTGTGGCCGCAACACGAGCTGACAGAAAAACTACGCAAATCCATCGCTCTCGATGACGACTACTACGAAGTGGTGACGCAGCTAGCGGAAACGCAGTATGAAGACCTCGAGCTTGCGATCGAACGCACGGAAGTGATCAGCCAAATCAATCTCGCCTACCTATTACTTACTGAAGGTTATAAGCCACCTGTTTCTAACTCTAAACCTGCCACACCTTCCTCTGGTGCAGTCCGACCTGCAACTCAACCGACACCGGCGACCGCGCCCCCACCCAGAGAATCAGCTGGATCTAAGTCTGAAATTCCATCATCTGCGCCTCCCCCTGCAACAAGTCGTCCAAATCCGGTCGCCCCCCCTTCCCCTAGTCAAGCTCCATCGCCAGTGGCTTCGCGGCCTACTACGCCACCCCAAACAGCTGGTTCTCGCACCTCGCCCCCAGCGCGCCCGCCCGAACCCGAACCCAATGTAGAAGTGTCGCCGCCAGGCATGAAGCGGTTCGAACAGGCAATGAACATGATGGAGCGCCGTCAGTTTAAGGACGCTGCCAAATTTTTCAGCTTTGCGATTAGCGAAGACCCTCAAAATGCTCAGTTCTACGTTCAACGCGGCATAGCTTATCAAATGCAGCGAAACGCAGCGTTAGCCAAGCTTGATTTTCAAAAAGCGTTGGAACTTAATCCCAGCGAGTCAGAAGCTAGGCGCCGCCTGAAGAGTCTATCAGGACCGCCCAAAGCCTCCACATCCGGGCGCTCTGCTGCGCCTGCCACCAAAAAAGGTAAAGATGACGGTAAACAAAAAGGACTGTTCGGCCGTATATTCAGCCGTTGAATTCCAGGACGAATTCGCTGTTGTTCTCGAACAGCTGCAAACGATTGCGTTCGCTGGTGCAAACTATCCCTAATAGCTGCATTTCTTTACGATTCTGCTACAGACTGAGCGTCTAGCCGCTACCCATGCTAGCCTAGTGCAGATTCTTGCGGCATCGACACTAGATGTATGTCAAGCAAGTCGAATTAACTAGATTTAAGTCGTTTGGCAGCACGACTGCCATCCCTTTTTTGCCCGGATTTACGGTGGTGTCTGGCCCCAACGGCTCGGGGAAGTCGAATATCCTCGACGCCCTCTTATTTGCCTTGGGTTTAGCCTCGACACGGGGGATGCGGGCCGAGCGCCTGCCCGATTTGGTGCATACGGCGAAATTAGAGAACGGCAACGGAGCCAAGCGCCGCAAAGAAACTTCGGTGAGCGTTACGTTTGCCATTCCTCACCCGGAGCAAGGAGAGGTGGATTGGCAAGTAACGCGGCGGCTGCGGGTGGCAGCTGGGGCAGAGTCTTATAGCAGCACTTACTACATCAATAACGTGCCCTGTACGCTGAGCGAGCTTCATACCCAGTTAGCTGAGATGCGGATTTACCCTGACGGCTACAACGTGGTGTTGCAGGGGGACGTGACCAGCATCATCACGATGAACTCGCGGGAACGACGGCAGATTATTGACGAATTGGCTGGAGTCGCCAACTTCGATCGCAAGATCGGCCAAGCGCGGGATAAGTTGGAGGCCGTGCACGAGCAGGAAGAGCGATCGCAGCTGGTAATGCAGGAGCTGGACGAGCAAAGCGAACGCCTCCGGCGAGCCAGCCAAAAGGCACAGCGCTATCAGCAATTACGGGCAGAACTTAACGAGTTGGAACGCTGGCAAGTCGTGCTGACGCAGCGTCACCTGCAGATACAGATAGCGGAAACAGAAGCCGAGATCGAGCAAGCTTGCGCGCAAGAGCGGCAGGCGATTGCCAAACTGGAGGAAGTCGAAGCCGCCATCGGGCGTGAAGAAACCAAGTTTACCGAGCTCAATCAGCACGTTCGGCAACTGGGCGAGGAAAACTACCTCAATTTACAGAGTGAATTGGCGGCAGCTCAAGCCCAGATTCAACAGTACGAACGCCAAGCAGAACAGCGAGAGAGCGAACGCGTAGCGGCTGTCGAACGCCAGCGCGCCTCTGCAGCGGCGCTAGAACAGCTCGAACGAGACCGGCAAGCCTTGGAAGGCGAAGCTCGTCAACTCACTGAACAGGTGCCGCAGCTAGAAGCCGATAAAGCACAATGCGAATCCGCTTTACAGCACAGTCGCGATCGCCTACAGGAGATAGCTCGTTCGTCCGATGCTTGGAACGAACAACACAATCTACTTACGCAACACCTTCAGGCCGCGCAACAGCAGTTCGGTCCTCTCGATGCCGAACGCATTCGCTTGACGGAAAGCAAACACCTGCTAGAACGTCAGCTGCAGGCCAATCGAGCCGAATGGCAAGAGTTGGATACCTGGTTGCGAGATCGCGCCGAGCAGACAGCCGACCTGACCCAGACAGCTGCGGAGGCTGACGCGGCGGTGCGACAGCTAGCAGAGGAACTGGCGCACGTACAAACAGCTCTGGACACCGATCGAACAACCGCACGGCGATTGCGGTCGGAATGGCAAGATCAGCAGCGCAAGCTCGATCGCTTGGAGACCCGCCAGCAAACCATTCAGGAATCGTTGGGTACGAAAGCCACACAAGTGATTCTGCAGGCAGACTTGTCAGGTGTATGCGGTTTGGTGGCGCAGCTCGGCCAAGTCGATCCACGCTATCAGCTCGCAATGGAAATTGCTGCGGGGAATCGGCTCAATCACCTCGTGGTGGAAACCGACGACGTGGCCGCACAGGCGATCGCGCTGCTCAAGCGCAAACAGGCTGGACGAGCCACGCTGTTACCACTCAATAAGCTACGAGAGGCGCGCCCGCTGTCGCCGCTGCGAGCCGTAGGTGCCGTTGACTACGCGCTTAACTTAGTGGAATTCGAGCCGCGTTTTCGAGACGTGTTTGCGTTCGTCTTCGGTCAAACCATCATTTTTGAAACCCTGGAACGCGCGCGACCTCACATCGGCCGCTACCGCATCGTCACTGTCGACGGAGAACTGTTAGAGCTGTCTGGAGCAATGACCGGGGGCAGTTCTCGGCAGCGATCGCGCCTGCATTTTTCTGCGGCAGAATCCGACGAAATGACGGCCGTACAGAACCGCTATCGAGAACTGAGCGATGTATTAGCAGCCCTCGACCCCCGCATTGAAACCGGGCAAGCGCGCGTGAAAGAACTGGCAGCAGCCTTGAATCAAGCTCAATCTTCCGCCCGTACCCGCGTTACTGCCTTCCAAGAACATCAGGCCGAGTTGCGTTCGCGCCAAGAGCGTCACGACCTCTTGCAAGCTGCAATCGCTCAACAGCAAGCCGAACTCGCACAAACTCGCGATCGCTTAGCCCAAGTCACAGCAGAACTGGAACCCTGGAGCGAGCGCGTGCGAAACTTGGCTGAGAAATTAACTCAGCTCGAACAATCAACCGCCAATCACCGCTGGCAAGAAACCCAAGCTGCTGTCCGCGCGTGCGAAGCCAATGTAGAACGTGCCACCCTCGCCCTACAGCAACACGAACGCCAGCAGCAGTCAATTGCGTCGCAACAGCAGCTCGCTGCTGAAAAAATTACTCAACAGCAGCTCGGTCAGCAGGAATGGCACGACCGCATCGAGCAGCTGCAAGCGCAAACGGTCGAATTGGAGGGTCAACGACAAGACACACAAGAGCGAGTTGACAGTATTCAAACGCGACTGACCGCCCTCTCGACTCGGATTGACTCCGCCCGAGCAGAACGAGATCGGCAGGAGCTAACCGTTAAATCATTGCAACAGCAAGCGCAACGCCTGGAATGGGAGAGCCATACAGCCGCCGCTCAGCAGCGAGAAAAGTCAGACCTGTTGCCCAATTTGCGGCAGCAACTCGAAGCCTTAGCAGACGACCATCGGGAGTGGCTGAATCAACCGCCTGAAGTTCCGGAGGAGTTGACGCTCGAAGACGCCCAACAACAAACTCGCAAGCTGGAAACGAAATTGAGATCGCTCGAACCCGTCAACATGCTGGCATTGGAAGAATATGAAGCGACTCAAGCACGCCAACAAGATTTAGCGGCCAAGCTAGAGACCTTACAGCGAGAACGCACTGAACTGCTGTTGCGAATCGAGAATTTCACTACGTTACGTACGCAAGCCTTTATGGAAGCCTTTCAAGAAGTAGATCGCCATTTCCGCACGATTTTTGCCCAGTTATCGGACGGTGACGGTCACTTACAGCTCGACGATACTGAGGACCCATTACGCGGCGGGCTAACGCTAGTTGCGCATCCCAAAGGAAAACCCGTGCGACGTCTGGCATCGATGTCAGGAGGAGAAAAATCGCTAACGGCACTCAGCTTTATCTTCGCTCTGCAGCGTTTCCGGCCGTCGACATTCTACGCATTTGACGAAGTAGACATGTTTTTAGATGGAGCCAATGTCGAAAAGCTAGCTGCCATGGTGAGTCAGCAGTCACAGCAGGCCCAGTTTATCGTAGTCAGCCTGCGCCGCCCCATGATCGAACGCGCTCAACGCACCATCGGCGTCACCCAAGCTCGCGGAGCCGTGACCCAGGTTATTGGCCTCCAGAACCGAGCGTAATCAGCGCCCGAGCCCGCGTTACCGAACGGCTTACTCTTCTTCAGAAAAGCTACCGCCATTCCACACCCAAAGAATGCCGTAGCCTATCGCGATGCCGCTCATCGTCAGAGCGAGTGCCAAAGTTGCAATTGAGACAATCTCTCCAGCCATCGGTGCTACCTTCAACGTCCGTGCGTTCTTTAGCATAAACGCTCTCCGGGCGATCGCGCGCGTCCTGTGCTGAAGCACGTCCGGCACAATACCTTATCTTCTGCTCCGATACAGCATTTCTGCTTCAACCGGAGCACGTGGTTCTCTGTTGGGATGCCAAAGGGGCTCGCACCATGCTGAATAAAGTACCCCAGTCAGTTTGAATGTTCGAGGGACAGGCATCGCAAATTTAGGATCTTTCATCCCAAAATCTGCGGTAACTGAGCCTGCGGCAAGAACCAAGCTTTACGCTAGTCGATCAGGCGCACGAAGTGTTTTTTACCGACTTGCAGGACGCGATCGCTCAACTCTGTTGCAGACGAGAACTCGCAATTGGGGTCTTCTACTTTATCTCCATCCAGGCGTACAGCACCATTGCCAATCTGACGGCGCGCGTCGCTGGAGCTCTTACACAGTTGCGCTTCGCGCAGTAAATAAGTGAGTTTGACTGGAAATGCGATCGCTGCCAGTGAAAACGTCGGCAGTGCAGCATTCGAGGCTGATTTACCTTCGAGAACGATGGCTCGGGCTGCTTGTTGAGCTTCTTTGGCTTCTGCAGGAGAGTGATACTGAGCGACGAGCGTGGAAGCCAGTAGCATTTGGCGATCTCGCGGGTTATCCGGCAGCGTACTCAGATCGATATTGGTCAGCAGCTCGAAATAGCTCGGTACAAGCGGATCGGGCACCTTTTCCAGCTTAGAATACATCGTCAGCGGATCTTCGGTTAAACCCACGTAATTATCGAGCGATTTCGACATCTTCTTATGACCGTCTAGCCCAACCAGCAGGGGTAGGAGTAGACCCAATTGCTGAGTTTGCCCGCGCCAAGCCTGGAGGTCGCGACCGCAGAGGAGATTGAACTTTTGATCCGTACCGCCCAATTCCACATCGGCCTTCAGCGCCACCGAATCATATCCTTGCAGCAGCGGATAGAGGAATTCGTGCAGGTAAATGGGAGTACCACTGCTGTAGCGTTGGCCGAAGTCTTCTTTTGCCAGCATTTGGCCGACAGTCATTTGGGCCTGCAACTCCACTAATTCCCCGAGCGAGAGTGCTGCTAACCATTCGCTATTACTGCGTACCTCCAATCGTCCGGGAGTTTTGAAATCGAGAATCTTGCGCGCTTGCTCCAGATAGGTTTGACTGTTCGCCTTCACCTCTGCTTCGCTCAATCGCGGTCGCGCTTCCGATCGCCCCGTCGGATCGCCGATGCGGGCCGTGAAATCGCCGATTAGCAGAATAGCGATATGGCCGGCATCTTGAAACTGCCGTAATTTCCGCAGCGCCACGGTATGGCCCAAATGAAGGTCGGGGCGCGTCGGGTCGATACCCAGCTTGATCCGTAATGGGCGATCGCTGTACTGCAGCCGCTCGGTCAATGCCGCCGCCGCACCTGGAAAAATCTCCACCACCCCCCGTTCGGCAATGCGGCGTTCGAGAACACGACGGACTGCTTCAGCGTCTGCGGTAGGGATGGCGTTTTCGGCGATCGCGTTCGGCTTGGTGGAATGCATAGGAGAGTACGTGAAGCCCCAGCGATGGCTTCATTGAGGGAGTCATCAGCATATCGAATTATGACCGACAAAGGCGAGCGCCGAGCCCGGTCCTGCTCTGGCCGAATGACCCATTCCCCTAAACCGGCTCGTATAATAGTCTCCAGACCGTTTGGGTGGTGAAGGTGAAGATGTTAGAACTCGAAGAGCAAGCGACGGACACGCCCGCAGAACCCGCCCGCCGTCGCTCCGCTCTAAAATTTGCAGTCGGCGCGCTGAAAGTGACAGGTGCGGTAGTTCTCGGAACCGCACTGGTTGGAGTCACTGCTACTGCTGGGGTCTTGGTCGGCCTGGCCGCCAGCTTCCAGAAACTGCCTGACGTGCGATCGCTAAAAACCTACGTTCCCTCCCAAACCTCAGAAATTTTTGATGTCAATGGCGAACTCATCGTCCGCCTGCACGGCGAAGCCAACCGCGAAGTGGTGAAGCTGGATGAAGTTTCTCCGTACATGAAGTTGGCGGTGCTGGCAATTGAGGACAGCCATTTCTATCAACATCCCGGCATTAATGCCGTTGGCGTCGGCCGGGCTGCCCTCGGCAGTCTCACGGGGGGATTGGGGTCGGCCGGAGGTGGTTCGACCATCACAATGCAGCTGGTTAAGAACCTCTTTCTGACACCAGAGCGCACCCTCAGCCGCAAAATGAGCGAAGCCGTCTTATCTGTTCGCCTCGAACAGGTATTCGATAAAGATGAAACCTTGGAGCTGTATCTCAATCAGGTGTATTGGGGTCACAATCTCTATGGGGTCCAAACTGCAGCGGAAAGCTACTTTCTCAAATCTGCTTCCAAGCTCGATTTAGCTGAGTCAGCGCTCTTGGCTGGCATGTTGCAAGCGCCAGAAGGACTCAGTCCCTTTAGTAACTATCAAGGCTCCAAAATCCGCCAAAAGACCGTTCTCAACCGGATGGCCGAGTTGGGGTGGATTTCCTCCGCTGAAGCCGAAGCCGCTCACAAGCAGCCTCTCAAAATAGGCTGGGTTACCTCTTTTAAAGCTGTGGGAGCCCCAGCGGTAAGCGACGCAATTGAAGGAGAGCTTATCGAACGCTATGGCCGAGATATGGTCTTGCGAGGCGGTCTGCGAGTACAAAGTACGATCGACATGAATCTTCAACGCGATGCTCAGGAGATTGTCGATACCAGCATCGGTCAACTGGCGGCTTGGGGCCACCGCGTCAATCAAGGGGCGTTGGTTACGGTCGACAGTCGCACGGGTTATGTCAAAGCTATGGTGGGCGGCGTCAATGCCAAACGCGGGCAGTTTAATCGGGCCGTACAAGCTCGCCGTCAACCCGGTTCGGCGTTTAAACCGTTCGTCTACTATGCAGCCCTCGCTACCGGTCGTTATGGACCGGGAACCGTCTTACAGGATACGCCCATCACGTTTTGGGGCGGACCGCGCCCGTACAAGCCGCGTAACTACGACAACACATTTATGGGGGCGATTTCATTTCAACAATCACTCGCCCAGTCGCGCAATGTTTCGACCGTTAAGTTGGCCGATAAGGTACGCATTCAGCGGGTGATTGATGCGGCGTATGCAGCCGGGATTCGGCAGGAACTCGATCCGGTTTTGTCTCTTTCGCTCGGTTCGGTCGACCTCTCTCCGCTGGAAATGGCCGCAGCTTATGCCGCTTTTGCTAACGGCGGATACCGAGTCGAGCCCACGTTACTCTTGAAGGTCAGCGACGCGCGCGGCAAGGTGTTGCACGCAGCCCAACCGCAGAAAGAACAAACCCTCGATCCTTGGGCTGTGGCCAGTCTCAATCACTTGATGCTGAGCGTGGTTCGAGGCGGTACGGGCAAACGAGCGCAACTACCCGACGGTCGCCAAGTAGCAGGCAAAACGGGGACGACCTCGGATTTCCGGGATGCCTGGTTCGTCGGCCACGTGCCGCAGATGGCAACTGCGGTATGGATTGGCAATGATGATTATTCGCCGATGACTCGCGGCACGGCCGGTGGAGTGGCAGTTGCGCCCATCTTCCGCCGCTTTATGACTCGGGCCGTGGCAGATAAAAGGGTAGAGTACTTCCCGCTACCCAATAAATTTCCGGCCCCGCGCCCCTAAAGGGACATCCTTTGCTGCTGCTCTTCGGTGACGAGATCGCGTCTCGTGACCAAATCGCCTTATGCTGATTGGGCAGTCTGCGAACGAACGAGATATGTCTGCCAATGCGGAAGAGATTGCCGCGTTATTGAAGTCAGAAGATCTGGGGGATCGCCTGCACGCGGTCAACCAAGTGCGCGAGTTGGATGCCGAGCATGCCTTGGTTCTGCTATCGACCGCAGCACAGGATAGCAGTGCCCGAGTACGCTACGCGGCCATCAGCCAAATTGGCACGCTATCGTTAGAAACACCGGCTGAGGTGTTGCCGCTATTGCGTCAAGCCTTAAATTCCGACTCAGAAGTCGACGTGCGAGCAGCTGCCGCTGCAGCCCTGGGAGATCTGCAGCAGCCGGAAGCGCTACCTGATTTACTGGCAGCATACGAGCGCGAAAAAGGCGAATGGCTGATTGAGTTTAGCGTGGTGGCAGCATTGGGACAGCTGGGAGATCGCCGCGCTTACGATACGCTCGTTGCCGCGTTGAATGAAGACAATCAGCTGGTTCGGACAGTAGCGGCGGCGGCACTGGGAGATTTGGGTGATGTGCGAGCCGTGGAGGTACTAGTGCCCCTTGTCACTGATGATGATTGGCAGTTGCGCTATCGCACGACTTTATCCCTAGGACGTCTGGGGGGAGAAGCAGCCCGCGCCGCCTTAGAGACACTAGCTAAAGATGAAGTCGAGCAAGTGGCGGAGCAAGCTCGCGTTGCCTTAGACCAGTTCGCGCCCAAATAAACTGAGCTCTGGGCAGCAGGACTGAACCTATTGCGCGATCGCATTGGTTTTGGCTGCCATGATGAAGTCATTCTCGTGCAAACCGCGAATAGCGTGCGTCCACCAAGTTACGGTTACTTTGCCCCATTCCGTCAGGAGGGCGGGGTGATGACCGTCGGCTTCGGCAATCTCTCCAACTCGATTCGTGAAGTCCAAAGCAGCTTGAAAGTTGGGGAACGTAAATACGCGTTGAATGCGCTTCTCGCCATCCACTTCAATCACATCCCAGTTGGGAACCTGCTGCTGGAGTTGAGCGATTTCAGCATCAGTGGCAGGGGAAACTTGACCTTCGCAGGGCACGCAGCGTTTTTGAGTCAAATCGTTCATGAGGGCATTGTTTGAAGTTTTTATGGGGGAGCGATCGCGCAAGTCAGTCGCTCTAGCTCCATTATGGGAGTTGCGGGGTAGCAAACGGCAATCGCTTCCGCAGATTCTCGTGAAGGGTAAACCCATCTCAGATTTATCAATTTCACTGAGTGACGAAGATATTTGCTGAAATCTGCGTGCAAAACTGCGATGAAACTGGCTTATTTAGACTGCGCGGCCGGGATTGCTGGCGACATGTGCTTGGGCGCTTTACTCGACTGTGGCGTACCGGTTGAATATCTCCAGCACCAGCTTTCGAGCCTTGCGATTGGGGACGAATTCGAGTTACGCGTGACGGAGGCAACCCAGCAGGGATTGCGGGCCGTACGGGCTGTAGTGACGACATCGGAGATTGACCATCCTCATCGTCATCTGCAAGACATAGAAAACGCGATCGCCGCTTCTACGCTCCCCGATACCGTCAAGCGCACCAGTCGGGCTGTATTCCAAACGCTCGGGAAAGCTGAAGCCACCGTTCACGGCGTGCCGCTAGAGCGCATTCACTTTCACGAGGTCGGAGCCATCGACGCGATCGTCGACGTGGTGGGTACCTGCCTGGGGCTGGACTGGTTGGGGGTAGAGGAAGTTATCTGTTCGCCCCATCCGACTGGAGGTGGGTGGGTCAAAGCTGCTCACGGCAAGATGCCCGTGCCCGTACCAGCCGTGGCTCAGCTATGGGCTACACGCAACGTGCCCGTATTCGATAACGGCGTACGCGCTGAAGTGGTAACACCGACAGGAGCAGCGATCGCGGTATCTCTAGCCACCAGCTTTGGGCCACCGCCTGCCATGCGAGTTGAAACGGTAGGATTGGGAGCCGGAACGAAAGATTTCGAGATTCCAAACGTACTGAGAATTTGGCTGGGAGAATCAGCTACCGCATCTGCCAGTGACGTCGTGATGGTACTGGAAACCCAAATTGACGACCTCAATCCCCAAATTACTGCACGCGTCCGAGACGGATTACTCGAAGCAGGAGCCCTCGATGCATTCACGCAACCTGCAACCATGAAGCACGGTCGTCCGGGTGTCTTGATAACAACGATTTGTCCGCCCGCGCTGGCCGAGCGCTGCGAAGATATCCTCTTTACCGAAACCACGACCTTGGGAATTCGGCGCTCCCTGCAGCAGCGCTCGATTCTCGAACGGGAGTTTGAGACCGCCGCCACGGCTTACGGCCCCATTACGATGAAAATTGCGCGGCGCAACGGTCGTATCGTCAACTCACAGCCGGAATTTCGCGACTGCGTTGCGGTGGCACGACACCATCATTTGCCCGTGCGCGAGGTGTGGCTAGCCGCACAGGCGGCCTGGGCTAGCGATCGCGACGCGACAAACGAATCGAACTAAGTTTTGTCAGCACCGAGCCTATTCGCCTTAGTTCCCAGCCTGCAACTTCCGCTGAACGCTATCGCGTTCGCGGGTCATTTGCGTCACGAGATCGCTGGGGAGTCCGTCAGCTTGCTCTAAAGCTCGATTGAAATAATCCAAACTCTGAGCGAAGTCGTTGAGACGGTTCAGTAATTGAGCTTTAAGGTAATAAAGTTCGGGATTATCGCAAGCAATCTCAATTGCTTTATCGATGGCAGTCAGCGCCTCGCGATCGCGATCCATGTCCCGCAGCGTCAACGCTTGACCGCGAAAGGCGAGATATGCCGGAGCTGCTTGGTTGAATTGCTTCAACGCCTTCTCGCGTCGGGTCAGAATGAGGTCGATATAGCCACTCAGCAGGTTCAACTCGGGATCGGTCGGGTCGACTTTGGCCGCCTCCCGCACGGCTGCAAACACTTTGTTAAGGGTGGGTAACGCGCGGGGTAGTCCTGCTGTCACGCCATCTTTCAATACGCGATGAGCCGCTTCCAACGCATAGCCGATGCCCTCGTACAAATTGCCTCTGAGGGGATCGGTCGCTTCGAGGGCTGCGGCTGTTTCGCGCGTTTTCACTGCCATTTCTGCTAACCCGTCTAGATTGCCCTCTTGATAGGAGACGGACGCCAGCAAAGCGTAGACAATAGGTTCATTTGGTTCTGCCTGCTGCGCTTGCATGAGGAGATTGCGGCTGTTGGTATAATCACCCCTACAGAAATACTCATCAAAAGCAGCTTCAACTTCTGGTCCAATCGGGCGGGCGTCAGCCCCCGTGCGAAATGGATCGGCAGCTCGTGCGGCTTCAACCTGCAGCAAAACGGCAAGCACTCCCATACTGCCCGCCAACCAGCGTCGCCAGGCACCGCGCCGCGAGCGAGGGGCTTGAACTGGCGCTAGTTTTGTATCCTTGCGCGGAGAAGTGTGGGTCATAATCTACAAAATTTGACAGACAGGTGGGACGTTTCGGCCCCATAGCAGTAGATTATCAAACTGCTCCGAGATAATGCCGCCAGGAAAGCCTCAGTAAATATTGCTCGTTGACGAAGGCGATCGTGCCACTTGCCCTTCAAGATTGAATGAATCGATACAGTGGAAATAAGGTCTAAATTTAAATCCATAACTGCCGCAATCCTATCTACGGATTGACCTGCGGTCAGCTAGGAGCAATTTCGTTCGTGCTTGAAGTTACCCAAGTCAACTACCATCCCGCATCAGCCAGCGTACCGATCCTGTCTGACATCTCCATGCAGCTTGCCCCTAGTCAGCTTGGAGTCATTGTGGGATCGAGTGGAGCGGGTAAGACAACGCTATTGGAAATTTTGTCGGGATTGGCAAAACCAACCAGCGGTCATATCGCGTGGAACGGTCGTCCACTCAAGCCTCATCATTTGCGGCGTCTTGCCGGATTGGTGTTTCAGTTTCCCGAACGTCACTTTTGCAGCTTCAGCATCTTCGACGAGCTGCGTGTCGGCCATCCAGAATTGCGAGAAGCGGACATCACGCGCTCGCTAGAACGAGTCGGCCTCAGTGACATTCCGCTAGAGCGATCGCCCCTGCAACTCAGCGGCGGTCAACAACGACGCTTATCGTTGGCCGTGCAGTTGGTTCGCAGCCCATTTCTGCTGTTGCTCGACGAACCCACTGCTGGACTAGATTGGTCCGTACGCCAACAAGTGATTGACTTGCTCGCCAAACTGAAACACCATTGGTCGATCTTAGTAGTCACCCACGATCCCGAGACCTTTGCCAAGATTGCGGATATCAAGTGGCGCTTAGAAGCAGGCAAACTCACATCAGACCCTATGTGAATGGGAGTGAGATGCTGCTGCGTGTAAGCGTCCGGCTTCGACCCGAATAATTTGAGCGGCATCAAGCCAGCGCGCGTCAAACGTCCCTAGATGGGTGGTCGTAACCAGAGTTTGAACTTTGTCAGCGATCGCGTCCAGCAATTGATTTTGACGATGTAAATCTAACTCGGCCAACACGTCATCCAAAAGTAAAAGGGGGACATCACCAACAACCTGTTCGATCAGCTCCACTTCGGCTAATTTGAGCGCTAAGACCAGCGTGCGCTGTTGGCCCTGGGAGCCATATTCGCGGGCAGGAGTGCGATTAATGCTGAGATGTACTTCATCACGATGCGGCCCGACTAAGGAGGTGCCGCGCGCGCGCTCAGCCGCATCTTTAGCCCTAATTTCCTGCCAGAACTGCGTTTGAATAGTTTGACCGTCTGACCGCACGTCTTCCAGTGGCACTTGAGGCCGATAAGCCAATTCGAGCACTTCGCGATCGCCACTAATCCGCTGGTGCCATCGCGCTGCTAAAGGCTGCAGGCGGGCTAACAGACGAGCGCGACGGCGCATCACCCGCGTCCCGGTAACGACAAGCTGGCTGTCCCACGCCGATAGATTCGCCGTCTCAGCGCTATCGTCCCAGGCTTTGATCAGAGCATTTCGCTGCCGCAACACCTGTTTATATTGGTCGAGGAGGTCGGCATAGACGGGTTCGAGCTGTACTAAGATGCCATCTAGCCAGGTGCGTCGTTCTCCCGGTCCGCCTCTGACCACATCTAAATCTCGACTGGAGAAGGACACGGCATTAACTTGTCCTAAAAAATCGACTCGCCGTCGCATTACCTGACCGTCCGCTCGAACAGTGCGCCGCCCCTGCGATCTCAGCTCTACCGCAAGCTCGTGCGATGTACCTAAGCGTTCGATCTCAGCCAGAATCGCTCCTTTTTCAGCGCGATCGCTTACCAGCTCGCGATCGCGGCTGGCTCGATGCGATTTCAAAGTTGCCAACAGTTCTACCGCTTCCAACACGTTGGTTTTTCCCTGGGCGTTATCTCCAACCAAGATCGTCTTGGGAGCGCTGAGGGCGATCGCCTGATCGACGTAATTGCGAAAATAGCGCAGATGCAGCGATCGAAGATACACGAGACAAACCCTGATGGCTTGCCGTAGTCTATACCAGAACCTCCGAATCCCCGTTTAGCCTCAGAGGGGAGCATCGAAGAAAATGCGAACGGCTATTGCCAATCCATGCGCGCTGTCATCACCAACCGTCAAGCCCTTGCAACTGCGACCCGCGTCGCTCTCGTCGTGGGGTCGATTTTATTCGCTATCAATCACGGTGCGGCACTAGTCCAGCAGCAGATGAGCCGCGATCGCTGGATCTCTGCTGCTTTAACCTATCTCGTCCCTTTCGGAGTCAGTCTGCACGGACAGAGCGCAGGTACGAGGCGATCGGCGAAATCCTAAGCCGCAGAAACCAGCCAAGACAAGTCCCGGTTGCCGACATGCCGATACGTCTCGAACATTTGTTGAGGCCTAAAGGTTCGTAACTCGCGCTTCGTTTGAGGCTCGCTCTTGGGGAACGCCAAAAAATTCAACCCGATATTGACGAATACTCATACCCGTGACCGCCTCAACCTGCTGCACGAGGTCTGCGGGCAGCTCGACATCCACATCCACAATGCGATCGCTATCCAAACAGTTGACGTGACTGTGGACGTCATTGCGGCAACCGTAGCGACGCCCTTCCGCCCGCTCGACGCATTCGATCGCGCCATGGCTGGAAAGCGCTTCCAAATTCTGGTAGACCGAAGTATGACCGATAGGCTTGTTCTGCTGATTGAGCCGGTCGTAAATTTCGCGGGCCGACAAATGCTCGTGTGACTGCCACAACAGCTCCAAAATATACCGTCGTTGGCGACTCAAGCGCAGGTTGTGCTTCTGACAATATTCCAGCGCGTCATCTAGCGATCGAATCAACTGAGCCATATTGCGAATGCACGTATCTGTAGTTCCCTGCCCTCATCATAAACTATGACGAAGTGAGTATGACTTGGCTGAGATCGCGCCTACTTGCCAACAGATAGCTTCACGTCTACTGCAAAATCAAAGTGTCGGCCAAAGTCATTTGCACGATCGTGTCGGACTGAATGGTAACGACGCGATCGACATTAGTCACGCCTGCAGCAGCTCCGCCAAACCCACCAGCCAACAGCATAGGAATGAACCCTACCCCCCCAGTCAGCGCGCCGAGAACGACTCCACCTGCTGCGCCGTAGCCCGCACCTTTGAGGGCAACATCGCCCACGTCAGCTCGCGGATCGGTTCCCAAAGATAATACGTTTGACTGAGCCGACATCTCATATGCGGCCGACTGGACTTCAATTCTATCGGCGACAAAGCGACTGCCCACAACGTGACTGCGCTTGCGCTTGTAGCTGCCGATGGTTTCTTCACTCTCCTCGCGTACAGGCTCAAACTTACCCCATACCAAGCTGCCAATTGGGATCAAAACTTGTCCGGCATCGTTCGTAACGTGTTCGGCCACCACCAAACTGGTATTCAATGCCTGGTAGGACGGAAATATCATTTGGCGGTGAACTTTAAGCAAAACCTGAGTGCCTTCCGGCAGCAGCCCTCTAACGACATCAACGGGAACGTTGGAGCTGCCAGGGCCCTCACCCTGATAGGTGTAAGACGTTGGTAGAGGCGATTCAGACTCCACACCAGTGGGAAATGAAGGCGCAACAGGAGCGGTGGGCTGTACGGGAGCGGTGGCAGGTCTCGAGTCGTTCGAGAGGTCAGTATCTTGCGGCCACGTTTCCGTCTCAGGCTGAGCAGCCGGGTTGCTAAATTCAAATTCTTGGGCGGTTAGCGTTTGTGACATGGCCAACTGCGGCACGGCAATCGCGATACAACTTGCAATTGAGGCCGAGATTGCCCGCAGCGTCACGGTAGAGATCGCCCGAAAAACCAGCCGAGAATAGCCCATCTCTCATCACCTCAACAACACGACTCCGGATTGAGCAGAACTACGCCGCCATCCTGAATAGCGTTAGTTTATCAACAACATTCTCGTTTGGCTCTATATATAGCGTCTATAGAAGAATGAACCCACAAAAAAAGCTGCTGAAGCCATATCATCGCTCCAACAGCTCGTCATTCTGACTCGTAGGGGTGTTAGGCGATCGCCGTCACGCAGCCTGTAATTCTTGGCAATACGTCTCGTAGATACCGTCGAGGAATTGCCACAGAGCGGTGGCAGCAGCGTCAGCCGCTGCGAGAACCTCGGCCTCAGCCTCCGGGGTATCGGCGTGCTTGGCGATCGCCTGCATTTCTACTTCGGAATGGATTTCATCGGCACCAGCATGGACGGTGAAGAACTCGTAGCTGCGGGGATCTGTGAGACCGTAAAACTCTTTGAGTCCTTCAACTTTCACGTTTGCAACGGCTGGGATTTGGCTCTCGTAGGCATAGAGCGCCGCCAGTCCCGCGTAGTAAGGGGAGTTAACGCAGAGGTGCCGGAAGGTATCTACCAGGTTGTGAGTCTGGGGTAGAGGGTTGACGTTATCCAGCTCGTCTTCGGTGGCACCGAGGGAGAGAGCAAACTGCTTCCAGAGGTAGGGGTGGTTGCGATCGCCGCGTTCTTCTTCAATCAGGTTTTCGAGTAATTCCTGACGGAGAGCCAGGTCAGGAGTGTTGAAATGAACGGCGCTGACGTAGGTAGGGAAGGCGCGCACGTTATGGAAATATTGAACAGCGTAGTGACGTAACTGCTCTTGGGTCAGCTTGCCTGCCGTCCACGCTTGATAAAAGGGGTGGGTGAGTAAGTGCTTGCGGTCGATGAGGGTGTGGAGTTTCTCGCGAAGAGTCATCGGCATCGTGCAATTAGAGACTGTAGAGCCGTACCGTATCACGTTTCCTCGCCTGTCGGGGCCTATTGTTGCGGCTCGATACGCACTGTCACAAAACCTTTTGATTTCGTATCTAAAATGGCGGGTCGGGTCGCTCTTTTAGTCTCAATGAGGATCGAGTAAAGTCTCAGGCGGTGGAGCATCGGGGGTGCGAAGGCGGATGTCACTGCTGATGCTGCGGACGCGATCGATGAAGACGATGCCATCAAGATGGTCGAGTTCGTGCTGCACCACGATCGCCTCAAATCCCTCTAACTCTCTCTCAAATGGTTTACCGTGGCGATCGCAAGCGGCTACGGTAAGGCGCTTGGCTCGTTTGACGTTGGCGAGATAGTCAGGAAAGCTCAAACATCCCTCCCGCGCCATTTTCCAGCGTGAGCTTTGGATGATTTCAGGATTGACGAAGATTTGCAAATTAGATTCCGGCTGGTTGGGGTGCAAGTCCATCGCAAAAAACCGCAGGAGAAGGCCCACTTGTGTAGCTGCCAACCCCACAGCACCCTCATGAGCATAAAGAGTAGCAATCGTGTCGTCGACCTGCTGCTGAAACTCGTCGCCGAACTCGGTTACCTCAGCCGCCGATTCTCGCAGGATCGGGTCGGGATACTCGTAAACCTTCAGAATCGTCACGCGATCGCCATCCCGCTCTACGGTTCGCTCGAAGCCTACACAGTTCGCTCGAAGCCTACACAGTTCGCTCGGAGTTTATAAAGTCACCATCACGTCAACAGGTTCGGTCTGAATGTCGAGCCCCAGCTCAGCCTGCATAGTTGCTAGCTCTCTGGCAAACTGAGAAGGCTCCAGAGTTGGCGGTAGCGTTACTTCTAGAAAGAGAAGATATACCGCGCGCGCTCTCCCTCGCAGCCGCCGCGAAGACACATCGGTGATATTGACTTCACGCGCGGCTAAATACTGGGCAACGTAATGAACGATGCCGGGGCGATCGGCTCCTGACACGCGAATGATGTAACGTGGCTCGTCGTTAGAGACACTCGGGCCTGGCTGCGTTTCAGAAACGAATAAATGCAGGTCAGCAGTTGGGGTGTCGGATTGTTGAACGGCGATCGCCTCTTGTACGCCCTCCAGACTCAGAGCGCGGTCTCCATCACTGAAAGACACCAGCATGGCAAACTGACCGCCCAATCGGGTCATGCTGGTGTCTTCTAAGTTGGCCCCCAAATCCAACAGCAGCTTCGTGACCTGGGCAACCATACCAGGACGATCGCGTCCGAAACCGCTGAGCAAAAAGGTAGACATAGCCGCATTTCAAATCAGGCGATTACTCGCCAATAATTTCCGGTTCGGTCAGCTCGTCCGACATTTCAATCACTGCCCGCATGATGGGTTTCAGTCGACCGTCATCAATGTCATCTTGAGCATCCTCATAGCGCCTGCGTTTAGCTCGGTTAGCCACCTGAACGGTAATGCGATAGCGGTTGTTGGACGCAACCATTAAGTCTTCGACGCGCTGCATCAAGTCGGCACTTTCGATGGGGAGATTTGACATAAACGAGTGCGCTCGTCTGGTTGTGAGGGATATAAGGCTACCAGTTTACCCTACCTCACCCACCTCCCACCATCGTGACAATTTCGATGCGATCGCCCTCGTCGACCACGGTTGTCGCCCAGTGCTGACGATGGAGAATTTCGCCGTTGTATTCCAACGCCACCAAGCGCGGTTCCAGGTTGAGATGGGCGAGCATCGCCGTCACGGTCAGGTCGGCTGGGATAGAACGCCGCTCGCCATTGAGAAAAATCGCGGTCATGTTCGGTGACTGAGCGTCGGTAACTGAGTGGAAGGAACCAAACTCACACGCGAGTTGCGGCATCGAGGACAGTCAGCATGCGACTAGCGGTCTCGCGCGGATCGAGAGCCGACATGAGCGATCGCACGACGGCAACGCGAGTCGCACCGGCAGCCAACGTCGGCGCGAGAGTATCAGGAGCAATACCACCAAT
Organism: Cyanobacteria bacterium J06642_2; assembly: GCA_039817845.1. Taxonomy (GTDB): domain Bacteria; phylum Cyanobacteriota; class Cyanobacteriia; order Thermostichales; family PCC-7336; genus JBCBTL01. The sequence continues at coordinate 65,425 of JBCBVC010000004.1, forward strand.
CGCAAACCAGGGAACGGTAGCACGAGCAGCTGCTAAGCGAACGTAATCGAAGCCAGCCGCCGCTTTCCCTGGTTTGGTCGGCGTGGCGTACACGGGCCCCACTCCAATGTAATCGGCAGTGGTGGCGAGGGCCGCTTCCAGCTCGTCAGCATTGGTAGTGGACTGACCGATCAGTTTGTGCGGTCCCAACAAGCGCCGGGCCGTAGCTACTTCCATATCAGTCTGACCCAAATGCACGCCATCCGCGTCAATATCCAGGGCCAGGTCGACGCGGTCGTTGACAATAGCCAAAGCCTCGTAGCGTTCGCACAGTGCCTTTACTTGGCGGGCTTCGACAAGTAGTTGGCGGTAGTCGCACTCTTTTCGGCGATATTGGACGACGCGCACGCCTCCTGCTAAAGCTGCCTCAACTGCCGCGAGCCAGTCGGGTACGGGATGAGTAATCAGATAGAGGCGAGCGGCTTGCAAGCGATCGCGCCGTTCCCGTCCAAACAAACTGCTTTCCAGGGCATACACTCGATATCGAGCCTGCTCGCAAGCCGCAGCCATCTCTGGGCGCTCTAGCTTGGCATATTCTTCGACCGTTCGCAGGGCTTCCTGCACGCGACTGCAGTTGGCTCGCAATAGATGAGTGATATCCTGCCGCGTCATTTCAGCCGGATGGGCGAGGACCGTTCCCGGATCCCTAGGCGTATCGCGGGCTGCTACGTAGCGATCGGCGTGCCATTGCGCTAGCTGCTGGCGCAAATCCTTACAGATAGCGGCGCGATCGCGATCTTCGAGCGCAAAGCGAAACCATTCTTCAATCGCGCGCAAGCCCTCGCGGGAGCGATCGAGATTGGCATCTAAGATTCGTTCGATGGCTCGGGGATGCACGTTAAAGTTTGAGGATGGAGCTGTCATCCTATTGTTTTACTCTCCCACGCGACAGCCTGACTGCAACTTCCGTGTAAACACGTAAAAACATCTCTGCGTGCCAGAGTTGCGTATCTCTATATTTAGCGTTTGCCCTTGTCGCCGATTAACGAAAATGTAAAGAAATCAAAGTCGCGATCACTATTTAAAAGCTTTATATAGAGTCAAAATGTGCAGCTGAAACCTAGCGAAGACGTGAAGCCGCATCTAGTGTTTCGAAAAAACGTAAGGCTTCCCGAGATCGATTTGATAGTATGACACTGTTTGGTATTCAAACTTGCTTTTCATTCCCGGCTGAGGAGTCGCGTCATGAATACTCGTCGAGTGGTTACTTCCCGTGGGGCTGAGTCGCAGTCTCTTCGTAAGCCAAAGGTTTGGTTGAAGTCGCTCGGAGTAGCGTTGTTGGCCGTTGGTGTCACTCAGACAGCGCTATATGTCCCCGTTCGCGCGCAGGATAACGACACGGCTGAGACATCAGACATTGGCGCTTTGGCTGAGGCTCAGTCTATCCTCCACGTCGATGCTATCAACGGTAGCGACGCTCCTGGGAATGGGTCGGCCGCAACTCCATTACGGACGATTGCTGCAGCCGTACAGCAGGCTACACCAGGAACGGTGATTCAGCTAGCACCAGGTACCTACAACGAAGATAGTGGCGAATCCTTTCCGATTAAGCTCAAATCCGGCATTACGCTGAAGGGCGACGAAAGTAATTTGGGTGAAAGTCACCTAATTTCGGGAGGCGGCATTTTCATCAGCCCAACGATGGCGCGCCAGAATGTGGCCGTACTCGGTGCTAGTGAAGTAGAGATTCGAGGCATTACGCTACAAAATCAGCAGCCGCGCGGTTACGCGCTGTGGCTGGAATCTGCTGGAACTCAGGTTTACAACAGTACATTTGCCGGTAGCAAGCACGACGGTATTTTCATGTCGGGAGCGTCTAACGCGCGCGTCGAAGGCAGTCGCTTCTTCCAGAATGGCGCTAATGGTATTTCCGTTCTCGGCACGTCCGCACCTACAATTGCAAACAGTCTTTTCCAGGAAACAGGATACGGTATTGCCGTCGGCCAAAAAGCCCAGCCTGAAATCGTCAACAATCGCATCATTCAAAACCGCAGCGGCGTCGTGGTATCAGCTGATGCCCAACCCATACTGCGCAACAACATCATCAGCGACAACACCGAAATAGGCTTGGTGGCCATTACCAATGCATTGCCTAATCTGGGTGCGTCAGACGATCCTGGCAATAATGTCTTCGAAAATAACGGTAAATTTGATATCCAAAATGCGACGCGGGGTAACTTACTCGCAGCTGGCGGCAATCAGATTGCAGGCGACGATCGCGTCGAAGGCGAAGTCGATCTGGCCGGAGTTCTAGCAGCGATTGATAGCGGAGTCGTAACGGATGCGCCGGGTTCGATTGCCGAGCCGCTGCCGCAACCTCCTGTGGCCGAGGCCGCAGATGACTCAGGTGTGGATGACCTCGATGCCACGGGTGAAGGGAGTGACCTGGTCGAACCCGCAGGTGACGTGGTGGCCACCGAGCAACCGTCCGAATCTGAAGCCGAGGCAGTCGCTGAAGGTGGCATTGATTTCGTCCGCCCGGCGCAACCTGAAGGCTCCGCGAATGAAGACGCAAACGACACAACAGACGATACAGTTGAGGACCTCACGGCCTCCAGTAGCCAAACCATTGAATTTCGTTCAGATGCTCCCGAGCGGAAAGATCCACTATTGGATATCACTACGCTGATTCCAGTAGGCAGCCGCACTCAAACCCAGGAGCCCCCGCCCGACCTCACTTCCAATGCTTCGCCAGCTGCCGGAAGCGTCAATACCGATTCGGCTGAGAGCGTGGCGATCGCGGCCAATCAGTTTCGCATCCTCGTAACGCCTCGTCCTGGCGACAGCTTGACCCAGCTGCAGCGTTTGGCCCCCGAAGCAGCGACCACAGAGCGCGACGGTCAGCAGCTCTTCGTCGTGGGCGTGTACGACTCCCGCAGCGAAACTCAGGAAGTATTAGATCGGCTGACTGAAGCAGGATACGTAGCGACAGCCGAGGTCGTAGACGCAAATGCGAGCTAGGAGTCCTAAAGTGTCATACGCTGAATAAGCAGTTTCGTCTGACTCGATGACTTTCGATCGCCGCGCGTCTACTCCGCCGTTAGCCGTCCACTTGCTGCGGGAAGGCATTGTTGAATCTACGCATCTTTGTCAAGCAGTGGTTGCTGACGCTCGGGGTCGACCTCTGTCTGTAGCTGGAAACAGTGAAACGGAGGCCTTCATTCGCTCCAGCCTTAAGCCTTTTCAAGCTCTGGCAGCCATGTCTTCTGGGGTACGCGAGCGTTTTGGCTTAACAGACAAAGACCTGGCTATCATGTGTGGTTCGCATCAGGGGTCGATCTCTCACGCTCGGCAGGTGTTTTCCATGCTGTGGCGGGCCGACCTGGAACCAGAGCACTTAATGTGTCCAGTTCCCTATGGTAAGTCCAGCTCTCTATGCCATAACTGTTCGGGTAAACATGCGGGCATGTTGATGGCGGCAAAGGCGCGCGGATGGGGCCTGCACGACTATCTGGATCGCCAGCATCCTGTACAGCAGCTCGTCCAGTCTCATTTAACGGAATTACTGCGCATGCCCGCGGTCGAGCTGTTGGCTGCGCGGGACGACTGTGGCGCACCGACCTATCAGCTGCAGTTGGGGCATATGGCCACGCTGTATGCTCATCTCGCTGCCGGACAACGAGCCGATTTAGAGGCGATCGCGCGGGCGATGTTCCAACAACCGGAGATGGTCTCGGGTCCCGGTCGGTTTGATACGGAAGTGATGAAGCTAACAATGGGGGAAGTCATCAGCAAGTCTGGTGGGGAAGGTATTCAGTGTCTCAGCCGCATGGGAGAAGGACTGGGACTTGCCATCAAAGTAGCTGACGGGAGTTCGCGAGCTAAGTACGCGTTGGCTCTACATTTAATGCGACAGCTCGGTTGGATTTCAGTTGCTATGGCAGACGAACTGGCCGAGACATTTTGCCAAGTCGGCCCATTTACGCGCCTGGAAGTGGAAGGCGATATTTCAGTTTAAAGTCAGCGTGGGGTTACGAGGCGTACAGTTGTCTTTTAATTTGGGTGCTTTGACCGATTATTTGGGTGTTTTGACCGCGCGATCTAGGATGCCGTAAATCCACAGGACCGACGTGAGGCTAATCAAATGGGCCAGCGTGATGTTCGTGTCGAGCGTGGCGATCAACAGACTCCATTCTTCTGCTTGACCGACCAAGGTGCGGCGAATAAAAAAACTAAAGAGCAGTTCGCCAATTTGAGTGGCAGAGCCAATTAGAGCTAAAAATGCGCCGAATATATTTGCATACAGAATGCGTTTGAGTTGGTCGAGGCTACCCGTGCGCCAATACTGAAACGTCAGGAACGTTGTAGCTCCCAAAATGCCAATGGCAGCCAACGTGATCCACAAGGCGAGCACCGAACCAGCGGGAACCGAACCGAAGCCCGACTGAGCAATCAAGGCAATCGGCCAAAAGATTAACGAAAGTACGACGAGAACGAGCTGAATCCAGAAGCTAAATTGACCGATCCGACGCGCGCGCGATCGCATGCGCTCCTTGCTGGCGAGGATAAAACCCGAGGATTCGCCCACCATAAAGTTGTCTGACCTCGCCACAAGAAGAATGATTTGGGCAGGTCTCTAACTATGCCTAGAGATACCCATTCCTTCTATTGTAGAGGCTCGCGTCAGCAGCGCGCGACGGAGCCATCAGTGCCTAATCCACGACCTTGATGTAGCCCTGGCGAATTTTATCGAGTAATCCATTCAAGAGCTCTTGTTCTTCCGGAGACACGCGACCATCAGCGAGCACGGCAGCCATGATGTCATTCTGCTCAGCACGAGACAGTTGACGGTCGGCTAGGGCGCGTTGGATGACAGCTTTAACTTCGTCTATCTCCACAAACGTCCTCCTCTTGCAGTGATGAAGCTGCCAATTTGACCATAACCCTAGCGTACTCGGTGGCAACTAGTGTTAAGAGTTCAAGCTTTGTTAACGCCTTGCTGCCGTCGTCGATACCAGACCAACCCCACCATGCCGGCACTGGCCAAACTCATCATGAGCCATTCTTCAGGTTCCGGAACGCCAGATACTGCCAGGGGGTTAGCAGGCTGAGTCAACGTTTCCACCCCCGTCTCCACTTCGCGATCGAAGCGATCGCTAGCCGCTTCAGCTCGGGCCAAAGCTTCTCGCTGAGCGTCATTGACGAGCACGATCGCCGAGGAATAGGGCGTTACCATGCTGTAGCGCTCGGCCAGAGCGTGGATGGTATCGAGATCGACTAGTGCCTGAGGGTCGACTGGATTATCGCGCCGAGCCGCCCGATTCACATGCAAGACTGCTTGACGGGCTGCCAGGGGGGCAAAAGCGAGAGCGCTCTCAGCAAGCTCAGATCCAGTCGTTTCAACCGGATCGGCATACCAGATGTAACCATCCGTCACGCTAGCTACATTGGGTTGCAAACTGGCTTCTGTAGCCCAGCGCTGGAGCGCTGCTTGAACGCCGCCCGCAATCCCGCCACCGCTATCCTGCACGGCTGCCAGCGTGGTGTCGTCGTAGCTGCCGGGAAACCCGCCGAGATGTACCAACCAGAGAGGGGCATCCGGGACCGTTACGTTGGCGTCATCGCGAGCGAGGTCATAACTCCCAGCGTCGGTCACGAGCAGAATGGCATCGTAGGTGGTGTCCCTCCTAAGAGTCTGGAATTGTTCGAGCATTTCAGGTAGAGAAAGCGTGCCGTAAAACTCGGATCCTTGGGGGGAAAAGTGTTGGATGTCGTTTTCATGACTCGGCGCCAGGCCAGCTGAGGCCGTGCGATACAGGTCAATGACGTTGCCTCGTTTGAGGGTCGCGTCCAGCCAGCGAGAGGTTTCAGCCAGTTCGGCAGCACGCTCGCCCATGCTGCGTGACGTATCTAACACCAGAGCAATGCGGCTATCGCTCGGCTGCTGATAGCCGCGGGTGGACATCGGCTCGACTGCAATCTCGTAGCCTTCGGGCAGCGTGACGCGATGAATTTGGGGCTCGGGTTCGGTTGCTGCCGGAAGATAAGCCGGGAACCAGCGATCGGCTCGAGCAGCGACAGTTTGCCCGTTCTGGG